>NZ_DASWSJ010000342.1:0-25733 GCF_036402745.1 Actinophytocola sp. | reverse complement strand
GCCACCCGGGCCTTGCCCGGCGGCAGGCCGTGCGCACCGATCGCGCCCAACTGCCCCACCAGGCCGAGCCCACTCGTCGCCACCCGGGACGCGACCACCACCGGGATGTCCCACCGGGTCAGCTCGCCGATCGTGGCGAACAGCTCGACCGGGACGTTCCCCGCGCCGGTGCCCTCCAGCACGACGCCCCGCGCGCCCGCGTCGGTCACCAGGGTCAGCAGCGACGACGGCATGTCCGGGTACGTCTTGACCAACGCCACGTCCGACTCGGGCTCGCCGCGCGGGTGCGGCGGCCGCGGCGGGGGTGTCGAGGTGAGCCGGACGCGACCGTCCACGACGCGACCCAGCGTCGGGTGCGGCGCGGACACGAACCGCGTGGGGTCGGCGAGCGTCGCCCAGCGGGCGGCGTGCAGCTCGCCACCCAGGCACACCACCGCGCCGGCGCCGCGCAGTGCCGGATCCGCCGCCGCGGCAAGGGAGTCGGCCAGGTTGCGCGGGCCGTCCGCGGCCGGGTCGGCCAGCGAGCGACCCCCGCCGGTGAACACGATCCCGCCGCGCGCGGCGGCCGGGCCGGCCATCAGATCGGCGAGGAACGCGGTGTCCTCCAGCGAGTCGACGCCGTGGGTGACCACCACGCCGGCGAACTCGTCCTCGGCCAGGGCCTTGCGCACCCGCCGGGCCAGCGCCAGCTGCGTCGACGTCGACGTGTCCCACGACGGCTCCGCCAGCACGTCCTCGACGACCACCCGGGTGGGCGCGGGTCCGGCGAGCGCGAGGAGCTCGCCACCGGAGGCGACACCGGCGGACCGGTGCGCCATCGTGTCGCCGGTGGCCACGAGCAGCACGGGCCTGCTCACGCGACCCCCAGCACGATCACGAGCACCACGACGAACGCCAGCAGGGCACGCAGCGACATAACCCCACTTATAACCCCCCAAGGGGGTACAAGACAAGTCAGAAGACGCGCTGCCAGGTCGGCTTGCCCGTACGGTCCTGCGGCGCGCAGACCATCGGCTGGTACTGGGCGGTCAGCGCGTAGGCACCCGGCGGGTCGCACGGCGCGCCCTCGACCACGAACCGCGCGTCCTGCCGCGGCCGGGGCACGGGCCGCTGCGGCGGCTTGGGTGTGGCGGGCGCCGGCACGACCTCGGCCGTCTCGGTCCGCTCCACCGGCGGCGCGACCACGACCGGCTGCGAGGGAGCCGTGGTGGTGGTCGTGGTCGGGATGGGCCGCTGCTTGAGCCGGCCCGCGGCGGGCGTCTCGGGCGGAACGCTGACGGTCGGCACGGGCGTGGCACGGCCGCCGCCCCCGCCGCTGTTGAGCAGCAGGAACCCGCCCACGAGTCCCGTGGCCACGACGAACGTGGCGACCTTCAGCACGAACAGGAACCGGTCCCGCTCGGTGGGCGGCTTGCGATGCCGCCGTTCGTCGTTGGCCGGTGTGGCAAGCCGCGGCATGTCAGAACTCCGTCGGTAGGTCGCGCTCCGGTGACTCAGCCGACCGTCAACGTATCCATGGTGTGAGTCACACCAACCGGTGGGGGTACCGAACTATGCCGCTGGGCGGCGCGACTCCAGGTTCACCAGGCGCTTCGGGGTGGGCCAGCGGACGTCGTGGACCCAGCCGAACTTCTCCAGGATCCAGATCAGCCGCGCCGAGATGTCGATCTGCCCGCGCTTGACGCCGTGCCGGGCGCACGTCGGGTCGGCGTGGTGCAGGTTGTGCCACGACTCGCCCATGGACACGATGGCCAGCGGCCAGAAGTTCGCCGCCTTGTCCCGGCTGGCGAAGGGCCGGCTGCCGATCATGTGGCAGATCGAGTTCACCGACCACGTCACGTGGTGCAGGAACGACACGCGCACCAGCCCGGCCCAGAAGAACGCGGTGACCGCGCCCCACCAGGACCAGGTCAGCAGCCCGCCGAGCACGGCCGGCGCCAGCAGGGTGACCGCGGTCCACAGGCCGAACTGGCGGTGCACCCGCGCGATGTCCCGGTCCGCGAGCAGGTCCGGGGCGAACCGCTCGGCGTTGGTGAGGTTGCGGTCGAACAGCCACCCCATGTGCGCGTGCCAGAAGCCCTTGGCCAGCGCGACCGGCGACGTGCCGAACGCCCACGGCGAGTGCGGGTCGCCGTCGCGGTCGGAGAAGGCGTGGTGGCGGCGGTGGTCGGCCACCCAGTGGGTGATCGGCCCCTGCAGCGCCATGCTGCCGACGATCGCGAGCGCGACCCGCAGCGGCCGGCGCGCCTTGAACGCCCGGTGGGTGAAGTACCGGTGGAAGCCGACGGTCACGCCCAGGCAGGTGACCGTGTAGAACACCGCCGCGAGCGCGATGTCCAGCCAGCCCAGCCCCCAGCCCCAGGTCAGCGGCACCGCGGCGAGCAGGGCCGCGAACGGGCCGAGGATGAAGAAGTAGGTCCCGATCTGCGGCGCCAGGCCGCGCGGCTCCCCGTGTATCGGCCGCGCCTCCCGGGACGGCTCCTCCGAGCCGGCGAGTTCCGCCGACTCCGCGTTCGCGGCAAGCGTCATACCGTCTTCACCCCGACTTCCGGCTACAGGTAACCGACGAGTACCCAATCGAGGTAGAGCAAAGCAGGTCCGGTCCCCGAGATGCCACCCTTTGCGGGCAAATGGGACGCCACAGAGCCATGAACTTCCCCACCGACGGCCCGACCGGCCCGTTCACCGCGGGTTCACGCGTGCGCGTGAACCCTAGCCAGGTCAAGGAAAGCGCCGCCGAGGCCACCGACACCGGTTGTCCACAGCCCACGCGGCCGCGGCCCGAAACCGTCGGTGCCCGTCGTCAGGCTGGTAATCGGGGGCCGGAGGCCACGCCTGTCAGGTGCGCGTCGCCGTCACCGACAAGGTCAGCGTCAAGCGGCGGCCCGTCATCCCCTTCATCGCGGTGATGCCGAACGCGTAGCGGTCCACCCACGTGGTCGCCCGCAGCGTCAGCGTCGGGCCGGCGGTCAGCTCCTCCACCCGCAGGTCCAGCGGGCACGTGCGGTCCCGCACCGTCAGCGAGCCGCGCAACATCCACCGACCCTCCACCTGCTCCAGGCCCGTCGACGCGAACACGATGGCCGGGTGCCGCTCCGCGTCGAGGTAGGCCGGCCCGCGGACGTGGGTGTCGCGGGCCGGCAGTCCGGTGTGGAACGTCGACGCGGCGATCACCGCGCGGGCGGAGGAGTCCGCGACCGGTTCGGTGACCTGGATGTGCCCGTCCCGCAGCTGAAAGGTCCCGCGCACCGGCGCCAGGCCGAACAGGTGCCGGGTGGCGAACGACACCGTCGTCCGCGCCGGGTCGATGCGGTAGTCCCCGGCAGCGGGAATCGTCACCCGGTCAGCGGCCATGCTCGTCATGGAGAAATTCCTCTCGTAGCGGCCGGGCGCAGCGCGACACCGGCGATGTGGGTGATCCCGGCGCCGAACGGGCCGGGCAGGTCGTACCGGTGCAGCTCCACGACGTCGAACCCCGCGTCCTCGATCGCCCGCAGGCTCTCCCGGTTCGGCCGGCAGGTCGCGCCGAACGCGCCGGTGACGGCGGCCCACGCGCCCTGGCCCCGGCGCAGCCACGTGCCGGCCGGCGCGGCGACGTGCTCGGCGAACACGTACCGCCCACCCGGCCGCAGCACCCGGAACAGCTCCGCGAGCGCCGCCGCCTGGTCGGCCACCGAGCACAGCACGAACGTGGCCACCGCCGCGTCGACACTGCCGTCGGCGAGCTCGAGCCGTTCGGCGCGCCCGGACAACACGTGGGCGCTGAGGCCGATCCGGGCGGCCTCGCGACGGGTCAGCGAACGGCGGTGGGCGTCGGGCTCGATGCCGATCCACCGCACGTCCGGCGGGTACCAACGCAGGTTGCCGCCCGCACCAGGCCCCAGCTCGAGCACCGTCCCGTGCAGGGAGCCGAGCCGCGCCGAGGTCGGGCCGGCGGCGAGGGTCGATGTCGTCATGCCGCACAGCGTCGCCGCCGACGGCGGTCCCGCACATCGGCCGCGGGGCTGCGGCCGGACCGACCCGAGCAGGGGGCCGTGTCGACTTTGGTCGCTGTCGGCCCGCGCCGGGACGGCCGTACGCTCGGGACCATGCACGGCGCGATGACCTGCGAGAAGCCGCAGACCACCGGTCGGGTGGCGTTCGCCGTCATCGCGGTCGGCCTCTGCGTCACGGGGTCGGCGTACGGCGAGTACGCGTCCGGCCGGCACGGCTGGGTGCTCACCGTCGAGATCGCGGCCGGGGCCGCCGCCGTCGCGCTGACCCCCATGCTGTTCCGCCGGCCGGTCCGCTCGGCGCTCCTGCTCGCCGCGCTGGCGGCGCTGTCGCCGAGCGCCACCCCGGCGTCGACGGTCGGCACGCTGCAGGTCGCCCGGTGCCGGCCCTTCCCCGTCGCGGTGGGGGTCGCCCTGGTCGGCATCGCCGCGCATGCCGTGCGCGGGCTGTGGCTGCCGATGCCCGGGCTGCCGTACGGCTGGTGGCTGGTGCTCGTGGTCATCGGGCACGGCGCGTTCGTCGGCTGGGGCGCGCTGGCCGCGGCCAGGACGGCGCTGATCGCCTCGCTCGAGGAGCGCGCCCGCAGGGCCGAGGCCGAGCAGGGCCGGCGGGTCGCCGAGGCACGCGCGGCGGAGCGGGCCAGCATCGCCCGCGAGATGCACGACGTGCTCGCCCACCGGCTGTCGCTGCTCGCCACCTACGCCGGCGCGCTCGAGTACCGGCCGGACCACCCGCCGGAGCGGCTGTCGCAGGCCGCCGGGGTGATCCGGACGAGCGCGCACCAGGCCCTCGACGAGCTGCGCGACGTGATCACGATCCTGCGCGACGACCCCGCCGACGACCATCCCGACGGCGTGGGCCCGCCGGTACCGGCGCTCGCCGACCTGCCCGAGCTGGTCGAGGAGTCCCGCGCGGTCGGCACCCCGGTCGACGTCCGCGACGAGCTCGCCGACCCGGGCGCGCTGCCCGGCCGGACCGGCCGGACGGCCTACCGGGTGCTGCAGGAGGCGTTGACGAACGCGCGCAAGCACGCGCCGGGCCAGCCGGTGAGCATCGCGCTGGACGGCACGCCCGGGGCCCGGCTGGAGATCGAGGTGCGCAACCCGCTGCCGGGCGAACCCGTTGGCACGTCGGCGATCCCGGGCGCGGGCAGCGGCCTCGTCGGCCTCACCGAACGCGTCCGCCTGGCCGGCGGCGAACTGGACCACCACGCGACACCGGCCGAGTTCCGATTGCGAGCCTGGCTACCGTGGCCACAGTGAGCGAGAGCGACGGAGCGTTCGCCGTCTGGACGCGTGAGCGGGAGCGACGGAGCGTTCGCCGTCTGGACGCGTGAGCGGGAGCGACGGAGCGTTCGCCGTCTGGACGTAGGAGAAGCGCAGGCGCGCTAGCGCCGAGCATCGCACGGAGGAAGACAGCGAGTAGCGGAGAAGCGGAGCGAACCATTCAACACAGGAGCGTTCGCCGTCTGGACTGACGAGCGCGCGCAGGTGCGCCAGCGCCGAGCACGTGAGGAGGGAAGACGGCGAGTAGCGCAGGAGCGAAGCGAACCATCCAACACAGGGCGGAGCGAACCGATGTCACAGGGGATCCGTGTGCTCGTCGTCGACGACGATGCGCTCGTGCGGTCCGGGCTGACGATGATGCTCGACGGCGCCGACGGGGTGATCGTCGTCGGTGAGGCCGGCGACGGCGACCAGGTGCCCGCCGCGCTCGACGCGCATCCGACCGACATCGTCCTCATGGACATCCGGATGCCGCGGGTCAACGGGATCGTTGCGACGCAGCGGGTGCGGGCCCGGCCGCAACCGCCCGAGGTGATCGTGCTGACCACGTTCGACTCCGACGAGAACGTGCTCCGCGCGCTGCGGGCCGGCGCCAGCGGGTTCCTGCTCAAGGACGCGCCGCCGGCCGAGATCGCCGAAGCGGTGCGCCGGGTCGCCGCGGGCGAGCCGATCCTGTCGCCGCGGATCACCCGGCGGCTCATGGACCGGGCGGCGACCGACGCGGGCGCGTACGACCGGGCGCGCGGGGCGCTACGGGTGCTGTCGGCCCGCGAGCACGAAGTCGCGCTGGCCGTCGGCGCGGGCCGGACCAACGCGGAGATCGCCGCCGGCCTGCACCTGTCGGTCGCCACGGTCAAGGCGCACATCACCCGCATCCTCACCAAGCTGGAGCTGGGCAACCGCACGCAGATCGCGTTGCTGACGCATGACGCTGGGCTCTGCTGACGCCGTTTGTGATCCGTCGGAAACACGCCGGGTCCATGGTCGAAATGTTGTCGACAGAGGCTGGCGTCCCCCCGACAGAGGAGGCGCCGCGTGGCCCCGAAGCCGCCGACCGACGACGAACTGAACACCCTGATCAGGGCACGCCTGGCCGTGCTCGGCATCGATCTCGACCAGCTCCCGCCCGGCACCGTCGCCGACCCCGACACCGGCGCGCCCGGCCGTGACTCGGCGCTGGCGAGCCTGCGCTCGTTCATGCGCACGACCGTCCTGCCGCTGGCCGCGTACCGCTTCGCCGCCGACCCGGCGCTCGCGCAGCAGGTCGCGCCGCCGCTGCTGTACCCGTCGATCACGACCGCGTGGAACAAGTCATGACCGAGCCGCAGGACAACCGGGTCCACCGCCGCGACTTCCTCGCCCGCTCCGCCGCGCTCGGCGTCGGCCTCGCCGCGCTGCCCGCCATCGCCGAGGCCTCCCCCGGCGCGCCGCCCTCCGCCCCGCCGGACGTCGAGGCGCGGTCCACCGACCACACCGAGCTGACGATCGCCGAGGCGGCGACGCTCATCCGGCGCGGGCGGCTGCGGCCGGAGCAGCTGGTGGCCGCGTACCTGGACCGGATCGCGACGTTCGACGGCACGTACCAGGCGTTCAACGTGGTCCGGGCCGACGAGGCGCTGGCCGAGGCGCGGGCGGCGGGCCGGCGGCCGTCGCGCGGCGCGCTGCACGGGATCCCGTTGGCCATCAAGGACAACTACTTCACCGCCGGCACGACCACGACGGCGAACTCGTTCCTGTTCGCCGACTTCGTGCCGCCGTTCGACGCGACCCCGGTGGCCCGGCTGAAGGCGGCCGGCGCGATCGTGCTGGGCAAGACCCAGATGGGCCCGCTGGCCACGACCCGCGCGACCACCCCCGACGGCCGGGTGACGACGGTGAACGCGTGGGCGACGTCCCGTCCCGAGGTCGACCCCGGCGGTTCGTCGACCGGCACCGCCACCGCGGTCGCCGGCCGGCTCGCGTCGTGCGGCACCGGCACGCAGACGGGCGGGTCGATCACGGCGCCGTCGAACGCGCAGAACCTGACGGGCCTGAAGCCGACGATGGGCCGGGTGTCGCTGCACGGGATCGTGCCGTTGAGCTACACCCGCGACCACCCCGGCCCGCTGGCCCGCGACGCGATGGACGCGGCGATCATGATGTCCACGATGGCCGGTCCGGACCCGGCGGATCCGCGGACGCTCGGCTTACCCCGCGTGCCGGACCTCGTCGAGGCCGCCACGCCGGTGGTCCGCCGCCGCCGGGTGGAGCTGCGCTGGCCCACGCGGATCGGGGTGACTCCGGGGTATGCGTCCACACCGGCGCGTGCGGCGTTCCTGTCGGCGCTGGACGCGCTGCCGGGGGCGTCGGTGGTGGAGGTGCCGCTGCCTGCGGAGTGGGAGTTGTTGACCGGCAACGTGTTCAACAACGTCCGGTTGCCGGAGCGTAGTGAGGCGTTCCTGCCTCAGCTCGCCACGGACCTGCGTGGGTTCGGGGTGTCGGTCCTCGGTTGGCTGCAGGGGGCGTTGCTCGGGGCGAACGAGTTCGTGATCGGGCAGCGGGCGAAGAACCTGTTGCTGGACCGGGTTCTGTCCGAGGTGTTCTCGCGGTGTGACGTGGTGCTGCAGACCGGGCCGGTGCCGTTCGACATTCTCGGGTTGCCCGAGATCGCTTTTCCGATCGGATTCTCGGCCGACGGGTTGCCTCTGGGGGCCATCTTTGGGGGGAAGCCGTTCGGGGAGGAGCGGTTGTTGTCGGTTGTTTCGGCTTATCAGGCGGTGACGGACTGGCATCTTCGGCGGCCTGCCGATCCTTCTCCGGCGGCTGCCCGTCGTGGCGTCGAGCACCGGCTCACCGCGGAAGACGTGGTCGAGACGATGCAATAGCTCCGCGCTGGTTTCGCGGGCCGACAGGGCGCACACCGACCAGCCCAGCTCTTTCGCTGCTCGCTTCGCATCGCCCGGGGCGAGGCTCAGCTGTTGCCGAGTCCTCGCTGCGAGACCACACTGGAGCGGTGCTGGAACTCCTGAGTCGTCGGTGGCATCTCGTTGTTCTGCGCGGGGTTGTGGCGGTGGTCTTCGGGGTCATCGCTATTGCCTGGCCCGAGATCACCGTGCTCGCCCTTGCCATGTTGTGGGGCGTTTACACGCTCCTCGACGGCATCACGTCCATCGCCATGGGAATGGGGGCCGGGACCGATCGGGGGTACCTGATCTTTCTCGGCGTGCTCGGCATAGCGGCGGGCATTGTCGCATTGCTGTGGCCGCAGATCACGGTCATCGTGCTGCTCGTGGTCATCGCCGCCTGGGCCATCTTCGCCGGGGTCGGGCAGCTCGCGGCCGCGATCCGGCTGCGCAAGGTCATCCGGAACGAGTGGTTTCTCGCGCTCTCCGGTGCCATCGCGCTGGTGCTGGGCATTCTCCTGATCGTCCAGCCGACCGAAGGGGCGATCGCGCTCGTCATCGCGATCGCCACCTTCGCCGTCGTGTGGGGAGTGGTCCTCATCGTGCTCGGGCTGCGGCTGCGCAAGCTGCGCGGCCGGGTCACCTAGCGCAGGCCCGCCCGCTTCGCCACCGTCACCAGCAACGCCGGGTCGTCCGAGATCAGGCCGTCGACACCCAGCGCGATCACCCGGTCCATCGTCGCCTCGTCATTCACCGTGTACGGCACCACCTGCACGCCGTCGCGCTGGAGCTCGGGCACCGTCGGGCCGTGGTAGTACGCCGGGTCGGTCCGCAGGTACCAGTCCGGGTTCACGACCGTCGTCTGGTTCGGGTCGTGCACCTGCCAGTTCGACGACACCGTCGACGCGCCCGCGAGCCGGGTGAGCTTGCCGAGGTCGCGCACCTTCCACCAGTCGAGACCGCCCGTCCACGGTGACTTGACCGACGGGTCGCCGTACACGGCCTGCAGCGAGCACTCGTCCGCGAGCGACGCGCACTCCGCCGGGCCGTACTGCCACACCAGCGCCACCGTCTCCACGCGACGGTTCAGCGACCGCGCGTACCGGATCGTCCGCCAGTCGAAGGACTGGATCGTGGACCGGTCGACGAACCGGGCCTTCTCCAGCGCGTGCACGAGCTTCGCCGTGAAGACCCGGTAATCGGCTGTGTCGGCGACGAGCGGGCTGATCTTGGTCTCGATGTTCAGCCGCACGTCGTCGCGGTCGGAGTGGCGGACGAGGTCGAACACCTCGGCCAGCGTCGGGATCCGCTCCCCCGGCACGGCCACCTGGTTCGGAAACTCCGGCAGCGTCTTCGACCCGCAGTCCAGCGTCTTGAGCTGGCGCAGCGTCAGGTCGTGGATCCGCTTGCCCACGTACGGGAACTCCGCGTCACCCGGCGTTGCCGGCGCGGTGTCGACGCAGTGCGAGCCGTTGACCGAGCGGTCGTGGCTCACCACGAGGACACCGTCCTCCGTGACCCCGGTGTCGAGCTCCAAAGTGGACACGCCAGGCATCGTGAGCGCGTTGCGGAACGACGCCAGCGTGTTCTCCGGCCGGACCGCCCGGCCACCGCGGTGCGCCTGGATGTCGAACGGCGACGCGTAGCGCTTCGGCAGCGTGAAATGGCTTTCCGCGGCCACCTGGCGCAACCGGTCCGGGTAGTCGCTGATGATCCCGTCCACGCCGTCGGCGACGAGCTTGCGCATCGTCGGCAGGTCGTCGACGGTCCACGGCACGACCTTGATCCCGTTGCGGTGCGCGTGCGCCACCATCTCGCTGGTCACGTACGGGCGGTAGCCCGGGTCGAGCACCGAGCCACCCTGCGGGAAGCCGTGCACCGGCGAGAACGTGGTGGCACCGAAGGACTTGATCGCCTTGATCGGGTCGCCGCCGAAGTCGTCGATGTCGATCCCGCCGAGCCACGGGGACGCGCCCGGCTGGCCGGTCTGCAGGAAGTCGAAGTTGGTCAGCGCCACCAGCGGCAGCCGCGGCTCGACCTGGTGCATCCGCATGAGCGAGCCCCAGTCGAAGCTCTGGATGGTGACCCGGCGCAGGAACCCGGCCGCCCGGATCTCGCGCGCCGCGACCTGCACGAACTGCTCACGCGGCGCGGTCTGGTCCGGTGCGCCGGCCTCGACCTTGGTCTCGAGGTTCAGCTGCACGTCGTCCGCGTGGTAGCGCTTTACCAGCGCGAACACCTCGGACAGCAGCGGCATCCGGGAGCCCGGGGTCACCTGCTGCTGGGGGAAGCCTGCGAGCTGGCGGCTGCCGCAGTCGAGGGTGCGGACCTGGGCGAGCGTGAGGTTCTTGACGTACTTGCCGGCGTAGGGGAACTCCGGGTCACCGGGCGTGGCCGGCGCCGTGTCGAGGCACTTGCCGCCCGACACCTGGCGGTCGTGGGTGACCACCGCCTGGCCGTCCTCGGTGATCTGGATGTCGAGCTCCAAAGTGGACACACCGACGCGCAGCCCGTTGCCGAACGAGCTCAGCGTGCTCTCCGAGCGCAGGCCGAGCCCGCCGCGGTGGGCCTGGATGTCGAACTCGGCGGCGTGGCCGTGGCCGCCGTCGGTCGCGGGGTCGGCTGCTGCGGAAATGGCACTGACTCCGGTCGTGACGACCGCGGTGACCAGCGCGGCGGTCACGAGCCGTAAGCAGGATTTGCTTCGCATGGGGGCACTATGCCCCGACGCGGTACGACGCGGGGTGCTCCGGATGGCGGGAAGATGAACAACCCGTGTACCTCAGCCGCCGCCGCGCGTTTACTCTGGAGACATCCGCCGTGCGTGCGGAGTTCATCCTGCGCCGGCGGAAGGGGTCGTCCCATGAGATACCAGCGCTACGTCGCGCTCGGTGACAGCTGTGCCGAAGGCCTGGACGACCCGTACCCGGACGGCCGCGGCTACCGCGGCTTCACCGACCTCACCGCCGAGCGGCTGGCCGCCCACGAGCCGGACCTCGAGTACGCCAACCTGGCCGTACGCGGCCGGCGGCTCGACCAGATCCTCGCCGAGCAGGTGCCGCTGGCCGAGCACCTGCGGCCCGACCTCGTCACCCTGTTCGGCGGCGGCAACGACATCCTGCAGGGCCGCTGGCAGGCCGGCGCGCTGGCGGCCGACCTGGACGCCATCGTCGGCACGCTCGCCGAGGTCGCGCACACGGTCGTGCTGTTCACCCTGCCCGACCTCGCCCGGCGGCTGCCGGGCATGAGCCGGCTGCGCCCCCGCGTCGACGTGCTCAACGAGCTGATCGTGGCCACCGCGGCGCGGCACCGGACGCTGCTGGTGGACGTCCGCGAGGACCCGTCCTGCGAGGACATCCGCCTGTACGGCGCCGACCGGCTGCACCTGGGCCAGCTCGGCCACCGGCGGGTCGCCGGGCACGTGCTCGCCGCCCTGGACCTGCCGGTGGACGACTGGCTGGCGCCGCTGCCCCCGGCCGAGAGCGAGCCGTACTGGCGGCTGGCGATTCGGCAGTGGACCTGGGTGCGCCACCACGTGTGGCCGGCCGTCCACGGGACGGTCCGCAACCGCATCGCCGGCCGCGAGCCCGGTGACGGCTTCCTGCCGAAACGCCCGGAGCTCAGCCGGCTCAACCCGAGCTGACCGCCTCCCCGGGTGGTTCAACCGGGTGCGGTCGCGCGTAACCCTCGCGAGATGCCGCACGGGCTCGAGCGCCGTGCCGCGGCGCGGTCTTCTGCCGCCGGTTCGTCGCGAGCTACCGGCCGACCGCGCCGCCGTGCGCGCGGCCGCGCCGGGCTGAGCCGGTCAGCCGCCGTTGGACGGGTGGTACCTCGGCGTGGCCTGCACCCGCGCGCCGCCCACGGACAGGCCGGCCACCGCGTCGAACAGCTCGCGCCCGATCACCTGGCGGGCCCGCAGCGCCGGGTGCGTCGCGCCGAAGTCGGCGTCGTTGACCGCCGCGTCGCCGCGGAACGGGCCCGTCGCGAACAGCGAGTAGGTCGCCGACGCGCGGCCCGACTCGTCGAACACGATGCCCGCCTCGTGGCGGTCGCTGTCGAACCAGCCGGCCTTCGTCGCCACCCGCAGGCGTTCCGGGGTGGTGAGGTCGAGCCGCGTGCCGTCGGTGAACGCGGCGAACGAGCGCAGCGCGTTCAGCAGGTAGTCGGTCGACGCCGGCGACAGCATCGTGCCGGCCACCAGGCCCTGCAACAGGGTGTGCGTCTCGCGGGCCGTCGTCGTGCCGAGGAAGAACCGGTTCGGGTTCGACACCGGCACCACCTGCGTGTGGACGAAACCCTTGCCGCGCAGGATCTCGTTGAGCTCGAGCGCCGGGCACACCAGCCCGCACAGCCGGACCGCGGTGTTGTCCGACACGGTCAGCAGCGCGGCCATCGCGTGTCCGAGCGTCACCGAGCTGGGGTAGGCCCGGTCGAGGGCGAAGATGCCGTCGGTGTCCTGGATGACGATGCTCGCGGTGACGTCGACGCGTTGGTCCAGCGTCAGCAGCCCCCGGTCGACCTTGTCCAGCACGGCCGTGGCCACGGCGATCTTGTTGACGCTCTGCGCGTCGACCACCTCGTCGGCCCGCTGGTCGACCGCCGCCTCCGGCGCGCCGGCCACGCTGACCAACGCCGACCAGACGCCTTGCGCGCGGGCGGTTTCCCGGGCGTACACGCGGGCGATGTGCCGGCCGGCGTCCAGAGCGGTGGCCGGCGCGGCGGCCGGGGCGGCGTTGGCGGTGGCCGACGCGACGACCGGGGCGAGCACCCCACCGGCGGCAGCGGCGGTGCCAAGTCCTAGTCCGCCTCCCCGGGATTAAAAGTGTGCGTTGCGTCCCAGCGAATAGTGCGGGTATCGAGGTGGATAGTGGCTGGGTGCCGTCACGGTCCCCTGAGGTTCCGGTGGTCGGCGCATGACTTCACCCGATGATCTACGAGACAGGCCTTAGTGCGGATCTGCGGTTGATGATCACCCGCCCGATTGAACCACTACCGGGCGCGCCGGGGGGCGGCAACGCGGAAAACGCTGTCCTGGCCGAGCTGGCGCACCTCGGGGTGCTCGGTCTCGTTGCACCAGTGGCCGTCCTCGCCGAGGTAGCGGAACCGCACGTCGGTGCCCTCGGGCACGGTGACGGCCACCGAGCGCATTCCGTTGCTGCGCGGCCGAAGCTCGTGCGCGCCGGGCCGCCAGCCGTTGAAGTCGCCGACCACGCTGACCCGGCCCTGCGGGGTGTCGGGACGCAGCACGAAGGTGAGGCGGAGGCCGCCCGCGCGGTCGCGGTCGATCCGAAGCATGGCTCCACTGTCCTTTCGCCGTTGGGGATTGGGCCACCCAGGATGGCGGAAGCAGGCGCGCGCCGCGATCCGGCACGCCGACACGTCATCAAGCAGGGCGGTCCGGTAACTCCAGCGTCACCTGCGCGCCACCGTCCTCGGCGTTGGCGAGCACCAGCCGCGCGTCGAGGACCTTCGCCTGGGCCAAGGCGATCGTGAGCCCGAGCCCGTGCCCGCCGCCGCGGTCGCTGCTCTCGGTGCGGAACCGGCTCGGCCCGTCGCGCAGCAGGTCGGCGGAGAACCCGGGGCCGTGGTCGCGCACCCGCAGGGTCAGCCCGTCGATCTCCACCGACACCGGTGGCGCGCCGTGCCGGTCGGCGTTCTGCAGCAGGTTGACGAGCACCCGCTCCAGCCGCCGCGGGTCGGTGCGCACCGGCTGCTCGGTCACCACCCGCACCTGCGCCTCGGGGCTGACCCACGCGACCCGCCGGCCCACGAAGTCGCCGAGCGAGAGCTCCACCGGCTCGGCCCGCTCGGTGGCCGTGTCCAGCCGGGCGACCTCGAGGATGTCCTCGACCAGCGCCCGCAGCACCCGGACCCGGTCGCGCACCAGCTCGGCCGGCCGCGACGCGGGCAGCAGCTCGGCGGCGGTGACCAGGCCGGTGACCGGGGTGCGCAGCTCGTGCGCGATGTCGGCGGTGACCCGCTGCTCGGCCGCCAGCCGCTCGCGCAGCGCCGCCGCCATCGCGTCGACCGCCTGGGCCAGCTCGGTGGTCTCGTCCCTCGGCCGGGTGCCGATCGTCTCGCCCACCCGGGTGTTCGCGTCACCGTCGGCGACCCGCCGGGCGGCGACCGCGGCCATGCGCAGCCGCCTGGACAGCCGGCCGCCGAGCACCACGCCCAGCACGGAGGCGAGCCCCAGCACCGCGAGCGAGCCGATGATCAGCACGTTGTCCAGCTGGGCCAGTGCCTCGTCGCGGTCGCTGTAGGAGCTGCGCAGGGACAGCACGTGGCCGCCCGTCTCGGCGGCCGCCCAGATCCACGCCTTGTCGCCGTCCCGCTGGAGGTAGGTGGCCCGCCTCCCCTCCCGCACCGCCGCGAGCAGCTCGGCCGGGACGTCCGGCGCGTCGAGCCTGCTGCCGAGCGCGGCCCGGCCGGTGAGCCCGTAGTCGCGGACGACGAGCTGGATCCGCTCGTCCTGCACCCGGCGCGCGTCGGTGAGCTGGACGCGGCTGAACTCGGTGCGCACCAGCAGGCTCAGCGCCACCGCGAGCAGCACGCTCACCACCGCGATCACCGCCGACAGCCGCCAGCGCAGGCTCTGCGGGAACAGCCTCACGGGCTGCCCTTGAGCTTGTAGCCGAACCCGCGGACGGTCTCGATCAGGTCCTGGCCGATCTTGGCGCGCAGCCGCTGGACATGCACGTCGACGACCCGCGAGTCGCCGCCCCACTGGTAGTCCCACACCTGCTCGAGCAGCACGTCGCGGGTGAGCACGGTGCCCGGCGAGTCGACGAAGCACAGCAGCAGCCGCAGCTCGGTCGGGGTCAGCTCGACGGGCCGGCCGGCGAGCCGGACCTCGAGCGCGTCCCGGTCGACCTCCAGCTCGCCGAACATCTTGACCGCGCCGTCGGGTGGCGGCGGGGCGGCCCGGCCGATCCGGCGCACGACCGCGCGGATGCGGGCGACCAGCACGGTGCTGTCGAAGGGCTTGGTGACGTAGTCGTCCGCGCCGGCCTCGAGCCCGAGCACCACGTCGATCGGGTCCGCGCGGGCCGACATCATGATCACCGGGGTGGACCCCTCCTCGCGGATCTGCCGGCAGAGGCTCACCCCGTTCATGCCGGGCAGCATCAGGTCGAGCAGCGCCACGTCCGGCCGCTCGGCGCGGTAGCTGGTCAGACCCGTGAGCCCGTCGCCGGCCACGGTGACCGCGAAGCCGTGCCGCTCGAGGGCGAGCTGGGTGGCCTCCCGGATGACCGCGTCGTCCTCGACGAGAAGCACGCGCATGCCGGTCATTTTCCGGTCTCGACGAGCTTGGCGCCGTTCCACCGGTAGAGGGTGAGCCACTGGTCGGTGGGGCAGCACGGGTCGTCGCGGGGTAGGTAGCGGCTGTGCACGACCGTGAGGTCGCGGCCGTCGCCGGTGTTGAGCACGAGCTCGAGCCCGGACTCCTCGACGGCGAGGAGCCGGGTCGGCGGGTTGGTCGCGAGGTTGTAGACGTAGCCGGCGTAGCCGCCGAAGGCGGGCGCGGTCAGGTAGGGCGCCGGGTCCTTCTCCCGGATCTGCTTCGCCGGGCAGGACAGGACGGTGAGCACGAGCTCGGCCCGGCCGTCGCCGGTGAGGTCGGCATAGCGCTCCTCCACCGGGTACTGGCCGTCCTCGCAGGGCACCAGCGTGGCCTTGACCTTGGCGTTCAGCGTGGGGTCGGCACGCAGCACGGCCACGCCGTCGGCGGACTCCGGGGTGCCGCGGGGCAGCGTCGGCGCGCTCGGCGGCGGCGAGACCTGACTGGCCCGGCCCTCGACCTGCACGCCGCTGGCCTCGGCCGCGCAGCCGGCCACGCCCAGGAGGGCGAGGCAGCACAACGCGGCGAGCGCTCGGCGCATCGGTACCCCTTCCTCTCGGGCCCAGGAGACCACGTCGCCGCTGGTTCGGCCAGCGGTCCGCGGCGCGCTGTTACGTGGCCGCGGCCCAGCCGCCGGGCGGCTGTTACACGACCGTCGCCATGCGGGCGCATTCCGTCCATAACGTCGTTGCTGACGGGATACGCGAGCTTTCTGGGGGTGGTCATGCTTCACCGGCGCCACCTGGCCCGCGCCCGCGCGCTGCTGACGGACCACCTGAGATGAGGCCGCCGATGTCCGGACGCCGCGTGTTCACCTGGGCCTACCGGTCGGTCGTCGGGCTCACCTCGGTGGCCGTGCTGGGGGCCATCGGGTACGGGTGGGCCACCTACCGCTCGGCCGTGAACGGGATCGTGACCGACAACGTCATCGAGGCCGCGCCGCCCGCGCCGAATGCCAGGTCCACCCGGGACCTGCCGCGCACGGAGATGACGATCCTGCTGGTGGGCCTGGACAGCCGCACCGACACGCGGGGCAACCCGCTGCCGCAGGACGTGCTGGACATGCTGCGCGCCGGGGTGGCGAACGGCGAGCAGAACACCGACACGATGATGGTCGTGCACATACCGGCCGACCCGGCCAAGCAGGCGTTCGCCGTGTCGCTCCCCCGCGATTCCTATGTGGACATCGCGGGCGGGTTCGGCATGCACAAGCTGAACTCGGCCTACGCGCGGGCGAAGGTGGCGAAGGCCGCGGAGCTGCGCGCGTCCGGCGCCAGCCAGTCCACTGTGGACAGCGAGTCGGTCACCGCCGGGCGCAAGAACCTGATCGCCACCGTGTCCGCGCTCACCGGCCTGCGGATCGACCACTACGCGGAGATCAACCTGTTCGGCTTCAGCGAGATCACCAGGGCCGTCGGCGGGGTGCCGGTGTGCCTGAACGCGCCGGTCGACGACTCCTACTCCGGCGCGCACTTCCCGGCCGGGCCGCAGGTCCTGCAAGGGGTGGACGCGCTGAAGTTCGTGCGCCAGCGGCACGGCCTGCCCGGCGGCGACCTCGACCGGGTGCGCCGCCAGCAGGCGTTCCTGGCCGGGCTCGCGAACCGGATGTTCAGCGCCGGCACGCTGGCCGACCCGACCCGGCTCACCTCGCTGGTCGACGCGCTGACGAAGGCGGTCGTGCTGGACCAGAACTGGGACCTGCTCGCGTTCGCCCAGCAGGTGGCCGGGCTCACCGGCAACCACGTCCAGTTCTCGACCATCCCGACGATCCGCCCGGACCTGTCGACCCCGTACGACGGCAGCGCGGTCGAGGTGGACTCGGCGCGGGTGCGCGCGTTCGTCCAGGGTCTGCTCACCGGCACCCCGGCGGACACCGGGCCGGGCACCGGCAAGGCCGCCCCGCCCGGCGGGACGCCGGCCCCCGGCCTGTCCCCCGGCGGCTCGGCGAAGGCTGAGGTCCGGGTGAAGCCCGGGACCACCGCCCCGATGGGCCACACGGCTGACCAGCCGATCAACGCGGGCGGCGTGCCCTGTGTCAACTGAGCCAGGGTCAACCGAGCCCGGCCGGCGGTCCCGGCTGCTGCCCTGGTGGGCGGCCGGTCTCGGCGCGGTCGCCGTCGTGGCGGCGGGCGGGTACCTGGGCGGCGGCTACTTCCCCGCCGCGATCGCGACCGGGTGCGTGCTCGCGGCGCTGCTCGCCGAGCGGTCCGCGTTCTTCGCCGTGCTGGCCCAGCCGCCGCTGATCACCGCGGCCGTGATGACGGTGACGGTGCTGCTCGGAAAGCCGTTGCTGGCCGCGGTGCTCGAGCTGTCGGCGACGTTCCCGTACCTGCTCGCGACAATGGCCGCGGTCGTCCTCGTCGTCGCCTTCCGCGCATTTCGTGGCCGTATCCGCACCTGACCCGCTCGACTACGATCTTGGCCATGCCGCCCGCGGAGAACCCTGCTCCGAAGCTCACCGACAAGGACCTTCCCGGGCTTTTCCAGGGCGCGGACGCGGCCTCGCTGGAGGGCCAGCGCCGGCACGTCCGCTCGGTGCAGCTGCGGCTCATGTTCGCGATCATCGCGGCGGCCACCGGGGTGGCGACGTTCCGGGTCGGCACGGCGGGCGTGGACCTCCTGTCGGTGGCAACGGTGATCGCGCTCGTCGTCGTGGTCTCGGTCGAGTTCTACGCGACCTCGGTCCGCCCGGAGGACACCTGGTACGACGGCCGCGCGCTGGCCGAGTCGGCGAAAAGCCTCAGCTGGCGCTACGCGGTGGCGGCGGCGCCTTTTCACAGACGCATCCCGAATGCCCGCAAGGAATACATGACCGGGCTGGAAATGCTGCTGCACGACGCCCCGACGACCAGCGTCAAGCCCACCAACGCGCCCGCGGTGACCGAGGCGATGCAGGCGCTGCGGGACAGCCCGCTCGCCGTCCGTCGCGAGGCCTACCTGCACGACCGCATCGCCGACCAGCAGGCGTGGTACTCCAGAAAGGCCGACCGGAACACGACGCTCGCCCACCGGTGGGGCGTCGCGCTGCTCACCGTGGAGATCATCGGCATCCTGGCCGCGCTCTCCCGGGCGGTGGGCGTGGTCAACTTCGACCTCGCCGGGGTGGTCGCGGCGTTCATCGGCGCGGGCGCGGCGTGGCTCGCGGTCCGCCAGTACACGACCAACGCCCGCGCGTACACCTTCGCCGCCCACGAGCTGGCCATCGCCTACCAGCGGCTGAGCGGCATCGACGACGAGATCTCCTGGGCGTCCGAGGTGGCCGACGCCGAGGAGGCGGTGAGCCGCGAGCACACGATGTGGCGCGCCTCCCGGTCGCGCACCTGAGTTAGCTGGCACACAATTCAGTTGTGTACAACTAACCTGAGCGTACGGTCGAGCTCGACGGAGGTGAGACGGATGGCGAGTGAGCTCGAGCTGGGCCGGCAGGTCTGCTTCGCGCTCTACGCCGCGTCCCGCGCGGTCACCCAGCTCTACCGGCCGGTGCTCGACGCGCTGGGTCTCACCTACCCGCAGTACCTGGTGATGCTCGTGCTCTGGGAACAGGGCCAGACCACCGTCAAGGCGCTCAGCACCACGCTCAACCTCGACTCCGGCACCCTCTCGCCGCTGCTCAAGCGGCTCGAGGCGGCCGGCCTCGTCACCCGCCGGCGCCGCGCCGACGACGAGCGCTCCGTCGAGGTGCGGCTCACCGACGACGGTGCGACGCTGCGAGAGCGGGCCACGACCGTGCCACGCAAGATCGCCGGCGCGACCGGCATGGAGGCGGCCGAGCTGGAAACCCTGCGACGTGACCTCACCAGGTTGACCGAGACGGTCAGCGCACAGCGGCTGACCCCGGACGAACCCTAGAAGGAGACGATCATCGTGCAAGCGTTGTACGTGGCCAAGGCGACCTCCACCGGATCGGGACGCGACGGGCACGTCCAGTCCTCCGACGACGTGCTGGTCCACGACCTGAGCGTGCCCAAGGAGATGGGTGGCGCCGGCGGCGACGGCACCAACCCCGAGCAGCTGTTCGCCGCCGGGTACGCGGCCTGCTTCCACAGCGCGCTGCAGCTCGTGGCCCGCCGGGAGAAGGTGCGCGTCCGCGGCTCGTCGGTCACCGCCGAGGTCGGCATCGGGCCGGTCGGCGAGGGCTTCGGGCTCGCCGTCACGCTGGTCGTCGACCTGCCGGACGTCGACGACGAGACCGCGCGCAAGCTCGCGGACGCCGCGCACCAGGTGTGCCCCTACTCCAACGCCACGCGCGGCAACATCGATGTCGAGCTGCGGGTGGCGTGATGCCCACGACGACCCGCGAGGTCCACCTCGCCGCCCGGCCGGAGGGCTGGCCGAAGCCGACCGACTTCGAGATCGTCACCACCGAGCTCCCGGACCCGGCCGACGGGCAGCTGCTGGTGCGCAACCTGTACATGTCGGTCGACCCGTACATGCGGCCGAAGATGAACGACGTCGAGTCCTATACGCCGGCCTACGAGCTGGGCGAGGCGCTCTACGGCGCCGCGATCGGCGAGGTCGTCGAGTCGCGTGCCGAGGGCTTCGAGCCGGGTGACCTGGTGCTGCACGCCCTCGGCTGGCGCGAGCACGCGCTGGTGGACGCCGCCGGCGCACGCAAGCTCGAGACGATCCCCGGCGTGGCCGTGTCGCACTACCTGGGCGCGCTCGGCGCGACCGGCCTCACCGCGTACGTGGGGCTGCTCGACGTGGCCGAGTTCAAGGCGGGGGACACGGTGTTCGTGTCCGGCGCGGCCGGCGCGGTCGGCAGCATGGTCGGGCAGATCGCCCGGCTGCGTGGCGCCAAGCGGGTGGTCGGCAGCGCGGGCTCGGCCGAGAAGGTCGCGCGGCTGACCGAGGAGCTGAACTTCGACGCGGCGTTCAACTACCGCGACGGGCACCTCTACCGGCAGCTCGCCGAGGCGGCGCCGGAGGGCATCGAGGTGTACTTCGACAACGTCGGCGGCGAGCACCTGGAGGCCGCGATCGGGGTGTTCAACAACTTCGGCCGCACGGCGATGTGCGGGTCGGTCTCGCATTACAACGCCACCGAGCCGCCGCCCGGGCCGCGCAACCTCGGCCTGGTGGTGGGCAAGCGGCTGACCCTGCGCGGCTTCCTCGTCTCCGACCACTTCGGACGGTTCCCCGACATGATCCGCGAGGTCAGCGGCTGGCTGCGCAACGGCGACCTCGTCGTGGCGGAGACCATTGTGGACGGTGGGCTGGACAAGGCGGTGGACGCGTTCCTCGGCATGCTGCGCGGGGAGAACATCGGCAAGGCCGTCGTCCGCCTCGCCTGAGTCTTGCGGGGGTGACCGGCCCGCGCCGGTCACCCCGGCTGGACGAGCGCCAGCACGAGCGTCCCCGCGGCCAACGCCAGGAAGCTCGCCGGCAGGCCCAGCGCGTAGTCCCGCGCCCGCAGGTGCGTGGCGATCGCGAGCACGAAGAAGCCCACGAGGCCGGCCGCCGCCGCGACGCCGGCCCACGGCACGGCCAGGCCCACGAGCAGGCCGGCCGCGCCCGCCGCCTTCAGCACGCCGAGCCAGGGCAGCCACGTGTGCGGCACCCCGGCCCTGGTCATCGACACCAGGATGCGGTCGAAGCGCAGGAAGTCCAGCACCGCCGAGAACAGGTTGGCGACAGCGGTGAGGATGGTGACCGCCACCAGGACGGCGGTCATGGCCGGAACTCCTCGGCGTGCTCCACCGCCCACTGGGCGAAGGTCCGGGCCGGGCGGCCGGTGACCTTCTCGACGGTGCCGGTGACCGTGTAGCCGTACTCCGGGGTGTTGCCGTAGAGCCGCAGCAGGAACTCCACCAGCTGCGCCGGCTCGGCGTCGGTCGCGCGGAACAGCAGCAGGTCCGGCATCCCGCCGCCGGCCACCCACTCCCGCCGCGTCTCCTCGGGCGTGAGCTCCACAAAGGACAGATCGCGCCCGGTGGCGGCGGACAGGTGCCGGATCTTGTCCCGTGGGGACAGCGCCTCGGGCCCGGTGACCAGGTAGGACTGGCCGGCGTGGCCGGGCTCGGTCAGCGCGACCGCCGCCACCGCCGCGATGTCCGACTCGTGCACCGCGGCACTGCGCCGGTCGCCGTACGGCTCGCGGATGACGCCGTCGCGGCGCAGCCGCGGACCCCAGTCGGGCAGCGTGTTGCCCATGAACTCCAGCGGCCGCAGGTGTGTCCACTCCAGACCGCTCGCGCGCACCGCGGGCTCGACCGTGCCCTCCTGCCAGCCACCCAGCATCGTCACCCGGCCGATGCCCGACCGCACGACCAGGTCGACGAGCTCCGGGCCGTTGTCGAGCGGCTGGTAGCCGCCGCCGAAGTTGATCAGGTGCGCCGCGGTGACGCCGTCGAAGGCCGCCGCCAGCGTGCCGAGCGAGGTGAGGTCGCCGGCCACGACGTCGACCTCGGGCGGCAGCGCGGCGGCGGCCGGGTCGCGGGTGAGCGCGCGGACCTTCTGCCCCGCCGCCAGCAGCTGCGTGACGAGGTGGCGCCCCACGGTGCCGGTGGCGCCGGTGACCAGGACTGTCATCGTGACTCCTTCTGGAAGGCGGTGGCGTGCTCACGCACCCACTCGGCGAACGGGAGGGCCGGGCGGCCGAGGATCGCGGGGACCTCGCCGGTGACCACGGCCGGCTGCGCGGCGGCGTAGCGGGACATCAGCGCTGACCCGAACCGGGCCGGGAAGCCGTTGCGCACCATGGCTTCCGTGGCCGCGGCGGGCGGGACCACCGCGAAGCGCAGCGGCCGGTCGAGCACGTCCCCGATGGTGGCGACGAGCTCCGCGTGGGTGGCCGACGCGGGTCCGGTGAGCACCGGGCGGCGGCCGAGCAGGTCGTCGGTGAGCAGCGCCCGGGCGGCGACGGCGGCCAGGTCCCGCTCGTGCACCAGCGCCTCGGTGAAGTCGGCGTACGGGTAGCGGACCACGTCGCCCGCGCGGATCTGCGCGCCCCACGCGAGCAGCGCGTTGATCGCGAACGCGCCCGGCCGCAGGCTCGTCCACGCCAGCCCGCTCGCGACGGCCGCCGCCTCGGCCTCGGCGTTGCGGTCGCCCCGGAACCGGGACGGCTGCGCGGCGAGATCGTCGTCCACATTGGACGCGGCCAGCGCCACGATCCGCCGCACCCCGCGCCGCCGGGCCATCGCGACGAGGTCGAACGCCGCGTCGCCCACCGCTCGCGGGTGCAGGAACAGCCCGGTGACCCCGTCGAACGCCGCCTCGAGCCCCGCCGGCCGCGACGGATCCCCCTGGACGACCTCGACCCCGGGGATGGCCGCGGCGGCCCGCGAGACGGCACGAACCTTGACGCCCTCGTTGATCAGCAGCTGGACGAGCGGGCGCCCCACGTTCCCGGTGGCACCGGTGATCAGCAGCATGACGGTCCTCCTCTTGAACTACGAGAACCGTATCATATGAAACTCATATGACCGATGAGCCGAGGTGCCAGCGGACCAGCTGCCTGCCGGGCGGGACCGGGGTCGGCGTGGTGGTGCCGACGGCGCCCGAGGTCCTCGGCGTCGCGCTCGTCGTGGCCGGGGTGGCGGTGCATCGAGATCATCGGGCCTACGCTGACGCCGGGCAGAAGGGCGGTCGGCATGGCGCGCTGGTCGGTGATCGTGGTGTTCGCGCTGCTCGGCGCGGTGACGCAGGTGCTGTGGGTGACCTACGCACCGGTGACCGACGCGGCGTCGCAGGTGTACGGCGTGTCCGACGGCGCCATCGGCTGGCTGGCGAACGTGTTCCCGTTGCTCTACGTGCTGCTCGCGATCCCGGCAGGGATGGTGCTGGACCGCTGGTTCCGCGGCGGGCTCGCGGCCGGCGCGGTGCTGACGGCGCTGGGCGCGGTGCTCCGGCTGGGCGACGGGTACGGGTGGGCGCTGCTCGGCCAGCTCGTGGTCGGCGTGGCCCAGCCGCTGGTCCTGAACGCGATCACCGGCGTGGCGTCGCGCTACCTCCCGCCGGCCGACCGCCCGACGGGCATCGCGATCGGCTCGGCCAGCACGTTCGCGGGCCTGATCGTCGGCTTCGGCCTGGGCGCGGTCTTCGCCTCGCCGGCCGGCATCCGCCCGCTGCTGCTGGTGCAGGCGGCGCTGGCGGTGGTGGTCGCGGTCGCGGTACTGGTGGTGCTGCGCCGCCCTGCCCCGAACGTGGCCCACGGCGCGGTGGCCGCGCTCGCGGCGAAGGCCGTCGCCGAGCCGGATGGTCCGGTGCCCACCCCGGTCGGCGGTGCGGCAGAACCGGCCGGCGAGCCGGCATCGGGCGGGATCGGGGCGGTGCGGGAGGCGTTGCGGGACCCGGTGATCCGGCGGCTGTGTGTGCTGGTCTTCGTGCCGTTCGGGGTGTTCGTGTCGCTGACGACGTTCGCGCAGCCGTTGCTCGAGCCCGCCGGGGTGTCGGAGGCCACGGCCGGGCTGATCCTCGTCGCCAACGTGGTGGCCGGGGTGGTCGGGTGCGCGATCGTGCCCGTGCTGGCCAGCCGGTACCGGGTCGAGGTCCGGTTCATGGGGGTGGCGCTGGCGGTCACCGCGCTCGCGTGTGTGGCGCTGGCGGTGGTGCCAGGGGTGCCGGTCGGGTTCGTGGCGGTGATCGCGCTCGGGTTCGCGCTCCTGCCGGCGCTGCCGATCGTGCTGGAGCTGACCGAGCGGCGCGCGGGCCGGGCCGAGGGGACGGCGACCGGGCTGATCTGGCTCACCGGCAACCTCGGCGGCCTGGTGCTCGCGGCGGTGGTGGGCCTGCTGGTCGACCATCCCATGGCCGCGTTCCTGCTGCTGGGCGCGCTGAGCCTGCTGACCTTGCCGCTGCTGCGGGTCTTCCGGCCGACGTTTTCGGCAATTCAGCGGTAGTTGCGGGACACCGCCGCTCGATACGTTGCGGGCATGGCACACATCGACCTCGGCGTCGACGAGACCCTCTTCCCCGGCATCAACGGCCCGATGCGCTTCCGGCCCGAGACGGCCAGGCCGCTGAACGAGCTGGCGGAGGTCCTGCTGCGCGGCCCGCACCCGCTCACGCCGGGCGAGCGTGAGCTGATCGCCGCGTACGTGTCGGGGCTCAACGAGTGCACGTTCTGCTGCTCGTCGCATTCGGCGTTCGCCGCCGCGCAGCTGGACGAGGGCATGCCGCTGGTGGACCAGGTCCGCGCGAACCTCGACACGGCACCGGTTTCGGCCAAGCTGCGCACCCTGCTCCGCATCGCGGGCGCCGTGCGCGAGGACGGCCGCAAGGTGACCACCGAACTGGTGGAAGCGGCCCGCGCCGAGGGCGCCGGCGACCTGGAGATCCACGACACGGTCCTGATCGCCGCCGCGTTCTGCATGTACAACCGCTACGTCGACGGCCTGGCCACCCTCGCCCCCGACGACCCGGACCGCTACGCCGAGTCGGCCGAACGCATCATCGCCGAGGGCTACCACGCCTGACCGGGCCGGTCCAGCTGATGACCAGCACGCACACGGCCAGCCACAGGGCGCCGATCAGCCAGCCGGCCAGCACGTCGGTCGGCCAGTGGACGCCGAGGTAGACGCGGCTCACGCCCACGCCGAGGACGAGCAGGACGCCGAGCGTCACCACCGCCACCCGGGCCCAGCGGGCGGCGAGGTGGCGCACCGCCAGCACCACGAGGACGCCGATCACCGCGGCCGAGTGCAGGGAATGACCCGACGGGTACGCGCCGCTGTTCACCAGCACCAGGTGGGCATCCGCCGGCCGGGCGCGCCCGACGAGGACCTTCAGCAGCGGGTCCAGCACCAGCGCGCCCGCGGTCGTGACGACGACCAGCAGGGCCTCGCGGCGCTCGCGGGCGATGAACAACCACACCGCCACGCCCACGGCCAGCGTCACCAGGACCGGCGAGCTGCCCACCGTGGTGAGGGCGGTCATCAGCGGCGTGCGGCCGGGCGAGCGCCGGTCGATCACCCAGTTCCGGATCGAGGTGTCCACGGTGCCCAGCGCACCGACCGTCGCGGTGAGGACGACGACCGCCAAGGCCAGCACCCCGGCCAGTGCTATGCGGATGACGGGCATGCCCCAACGCTAGTGTCCCGCGCCGGACATCCGGCAGGTATCTCGGCGGATCACGCCCCCCGTAGCTCGTGGCCGTAGTCAGGCACGGCGCCCGCCCGGGCCGGCCAGCGCGGACAGCGCCGCCACCGCCAGCGCGGCCGCGGACAGCCAGAACGCCGTGGTGTAGCCGGACTCCCCGGCCGACGACGCGACGATCGTCGACGCGAT
>NZ_DASWSJ010000341.1:0-6822 GCF_036402745.1 Actinophytocola sp. | reverse complement strand
CCGGTGTGCGCGGGAATCAGCGTGGTGGCGAGCGCGATGGTGGCGATCGCGGCGACGGCGATGCTGCACGCGATCCCGGCGGTCTGCAGTCCCAGGCGTGTGGCGGCGATGCCCACGGCGATCACGGGCAGCGAGATACCGATGTACATCACGATGAAGAAGGTCGACGCGACGCCGGCGCGGCGCTGGGCGGGCGCCTGGGTGTTGACGGCCTCGAGGCCCGCCCGCATGCACAGACCCTGCCCGAGCCCGGCGACGACCGCCGCGGCGATCACGAGGGCCAGCGACGTCATGGCCAGGCCTGCGGCCAGCAGCGCCATCCCGGCGATCAACGCCACGCACCCGGTCGCCAGCGCCCTGTGCCGGAGTCGCCGGGCAACGGTGACCTGCCCGAGGGCGGAGGCGGCGAAGACCGTGAACACGACCGCGCCCGAGAGCGCGTGATCGGGCTCGTGCAGGAGGTCGAGCAGGAAGGACGGCGCCACGGCGGCGAACAGGCCGAGCACGGCGAAGCCGGCGAATCCCGCGGTGGCGGCTCGGACGAACACGGGCCGGACCTGCGGAGGCAGGTCGGGCCGGCTGATCCGCAGGCGCGGATGCTCAGGAACGTCCACCGTTTCCGGCATCACCCACACAGCGAGGATCGCCAGCAGGATCAGTCCCAGGTCCACCCAGAACGGAAGGCGCAGCGGCAGGGGCGCGAGCTGGGCGAGAACCCCGGCCACGAGCGGCCCCAGACCGAGCGCGCCCATGTTGGAGGTCGTGGCCACCATCGTGGCGCGCCGTCCCTGACCCGCGCCGGCCAGGTCCACCAGCGCGGCGGTCGCCGTGCCGGTGAAGATCCCCGCCGACAGGCCCGACAGCACCCGGCCGACGATCAGCAGCGCGAGGCCCTGATCGAGCAGGAAGGCCACCGTCGACAGTGCGGCGCACGCCAATCCGACGAGCAGTATCAGGCGGCGCCCCAGCTGGTCCGATGCGCGGCCGAACAGCAGCAACGCCGCCAGAACCCCTGCGGCGTAGACCGCGAAGATCACCGTGAGCATTTCCTCCGCGAAGCCCAGTTCTTCCTGGTAGAGCACGTACAGCGGCGTGGGCAGGGTGGTCCCGAACATCGTCACCGCGAACGCCACGGCCACCAGCCAGAACGCCAACGGTCTGGAAACGACGGGGCGCCGATGTGCGGGAACCGCGACCGGGTGGTTGCTCTGGGGGCTCATCGCCGACTCCGACAGGACCGCACTGCGCCCCCTTGCGGGATTGGTTCACGAGGCATTGCCGGCTGAAGTCGCCATCCCGACGGCGTCGGCCGAGTACGCGAAAAGTCTTGTCACGGCGGCGCCTCGCGTCGCCCCGGCCAACGGCAATCCGCGATACCGACCAGCCCCCGGCGTCGGGGGCGGCTGTCGACCCGGAACCCATCGTGCTGCCGGACTCACGCGCGGCTGCCTCCACGCGGTCGGCGGCTGCCGGCTCGCTGCGGTGGATCAGGGGCCGGCTTCTGCGGCGGGTGACGCGGGCGTGCCGGCAGCCGTGACGGGCAAGGAGACCTGCACCCTGGTGCCTCCGCCGGGCGGGCTGTGCAGCGAGAGCCGGCCGCCGAGGGCCTCGACCCGGTCGGTGAGCTCGACGAGGCCGGAGCCGCCGGTCAGGTCCGCGCCGCCGCGGCCGTCGTCGCGGACGCGAACACGCAGGACACCCTCGCCGGTTTCGACCTCGACGTCGATGACGGTGGCGGATGCGTGCGCTGCGGTGTTGGTCAGCGTCTCGGCGACGGTGTAGTAGGCGGCGAGCTCGACCTGGTCGGGCAATCGGCCGTCGACGCGCACCTCGAGGCGGACCGGGACGGCGGAGCGGCGGGCCAGTGCCTTCAGCGCCGGGCGCAGGCCGCCGTCGGCCAGGGCCGAGGGGTGCAGGCCCCGGGCGAGCTCGCGCAGTTCGTCGAGCACGCCGGCCAGCTCCGAGGCGACGGCGTCCAGCCGTGCGGTCAGCTCGGTGGCCTCGGGTGGTACCGCCGCGCGCACGGTGCCGCGAAGGTGCAGGGCGAGGGAGACCAGGCGTTGCTGGGCGCCGTCGTGCAGGTCGCGCTCGATGCGGCGGCGGGTGGCGTCGCCGGCGGCCACGATCCGCGCGCGGGAGGCGGTCAGCGCGACCTGGGTCTCGGCGTCGGCCAGGGCGGTGGCGACCAGCTCGGTGAAGCCGGCCAGCCGGGCCTCGGTGTCCGCCGGCAGTGGCTCCTCGTGAGTGGAGAGCACGCTCATGACACCCCACAGGCGGCCTCCGACGCCGATCGGCGCCCCGACGGCCGTGCGGATGCCCCATTCGCGGAAGACGTCGGTGGCCGCACCCGAGGCCTCGGCGCGGGGCATGCGCGCCGGCCGGCCGGTGTGGAACACCAACGTGTGCACGTTCCGCCCACCGAGCTCGAATCCGCTGCCGACCGGGGTCGGGGGAGCGGCGCCGGTGCTGGTCCACGCGCTGACGATCGTGGCCGTGTCGTCCGGGCCGTACCGGCTCATGAGCGCGACGTCGGCGGAGAGCACCCGTCCCAGCTCGGCGGTGACCGCGGCGAACACCTCCGCTGGCGGCGCCGCCCGGGCCACCAGCGTCGCCACCCGGCGCAGCGCGGCCTGCTCCTCGGCGTGGCTGCGCAGCTCCATGCGCGCCTGCGCGTTGGCGATCGCGGTGGCGACGAGCTCCGTGAACGCGGCGAGTCGCTCCTCGGTGTCCGCCGGCAGCGGCTCGCGCCCGGACCCCACGCACGTCACGCCCCACAGCCGCCCCTCGACGCTGATCGGTACCCCCACGACCGAGCGGGCGCCCCAGCCGCGCGCGATGTCGGCCGTCGGGCCCGAGGCGTCGGCGTAGTCGTCCATCCGTGCCGGCCGGCCCGTGGCGAACACCTGTGAGATCACGTTCCGCCCGCCGAGCGGCGCCCGGGTGCCGACGGTGAACGGCCCGGCGGTCCCTGTGCTGCTCCACGCGCCGACCGCCGTATGCGTGCCGTCCGGGTCGTACCGGTTCATGATCGTGACGTCGGCGGAGAGCACCCGGGCGACCTCGGCGGTGACCGCGGCGAACACCTCTTCCGGCGCCGCCCGGGCCACCAGCGTGGCCATCCGCCGCAACGCGGCCTGCTCCTCGGCGACGCCGCGCAGCTCCACGCGGGCCTGCGCGTTGGCGATCGCCGTCCCGACCAGCTGGGTGAAGTCCGCCAGTCGTCCCTCGGTATCCGCGGGCAGCGACTCCGCGCGCGTGGACGCCACGGTCAACACACCCCACAGCCGGCCCTCGATGCTGATCGGCGCGCCGACGGTCGAGCGGAGCGCCCAGCCGCGTCCGTTCTCGGCGGGCGGGCCGGAGGCGTTGGCGTAATCGTCGATCCGCGCCGGCCGGCGGTTCCGGAAGACCAGGGTCGCCGTGTTCCGGTCGCCGAGGCACGCCCTCGTGTCGGGAATGGGCAGGGCGGCGCCGGTGCCGCTCCACGCGCCGACGGCCGTCACGGCGCCGTCCGGGTCGTAGCGCCCCACGATCGTCAGGTCAGCGCCCAGCAGCCGACCGACCTCCTCGGCGACGACGGCGAACACCGCCTCCGGCGACGCCCCTCCGGCAACGAGCGTCGCCACCCGTCGCAGCGTGGCCTGCTCGTCCGCGATCCGACCGCTCAGTCGGGTAGCCATCAGGGTCTCCGCCCCGGCGGCGGATCCACCGCCACCTCGCCCGGTGCGCACCGGTGTCCAGCGTGCTCCCAGTCAGGGGACCGATCAAGGATCATCCCGGCGGTTGCGGTGGGGCAGTGGGCGAAGCCGACAGTGCGACCGGCTGCGGGCTGCCGGCTACCCGGGCCGGGTGTGCGGACCGGGACGGTTCTTGATTCGCCTCCTCGGGGCGAGCACGCTGGGACACCCCCAGTGGGCGTCTGACGAGGCGGCGACGTGGCTGCTGCCGGAGTGGAGGTCCTGACGATTGTCAGGCCGAGCGAGCGGATCGCCGAGGAGCAGGCCGCGCTGCGCCGAGTGGCGACGCTCGTCGCCGGCGGGGCGCCACCGGAGGCGGTGTTCGCAGTGGTCGCCGAGGAGGTCGGGCGGCTGCTCGAGGTCGACTTCACGATCCTGAGCCGGTACGAGCCGAACGACGCGCAGGTGTCCGTCGGCGTATGGGGCAGGACCGGCGCCGACGTACCGTTCCCCGTCGGGACCCGGGTGCGTCTCGGTGGGCGGAACGTGGTGTCGCTGGTGGTCCACACGGGTCGGCCGGCGCGCGTCGACGACTACGCCGACGCCTCGGGAGCGGTCGCCTACGCCGCACGCGGCTGGCGGATGCGTTCGGCGGTCGGCGTGCCGATCGGCGTCGAGGGCCGGCTCTGGGGCGTCATGGCCGTGGCGTCCGGGCAGGAGCAGCCGATGCCGCCCGACACCGAGGCACGGCTGGCCGGCTTCACCGAGCTGATCGCGACCGCGATCGCCAATGCCCAGGCGCGCGTGGAACTACGCGGCTTCGCCGAGGAGCAGGCCGCGCTGCGGCGGGTGGCAACGCTGGTCGCCCGGGCGGCGACCCCGGAGGAGGTGTTCGCTGCCGTCACGGACGAAGTCGGCCGTGTCCTCTCGAGCGAGGTCACGCTCCTGAGTCGGTACGACGCGGACGGCGCGGCGACGATCGTCGGCGCATGGACCAGGACGGGCGCGGCGTCCCCCATCGCCATCGGCGGGAGATTCCGGCTCGGCGGGCGGGACATGCACACGCTGGTGTTCCGGACCCGCCGTCCGGCGCGGATCGACGACTACGCCCACGCGTCGAGGGTGGGCGTCGACATGGCCCGCAGCATGGGCGTGCACTCAGGGGTCGGGGTGCCGATCAGCGTCGACGGCCGGCTCTGGGGCGTCATCGGCGTCACTTCCGCACATGAGCAGCCGCTGCCGGCAGACACGGAGGCCCGCCTGGGCGGATTCACGGAGTTGGTCGGCACCGCCATCGCCAACGCGCAGGCCCGCGTGGAGCTGCGCGGCTTCGCCGAGGAGCAGGCCGCGCTGCGCCGGGTGGCGACCCTGGTCGCCGGCGCGGCGCCGGCAGAGGAGGTGTTCGCCGCGGTCACCGAGGAGGTCGGTCGGGTGCTCTCCGTGGAGTTCACGGTCCTCAGCCGGTACGGCCGGGACGGTACGGCCACGGTGCTCGGCGCCTGGACCAGGACGGGCGCCGCTTTCCCCGTGCCCATGGGCTTCCACATGGGACTCGGCGGTCGGAACGTGCACACGCTGGTTTTCGAAACCTGCCAGCCGGCCCGGGTGGATCACTACGGCCAGGATGCCGGCCCGGCACCGATGATCGTTCTTGCCGCAGGCGTGCGCTCGTCGGTCGGCGCTCCGATCAGCGTCAAGGGGCGCCTGTGGGGCGTCATGAGCGTGGCGTCCACCTACGAAAGACCCCTGTCGGCAGACACCGAGGCACGGCTGGCCGCCTTCACCGAGCTGGTCGCCACCGCGATCGCCAACGCCGAGGCCCAGGCCGCGCTGGCCGCATCACGGGTGCGGATCGTCGCCGCGGTCGACGCCGCGCGCCGTCGCATCGAACGCGATCTCCACGACGGCGTCCAGCAGCGTCTGGTCTCCCTCGCCATGCAGATCCGCGCGGCGCAGGCCACGGTGCCCCCGGCGGCGGAGGAGCTGACCGCGCATCTGGACGGCCTCGCCGCGGAGATCGGTGACGTGCTGGACGAGGTGCGCGAGATCGCCCGTGGCCTCAACCCGCCCGCGCTCGCCGACGGTGGGTTGCGCCCGGCGCTGAGGACGCTCGCCCGCCGTTCCGCCGTCCCCGTCCGCCTCGACGTCGGCGTCGCCGGCCGGCTGCCCGACCAGATCGAGCTCGCCGCCTACTACGTCATCGCCGAGGCACTCACCAACGCGGCCAAGCACGCCGACGCCTCCGAGGCTCAGGTCCAGGTGGAGAGCGGTGAAGGACTTCTGCGGGTCTGCGTCCGCGACGACGGGCGCGGCGGCGCCGACCGCACCCGGGGTTCCGGACTGGTCGGGCTCACGGACCGCGTCGAGGCGCTCGGCGGCCGTTTCGCGCTGCACAGCCCGGTCGGTGGGGGCACCGCCGTGCAGGTCGTGCTCCCACTCACCGCTGCCGGCGGGCCCCACGCGGGCGAACCGGCTGAATCAGCTCCTCCGGGTGGCCGACCGGCGCCGTGACAGGGCGTCGATACCCGCGGCGATCAGCAGGACGGCGCCCGTGATGATGTTCTGGTACGAGGGCGGCAGCGCGGCCGCCGAACAGATCGTGAACGCCGTGACCCTGATGTGGATGACGTCCATCCCCGCGCGCCGGGCAGCTTCGACGCTGCCGCCCGTGGCGAACAGGTGCCGTCCCCACGTCGTTCGGTTCAAGGCGATCGTGGCGACGACCATCAGGAGCGGCTAGCGGGCAGAAGGCCTGCGCCCGGACGCGCTACTGACCCGGCCGGCTCATCGCGGACCACGATCCCGACGTCGGCGGACCGCAACTCCCCGACCGGTGCCGCCATTCCGGCTCCCGGGTCGGGGTCGGTCGCCACGGTCACGCGACCGACGAGGCCCGTGGACCGGCTGCGGTTCGACGCGCAGCGGGGACTAGCCGCTGCGGAGGCTGGCGACGAGATTGATCGTCGTAGCCAGGATTCCGGTGCCGAACAGGTACGACAGGAGAGCGTGGCGCAGGACGGTGCGGCGAACAGTTGCCGCGTTCAGCACCGTGTCCGACACCTGGAACGTCATCCCGACAGTGAAGGCCAGGTAGGCGAAGTCGCGGTAGGTGGGCAGTTCGGCCGAGTTGAAATCGATCCCGCCG
>NZ_DASWSJ010000340.1:0-2042 GCF_036402745.1 Actinophytocola sp. | reverse complement strand
CTGGTGGTCGAACCAGGTGTCCAGGTCGGTGATGGTGTTGTTGTACCTGCCGAACAGCTCGAAGCTGATCGCGCCGAAGAGTTCTGTCCAGGCGATCAGGGCGCGGGCCATCATCGCCTCGGTGATGTCCGGGGCCACGGTGTCGCTGAGTCGCGCGAGCTCCGGGCGCAGGGTCGGCTCGGGGCGGAGGAGGTTGACCTCGGCCAGCCGGCCGGCCGCATGGGCCTCCGCCAGGATTGTGCCCAGCACCAGCATCGGGCGGGTCGACGGTTCCACCGTGTCCTGGGGCGCCGCGTAGCCGGGGACCGGGCTTCCGTAGATCAACGCGTACTCGTGCGGGTGCGCCACCGCCCAACCTCGCAGAGCCCGGGCCACCGCCAGCCATCGGCCGAAGTAGTCATCCCTCGCGCGGACCGACACGCCCGCCTTCTCCGCCGCCTCGCCCATCGAGTTGTACGCGTCCAGGATCAGCGCCGTCAGCAGCTCATCCCTGCTCGCGAAGTACCGGTAGATCGCCGACGACACCATCCCCAGGTCCCGCGCCACCGCGCGCAACGACAAGTTCGCGCCGCCCTCCGCCAGCTGCTTTCGCGCGGTGGCCTTGATCTCCTCGAGCATCTCGGCCCGCACGCGCGCCCTGATCGATCCCGCCGTACGGTCTGTCATGATTCGGATTATTGCACACAATTGAGAGCGGTGCTCTTGACAGTGAGCGGTGCTCGCGTGACTATTGATCCGAAGTGAGAGCGGTGCTCTCGAATTGGAGAGGGGACACGTCATGGCACTCCACGTCATCGTCGGCGCCGGACCGGTCGGCGCCGCCACCGCATCCCTGCTGGCCGAGCGCGGCGAGCAGGTCCGGGTCGTCACCCGCGGCGGCGGTGGGCCCGAGCACCCGGCGATCGAGCGGGTGGCTGCCGACGCCACCGACGCCGACCGGCTCACGACGCTGACCGAGGGTGCCGCCGCGCTGTACAACTGCGCGAGCCCGCAGTACCACCGCTGGCTCACCGACTGGCCGCCGATCGCCCAGGCGCTCCTGACCGCGGCCGAGCGCACCGGCGCCGTCCTGGCGACCGCGAGCAACCTGTACGGCTACGGCGAGGTCGACGGCCCTATCACCGCCGACACCCCGCTCGCCGCGACCCACCCGAAGCTCAAGCTCCGCGCGGACATGTGGCGCGACGCGCTGGCCGCGTACGAGGCGGGCAAGATCCGGGCCACCGAGGTCCGCGCGAGCGACTACGTCGAGGCGAACTCGATCTTCGGCGTGGTGCTCGCCAAGCCGCTGCGGGCCGGCAAGCGCGCGAACGTGCCGGCCGCGCTGGACGTGCCACACAGCTGGACCTCGATCACCGACGTGGCCCGGACGCTGGTCACGGTGGCCGGCGACGAGCGCGGCTGGGGCACGGCGTGGCTCGTGCCGACCAACCCGCCGCTGACCATTCGCCAGCTGGCCGCCCGGTTCACCGAGGTCCACGGCACCCCGCCGGCCAAGCTCGGCGCGCTGCCCTACGCCGTCCTGTGGACCGCGGGCCTGTTCTCCCCGATGATCCGCGAGCTGCGGACGACGAGGTACCAGTTCATCCGCCCGTTCGTGATCGACTCCTCGGTCACCGAGCGCACGTTCGACCTGCCGCCGACCAACCTCGACAGCGCCCTCAAGAACGTCGCCGACTAGACACTCCGACCAGACGTGACGACCAGACACTCCGACCAGACGTGACGACCGGACGCCACGACTGGACGACGAGGTGAAGAACGCCGCGACTAAGGCCTGTCTCGTAGATATCGGGTGAAGTCATGCGCCGACCACCGGAACCTCAGGGGACCGTGACGGCACCCAGCCACCACCCACCTCGATACCCACACCATTCGCCGGGACGCAACGCACACTGTTGATCCCGGGGAGGCGGACTAGCCGCCCTCCAGCTTCTCGGCGATCGCGCGGATCCACTCCTCGGACCACGTGAGCTCGCCGGAGCGGAGGGCGGCGACGACACCGTCGATCCACCGCAGCTCGGCGCGCCGCACGGCCAGCA
>NZ_DASWSJ010000339.1:0-8358 GCF_036402745.1 Actinophytocola sp. | reverse complement strand
GAAGCGCAGCGAGGCCCCGCCGTCCGCGACGCTGGTCGGCCTGACCGGCGAGGGCCGCCGCGCGCCGCGGCACGGCTACCCGGTGCTGGACGGCGACACCCCCGTGGGCACGGTGACGAGCGGCGCCCTGTCACCGACGCTCGGCCACCCGATCGCGCTGGCCTACGTGCCGCCGTCGCTCGCGGAGCCCGGTACGAAGCTCGCGGTGGACGTGCGCGGCAAGGCCAGCCCGGTCGAGGTGGTGAAGCTGCCGTTCTACAAGCGCGCCTAGCCCTGGCCGCCGGATAAGAAGCGCGCGGCGGCTGGGCGAAGCTGGCGGAGGTCGGCGGTCGGGGTCATGAGAACAGTGGACCACCGACCACCGACAGTTTTCGTTCGTGCAGGTCAGGCGGCGCCCGCGCGCCTCGCCTCCGCGACCGCCTTGCTGAGCTCGTCGCGGCTCATCTTGGAGCGGCCCTTGATGTCGAGCTCGCGAGCCAGCTTGTCCAGATCGGCCTTGCTGAGGCTATCCAGATCGTCCGCCGGCGAGTCGGCGGCGGGCGAGTCGCGGCGCTTCTTGCGGCCCTCGACGCTGCGGGACAGCGCCTCGAACAGGTCGACGACCTTCGTCGGCTCGGTCGGCTCGGCCTCGGCGACGATCTCCTTGCCCTCGCGCTTGTCCTCGATCAGCTTCTCGACCTGCTCGGTGTACGTGTCGTGGAAGTCCTCGGGCCGCCACTCGTCGGTCATCGAGTCGACCAGGTTCACCGCCATCTCGAGCTCCTTGCCACGTGCGGTGCTGAACTCCGGCAGCGACTTCAGCTCCTTGGCGGGGTCCCGGATGTCCTCGGGGAACAGCAGCGTGTTCAGCACCAGCAGCCCGTCCCCGGCCCGCACGGCGGTGAGGTACTCCTTGCCCCGCATGACGAACGACGCGATCCCGGCCCGGTTGGTCTTCTCCATCGCCTGCAGCAGCAGGCCGTAGGACCGGGCGTACTCCTCCTTGGCCGGTGCGAGCCAGTAGGTCTTCTGGAAGTGAATGGGGTCGATGTCGTCGAGGTCGACGAACGTGTTGATGTCGATCGTCCGGGACCGGCCCGGCGCGATGGCGTCCAGCTCGTCCGGCTCGATGATCACGTACTCGCCGCCGCCGAGGTCGGCGCCCTTCACGATGTCGGAGAACGCCACCTCCTTGCCGGTGCGCTCGTTGATCCGCTTGTACCGGATCCGGTCCGACGTCCCCCGTTCGAACTGCCGGAAACTGATCGTGTGGTCCTCGGTCGCGCTGTACAACTCGACCGGGATCGTCACCAGACCGAAGTTGATCGCGCCGCTCCAGATCGGTCGCGCCACTGCCACTGCCCTCCCCGCCGCTGTCCGTACCCGATCATCATGACGCCTTTCAGGAACGATGCACCAGTCCGACACCGCCGGGTTTGCCGTCCGCTACCGCGGGGTACCACCTGCTCGCACGCTCAAGCGCGAACGTACGTGAAGGAGCAGACCCATGGTTGACGTGTCGAGGCTGCCCGGTCCCGTGTCGGAGACCTGGGATTGGCAACGACTCGGGGCTTGCCGAGGTCAGAACAGCGACATGTTCTTTCACCCGCGGGCCGAGCGCGGCCAGGCGCGGGAACAGCGCATCGAGAAGGCCAAGGAGATCTGCCGCGGCTGCCCGGTGATCGTCGAGTGCCGCCATCACGCGTTGACCGTGTACGAGCCCTACGGCATCTGGGGCGGGCTGGACGAGGGCGAGCGGCGTGCCGCCTACCAGCACCGCAAGCGCAGGGGCGAGCACGTCGCCTGACCGAACCGGCTAACCGGCCGCCTGAACGGAGAGCCGGGCCGCGGCGTCGACCAGTCGGGGGCCGTCGAGGAGCGCCGCGTCGTTGTGATCGGCGCCGAGTTCTTCGACGGAGAAGACGGGTCCAGCAACCGCCCGCGCCACGGCCCGGCTCTGCTCCGCCGGCACCACCGAGTCCGCCGACCCGTACACGACAGCGGTCGGCACGTGCACCTTCCGGACGTGCTCCACCACCGGGAACCGGTCCTTGAGCAGCAGCCGGACCGGCAGGAACGGGTACAGCCGCGCGGCCGCGTCGGGCAGCGAGGTGAACGGCGAGCGCAGCAGCAGGCCACCGGGCGGGTGCTCGGTCGCGAGCTCGCTGACCACGGCCGCGCCGAGGCTCTCCCCGAAGTAGATCACCCGGCCGGGCGGCACCCGCAGCTCGTCGACCAGGTACGACCGCGCCGCCCGCACGTCCAGCGCGAGCCCGGCCTCGGTCGGGTCACCCGGGTTGCCGCCGTAGCCGCGATAGTCCAGCAGCAGCACCGACATGCCCCGCCCGCGCAACGCGGCGGCGAGCGGCGCGCGCAGCGACCGGTCGCCCGCGTTGCCCGGCGCCAGCAGGACGCTGACGCCCAGGTCAGGCCAGGTCGCGGGGATGTACCAGGCGTCGAGGGTCAGCCCGTCCGCGGTCTCCAGCCGCACGTCCCGGGCACCCGGCAGGACCGTCGCGGCGGGCGGGACGGGCCCGGGGGAGGGCAGGTAGACGAGCCGGCGCTGGAACACGTAAGCGAGGGTCACGAACACGAGGACGAGTCCCACCAACCCGGCGAGCACCTGCAGCACCCGTCGAGTGTGACGCATCCGCGTGCGGTGGCCCATCGACTTGTCCATAGACCCGGAACATTAGGGTTGTGCGGGTGCTGACCATGCAGGACGCCTTGCTCGCGTTGACCCGATACTGGACCGACCGCGGCTGCATGCTCGTGCAGCCGTTCAACACCGAGGTCGGCGCCGGCACCCTCAACCCGGCGACCATCCTGCGTGTCCTGGGTCCGGAGCCGTGGCGGGTCGCCTACGTCGAGCCCAGCGTCCGGCCCGACGACGCCCGGTACGGCGAGAACCCCAACCGGCTGCAGACGCACACCCAGTTCCAGGTCATCCTCAAGCCCGACCCGGGTGACCCGCAGGAGCAGTACCTCGCGAGCCTCGAGGCCCTGGGCATCGACATCCACGCGCACGACATCCGGTTCGTCGAGGACAACTGGGCCAACCCGGCCACCGGCTCGTGGGGTCTGGGCTGGGAGGTGTGGCTGGACGGGCTGGAGATCACCCAGTTCACCTACTTCCAGCAGGCCGGCGGAATGAGCCTGGACCCCGTGTCGGTGGAGATCACCTACGGCGTCGAGCGCATCATCATGGCGCTGCAGAACGTCAGCCACTTCAAGGACATCCAGTACGCGCCCGGCATCACCTACGGCGAGGCGTTCGGCCAGGCCGAGTACGAGATGAGCCGGTTCTACCTCGACGACGCCGACGTCGACACCCAGCGCCGGCTGTTCGAGGACTACGCCGCCGAGGCCCGCCGCATGCTCGACGCCCGGCTCCCGGTGCCCGCACACGTGCACGTCCTCAAGTGCTCGCACACGTTCAACGTGCTGGACGCGCGCGGTGCGGTGAGCACCACCGAGCGGGCCCGCGCGTTCGCCCGGATGCGGGGCCTCGCGCGCGAGGTCTCGGCGCTGTGGGCCGAGCGGCGCGAGGAGCTCGGCCACCCGCTGGGCCGCACCGAGCCGCCGCCCCTGGCCACCGCGCCGGCGGAGTTCCCCACGGTCACCGAGCCCGCGCCGCTGCTGTTCGAGATCGGCACCGAGGAGCTGCCGCCGGGCGAGGTCTCCCGGACCGCGCGGGCGGTGCGGGAGTCGCTGGCGGGCAAGCTCGCCGGCACCCGGCTCGCGCACGGCGACGTCGAGGTCCACGCCACCCCGCGGCGGATCGTGGCGCTGGTGCCCGACGTGTCGCCGGCCGAGCCGGACGCGGAGCGCTTCGTGCGCGGGCCGCGGGTCACGGCCGCGTTCGACGCCGAGGGCGCGCCCACCAAGGCCGCGCAGGGCTTCGCCCGCGGGCAGGGCGTCGATGTGTCCACTTTGGAGCGGGTGGAGGTCGACGGCGTCGAGCACGTCGGGGTCACCAGGACCGACGTGGGCCGGGGCGCGGTCGAGGTGCTCAGCGGGGTGCTCGGCGAGCTGGTGGCCGAGCTGCGCGCGGACAAGAACATGCGGTGGAACGACCCGAAGCTGTCGTTCACCCGGCCGGTGCGCTGGCTGGTCGCGCTGCTCGGCTCGGACGTCGTGCCGGTCGCGGTCTCGACCCTGGCGTCGGGCCGCACCACGCGGGTGCACCGCACGGCCGGGTCGCCGCTGGTCGAGGTGCCGTCGGCGGCCGGGTACCCGGACCTGCTGGCGCGGCACGGGATCACCGCGTCGATCGAGGACCGCCGCGCCGCCATCGTCACCGCCGCGCAGGCGCTCGCCGGGTCGGTGGGCGGCACCATCGACGTCGCGGGCGAGTCGGCGCTGCTCGACGAGATCACCAACCTCGTGGAGGAGCCGAACGCGATCCTTGGCGGGTTCGCCTCGAGCTACCTCGAGCTGCCGCAGGAGATCCTCACGACGGTCATGCGCAAGCACCAGCGGTACCTGCCGGTGCGCGCGGCCGACGGCACGCTGCTGCCGCACTTCGTCGCGGTGGCCAACGGCTCCTGCGACGTCGACGCGGTCCGCGCGGGCAACGAGGGCGTGCTGCGGGCGCGGTACGAGGACGCGAGCTTCTTCTGGCGGGCCGACCTGAAGGTGGCGCCCGAGACGATGAAGGCGGGCCTCGAGCGGCTGGCGTTCGAGGAGCGGCTGGGCTCGATGGCCGACCGCGCCGGCCGGATCGCGGCGGTCGCCGCGGACCTCGGCGTCGAGCTGTCCGGCTCGGCCCGCGCGACGCTCGAGCGGGCGGCCGCGCTGGCCAAGTTCGACCTGGGCTCGCACATGGTGGTCGAGCTGACCAGCCTGGCCGGCGTGATGGCCCGCGAGTACGCGGTGCGCGCGGGCGAGTCGGAGGCGGTGGCGCAGGCGCTGTTCGACATGGAGCGCCCGCGCTCCTCCGGCGACGCCCCGCCGTCGTCGCTGCCCGGTGCCGTGCTGGCGCTGGCCGACCGGTTCGACATGCTCGTCGGCCTGTTCGCCGTCGGCGCGGCGCCCACCGGCAGCTCCGACCCGTTCGGCCTGCGGCGCGCGGCGGCCGGGGTCGTGAGCATCCTGCGGGCGCACCCGCCGCTGCGGGGGATCACGCTGGCGCGGGGACTCGCGGCGGCCGCGGAGCACGTGCGGGCGCAGGGCATCGAGGTGCCGCCGGCCACGCTGGACGAGGTGGCCGAGTTCACCACCCGGCGGTTCGAGCAGCAGCTGCTCGACGCCGGCCACGACCATCGCCACGTCGCCGCCGTCCTGGCGCTGCCGCCGGCCACGGCCGACGAGACGCTCGCCGAGATCGAGCGGCGGGTGGGGGACGCGGACTTCGCCACGCTGGTGGCCGCGCTGCAGCGGGTGCGGCGCATCGTGCCGGCCGACACCGAGCCGCGCTACGACCCGGTGATCCTCGCCGAGCCGGCGGAGAGCGCCCTGCACCAGGCGCTGGTCAAGGTCACCGGGTCGCTGGGCGCGGGCCCGCACTCGTTGGCGGACTTCGTGGCGTCGGCGAGCGGGCTCACCGGGCCGATCAACACGTTCTTCGACGACATCCTGGTGATGGCCGAGGACCCGCCGGTGCGCGCGGCGCGGCTGGGGCTGCTGGCCGCGATCCGCGACCTGGCCGCGCCGGTCCTCGACTGGCAGGCGCTGGGCACCAGCTTCACCACGGACTGAGCCGGGCGGCTCAGAGGAGGACGACCTCGCGCGAGCCGTCGGGGCCCTTGACGATCAGCTGCTCGCTGTTCTCCCGCACCGCGCGGTAGACGAAGTCGCCGTAGCCGACGAGGCGTCGCAGTGCCTCGGTGAGCGTGACGCCCTCGCGCTCGATCACGTGCTCCAAGGCACGGACGGTGTCGGGGGAGACCGCGACGTTGATCCGCTTCGGCTCCGCGCGCTGGGTCTCGGCGGCCTCGGTTCGTGCGCCCTTCGCCGACATGATCACATCCCGTGAGGTAGGTAGCGGCCAAACGGGTTAAGTGTAGGTGTGTGTCCGGTGCATATGCAACACGCGGACTACACGTAATCGACACTTACCGAATGTTGTCACTGTGTCGACACGGCGTTATCCTCGACTCCTGGCGCCGAGGAGGGCGACACGCACCATGCCAGACACCAGCTCTGCCCCATACCGCCACGACCACGAGACCTGGCGCGTGCGCGGCGACCTCGCCGACCCGTGCCCGGCCCGCGGTGGCCCGCTGCTGGTGAGCGGCGTCGAGCCGCTCGACGGCACGTGGTTCGACGCGGCGGACTGCCCTGTCGACACCCCGCTGGTGCTCCTGATCCCGGCGCCACGCTGAGCCCCGTCACGCCTCGTCGTCCGAGCGACGACCCCGCCGGCGGGACCGGCGGGTCTCGAGGTCGCGACCCGGGTGCGCCCCCGCACCCGCGCCGAAGAACGCGCCCACGATGGTGGCCGCCGCGCCCAGCAGGATCGGCAGCATGATCCGGGCGAGCTCGGTGGCGAACGACGCGTTGATCGCGTGCACCCACAGGCCGAGCACCAGGGCCAGGACCGTCAGCAGGATCAGCGCACCGACGCCGAGCAGCACCCACGTCTGCATCCGCAGGTAGTGCCGGCGCGCGGCGGACCGCGCCTCGATGTCGGCCTGCTGCGCGCGCAGCTCCAGCTCGCGGCCGCGGGCGATGAGCTCGCGGTTGCCGGGCGGCGAGCGGTCCACCCAGGTGCCGTCCTCGTCGACCTCCCCGGCCGGCGGGCGGCGGAACCGGCGCAGCAGGCGCGGCGGCTCGGGAACGGGCGGGCTCATGGCTCGTCCGGCGGGGGCTGGTCCGGCGGGAGCTCGTCCGGCAGGGGGATGAGCGCGATGAGCGGGGTGTCGCCCGGCTCGTCGACGTCGACCTCCAGCCAGGTGACCGCCTCGCCGTCGCGACCGGCGACCGGGTCGGGGCGTTGGCTGGCAGCCGGGCTGGTGTCCTGCATGGCTCGTCGGTCCTTCGAACGTCACTCTACAGAGCAGATTAACTCCAGAATGCCACATAAACAACGTCTATCAGCTGTATATGACGTGTTGCATCACTGTGTGTGTCATGCCAAACTTGACGAGGCGGGGGTTCGATCGCGTGTCAGGAAGTGCTCGCTATGCGCACAGATCAGGATGTGGTCATGTCGGGTAACCGCCCGGACGTCGACGAGGCTCCGCAGAGCCACCCCCGCACCGAGGCCAAGCGGATCAACGTCGCCATCTCGCCGGACATGGTGCGAGCGCTGGAGAACCTGATCCACCGCGAGGGCGTCACGCTCACCGAGGCGCTGCGCCGCCTTGTCGGCTACGGCGACTTCGTCTACCGCGCGGTCAAGGAGGGCGGCGAGCAGCTGACGCTCTCCGGCCCGGACGGCGCCCGGGAAGTGGTACTGCTCTAGGGGTTGAGCGCGCCCCGGCGGCGCGGCGCCCGCCGCGGCGGCTGGGTCGGCGTCGGGTACTTCGGCGCCGGCGGGATCGGCTGGCGCACCGGGTCGGCCACGATCGTGATGTCCTGGCCGTGGTGGGTCACCGCCAGCTCGGGTCCCTCCAGCAACCGGTACGTGGTGCCGTGGTGGCCGATCTCGACCGCGAAGCGGCTGTTCCGGTAGGTCATCCGGAACGTGAGCCGGGTGAGCGCCGCGGGCAGCCGGGGCGCGAAGTGGAGCGACTGGTCGTGGTCGCGCATCCCGCCGAACCCGGCCACCGCGACGATCCACGCGCCGGCGAGCGAGGCGATGTGCAGCCCGTTGCGTGCGTTGTGGTGCAGGTCGTGCAGGTCGGTGAACGCCGCCTCGGCGAAGTAGTCGAACGCGAGGTCGAGGTGGCCGACCTCGGCCGCGAGCACCGCCTGCGGGCACGCCGACAGCGACGAGTCCCGCACGGTGCGCGGCTCGTAGTAGGCGACGTTGCGGGCCTTCTGCTCGAGGGTGAACGCGTCGCCGCGCAGGTGCATCGCCAGGACCAGGTCGGCCTGCTTTACCACCTGCTTGCGGTACAGGTCGAAGTACGGGTAGTACAGCATCAGCGGATACTTCTCCGGCGGCGTCGCCTCGAAATCCCAGCGCGCATGCTCGGTGAACTCCTCGGCCTGCATGTGCACCCCGAGCGCGTCATCGAAGGGGATCAGCATGGCCGAGGCGGCGTCGCGCCACGACGCCATCTCCTCGGCGTCCACGTCCAGCCGACCGGCGTGACCGGGATGGGCCTCCGACGCGTCGGCCGCCGCGCGCAGGTTCTGCTGGGCCATCAGGTTCGTGTAGACGTTGTTGTCCGCGATCGCGCTGTACTCGTCGGGGCCCGTCACCCCGTCGATGCGGAAGCCGCCGGTCGCATCGTGGTGCCCGAGCGATCGCCACATCCGCGCGGTCTC
>NZ_DASWSJ010000338.1:0-23022 GCF_036402745.1 Actinophytocola sp. | reverse complement strand
CGCCGCCCTCGGCGTGCCCGCCGCCGACAAGGTGACCTGGACGCACGCCGACCTGACCGTCACGGCCCCGCCGGCCGCGGCGTTCGACCTGGTGTCCGCGCTGTACTTCTCGATCCCGCGCCAGCCCGGGCACGCCGCGATCCGTGCGCTGCTCGCCGCCGTGGCCCCCGGCGGCACCCTGCTCTTCTGCGGCCACGACCTCGAGGGTCACCCGCACCACCACGAGCAGGAGCCCGCGTTCGACTGGTCGCTGTACTACCGGTCCGACGAGGTCGCCGCGCTCCTCGACGACACGTGGACCGTGCTCACGAACGAGACCCGGCCGCGGGTCTCCCCCGCCCCGCCCGGCTCGGGCCACGTCAACGACACCGTGCTCGTGGCCCGGCGGCTCGTCAGGCCGGCGGGCGGCCGCGGGTGAGCCTGTCCGGGTCGCACCAAGGACTACAGGCGGATGGCCTTCTTGTTCATGAACTCCTCGATGCCGGCCGGGCCGAGCTCGCGACCGATGCCGGAGCGCTTGATGCCGCCGAAGGGCAGGTCGGCCTGCGAGCCGCCGGCGCTGTTCAGGTACACCATGCCCGCCTCGAGCTGCTCCGCGACGCGGCGGTTGCGCTCCGGGTCGGTGCCCCACACGCTGGCGCCGAGCCCGAACGGCGAGTCGTTGGCGATGGCGATCGCCTCCTCCTCGGTCTCCGCGCGGAAGACCAGCGCGACCGGGCCGAAGATCTCCTCGCGGTAGGCGTCCATCTCCGGGGTCACGCCGGTCAGGACGGTGGCCTCGAGGTACGCGGCCGGCCCGTCGAGGCGGTGCCCGCCGGCGCGCAGCGTCGCGCCCTGCCGGATGGCGGTCTCGACCTGCTCGGCCACCTCGTCGGCCGCCGCGGCGGACGCCAGCGGGCCCAGCTTCGTCGCGGGGTCGGCCGGGTCACCGGGCTGGAAGTAGTCGGCGACGTGCTTGCTCAGCCGGTCGACGAAGTCGTCGTAGAGATCGGCCAGCACGATCATCCGCTTCGGCGCGTTGCAGGACTGGCCGCAGTTGCGCATCCGCGACGTCGCGGTGGCCTTGACGGTCTCGTCCAGCTCGGCCGTGTCGAGCACGATCAGCGGGTCGGACCCGCCCAGCTCCAGCACGGTCTTCTTCAGGTTCTTGCCCGCCTCGGCCGCCACGGAGATGCCGGCGTTCTCGCTGCCGGTCAGCGACACCCCCATGATGCGCGGGTCGGCCAGCATCGCCGGGATCTGCCGGCTGGACGCGAAGGTGTTCACGTACACGTCCTCGGGCACGCCCGCGTCCCGCAGCACCTGCTCGATCGCGGCCGCCGACCGCGGGCAGATGGAGGCGTGCTTGAGCACGATCGTGTTGCCGAGCACCAGGTTCGGCGCCACGAACCGGGCGACCTGGTAGCAGGGGAAGTTCCAGGGCATGACCCCGAGCAGCGCCCCGATCGGCTCCTTGGTGATGACCGCCTCGCCGCCCTTGATCGACAGCGGCTCGGCCGCCAGCAGCGCCGGCCCGTTCTCCCCGTAGTAGGTGAAGATGTCGACGACGACACCGATCTCGCCGCGGCCCTCGTTGATCCGCTTGCCCATCTCCAGCGTCATGATCGCGGCCAGCTCGTCCGCCCGCTCGGCGAACAGCTCCGCCGCGCGCAGCACGATCGCCGACCGCTCGGCGACGGGCCGCCGCCGCCAGGGGACATATCCGCGGTGGACACGATCGATCGCTGCCCGGACCTCCGCGTCGGTCGCGTTCTCGATCTCCTCGATGAGCTCGCCCGTCGCTGGGTTGGTGACTGAGTACATGGGGGCGCGAGCCTCCGTTCTCTCCGACTCCGTGCCTGGGGTCAACACCTTCCATCGTAGTGCATACCGTATACACAGTGAACCGATTGGCCGGTGAACCTCGCGTTCGGCGCATTGACCGGCGTGGGCGGCGGGGCGTTCAATCACGGCGGTCGCGGGTGGTGCGGAGTCTGGAGGCAGCGATGGAGCTGAGCAGACGGGACGCGCTGCGCGTCGGGGCGCTCGGGGCCGCCGCGGTGGCGGTCGGTGCCGGGACGGCCGCGGCGGAGGCCGAGGGCGGCGGAGGTCCCGAGCACACCACGCTCGACCGCACGCTCCTGCTCGGGCCGCCGGGCGCCGGTGGGTACCGGCCCATCGTGAGCGGACCCGGTGAGCCCTACCTCGTCCGGGACGAGCTGGTCACCGGCGTCGCCGGTACGGCCAAGCGTCGCCGGCGCGGGCGGGCGATCCTCGCGTTCGGGCAGCTCACCGACATCCACCTGATGGACACCCAGTCGCCGGCCCGGGTGGAGTTCCTCGACCGGTACAACGACCCCGACTCCCCCTTCGCGAGCCTGCTGCCGTTCGAGTCGTCCTACCGCTCCCAGGAGTTCCTGGCCGCCCACATCAGCGACGCGATGGTCCGCTCGATGAACCTCGTCCGCCGCGGGCCCGCGACCGGCCGGCAGCTGTCGTTCACCGTCGCCACCGGGGACAACGTCGACAACGTCCAGCTCAACGAGCTGCGCTGGTACATCGACCTGCTCGACGGCAGGCACGTGCGGCCCGACTCGGGCGACCTGTCCCGCTACGAGGGCGTCGCCGACCAGACCGCCTACGACGTGCGGTACTGGCACCCGGACGGCACCCCTGCGGGCCGGCCCGACGACCTCCCGCGCGCCCGGTTCGGCTACCCCACCGTGCCGGGGCTGCTCGACGCGGTGCGCCGGCCGTTCCGGGCCACCGGCCTGAACACGCCCTGGCTCACCGCGTACGGCAACCACGACGGCCTGATCCAGGGCAACCTCCCGCCGATCCCCGCGCTGGCGCCGCTGGCCACCGGCGACCGCAAGATCATCGGCCTGCCGCCGGGCACCGACATCATCACGCTCGCCCTGCAGCTGCAGGCACTGGACCCGCGCGGCCTGGCGACCCTCCTGGCCGGCCCGACGCGCACCGTCACCCCCGACCCGAACCGGCGCTTCGTCAGCCGGGTGGAGACCATCCGCGAGCACTTCAACACCAGCTCCTCGCCGCGCGGGCACGGCTTCGGCCGGTGGAACCTCGACACCGGCAACGCCTACTACGCCTTCGACCGCGGCCCGGTCCGCGGCATCGTGCTCGACACCGTCAACCCCAACGGCGGCTCCAACGGCTCGATCGACGCCGACCAGTACGCCTGGCTGGAGCGCGAGCTCACCGCCGGCAGCAGCCGCCGCTCCCCCACCGCCCGCCGCTCCCCCACCGCCCGCCACTCCCCCACCTCCCGCCGCTCCCGCGACCGGCTGTTCGTCCTGTTCAGCCACCACACGATCGGCACGATGGACAACGTCGCCGGCCTCCCGCCGCGGATCGGCGGCGCCGGCGTGCGCGACCTGCTGCTGCGCTTTCCCAACGTGGTGCTGTGGGTCAACGGCCACACCCACCGCAACACGGTGATCCCGCACCGCGCCCCGGCCGGCGGCGGCTTCTGGGAGGTCAACACCGCCGCGCACATCGACTGGCCGCAGCAGTCCCGGGTGCTCGAGCTGGTCGACAACCAGGACGGCACCCTGTCGATCTTCGGCACGATCCTGGACATGGCCGCGCCCGCCGCCCACCGCGGCCGGCTGGACAGCCCGACCGCGCTCGCGTCGCTGGCCCGCGAGCTCGCCGGCAACGACTGGCAGTCCCGCGCCCGGCCGGTTCCCGGCGAGGACGGCAGGCGCGGCTCCGTGCACGACCGCAACGTCGAGCTGCTCGTGCCGTCCCCGTTCTCCGTCAGCCCGACGAGCGAGCTGGCCGCCGCCGCGAGCGGCTGACGTACGGGTAGCCGGGGTCAGTCGAAGTGGGACTTGGCGATCACGCCGTGCACGCCCACCGTGCGGTCGACCACCTGGGACACCTCGAAGTTCGCGGCGGCCGACAGGTAGGCGTAGGCCACCGCGCGGTCCATGCCGAGGTCGTGCTGCAGGAAGTCCAGCGCGTTGACCACCGTGCGGCGCATGGCGATGTTCAGGTCGCTGCCCTGCCCGTGCTGCACACCGTCCGGATCGGACAGTCCGATCGGGAGCCAGGACGACGGGGTCTCCGCGAACGGGTACCGGAACGCCACCGACGGCACCCCGCGCGCCCCGGGCTTGCACACCGTGAGCCGGAACGTCGTGCGCAGCGAGCCCTCCATCGCGGTGAGCGCCACCTCGCCGCCGCCCATCGCCATGTGCGGATCGCCCGTGTAGAACAGCGCGCCCTCGGCGAACACCGGCAGATAGAACGTCGAGCCGACACCGAGGTGGTTGATGTCGATGTTGCCGCCGCCCAGCGTCGGCGGAATCGAGTTGAGCTCCGGCGCGGTGAGGCTCGTCGACGGCGCGAACGCCACGCCCATCATCCCCATGAACGGCGACAGCGGGAACACGACCTCGCCGGACCTGCCGCGCGGCAGCACGCCGGTCAGCGTGCCGGTCAGTGTGCCGCGGCCCGGACGCACCGAGGTGAACACCGAGACGTTGCCGTAGCGCGCCGGGTCGCCGGTGCCGCGGCCGTCCGTCGCCACCGGTGGCATCACCTCGTCGAGCGTGATCCCCGCCGCCGGCGAGCCGTCCCCGAGGCGGGACAACGCGCCCTTGCCGTGCCGGCTCGACACGACGCCGTAGGGCACCCGCGGCAGCGCGGCGAGCGTCTCGATCTTCAGCACGTCCCCCGGGACCGCGCCGTCGACATGGACCGGGCCGGTCACCACGTGCGGGCCGTCGACGTCGAAGTTACGGGCCGTCCGGTCGTAGTCCCGGGCGATCGCGACCGCGTCGTCGAGCACCTGGCCGCGGCGCACGCCGTGGCTCGCGAAGTACGCCACCGGGTCCCGCCCCTGGTCCTCCAGGATCCCCTCGTGCGACACGGTGTCGATGGTGACCGTCTCGCCGGAGCGCATCCGGAGCACCGGGTCGCTGCTGACCGCCGGGACGTAACCCCAGCGCACCTGGTCCGGTGTCGACGCCAGGTAGTGCTTGCCCTGGATCCTGCCCTTGCCGGGCTGGAGGGTCTCGCGCGGGAACGTGCCCGCCGGCGCCGCGGCGGCCGTCGCCGGGACGGCCGCCGCGGCCGCGGTGACCACGGCGGCGGCACGGAGGAACCCCCGCCTACCCAACGCGTCGACGAGCGCGTCGCGGGCCCGCTCGGCCGGACTTGCGTGTTCCATCGGATCTCCTGCCAGTGAAGGGCCGTCAAGGCGCCCAGCCTCTCCGGACGAGATTTCCGCGGTGTTAACTGTAGTTTCCGACTGCCCGGGACGGCGGGTTCCGGACCCACTCCCACCCACCCGGCACCGATCCCGGCGAGGCCATAATCTGTCCCGCGCGGAAGACGGAAGAACAGGCGGTGCGGTGCGCGGGGTCGACTACTACGAGCTGCTCGGGGTGCCACGGGGCGCCTCCCCCGCCGAGATCAGGTCGGCGTACCGCGCCCTCGCGAAGGTGATGCACCCCGACGCCGGCGGCACCGCGGGGACGTTCCGGCTGCTCCGCGAGGCGTACGAGACGCTCACCGACCCCGAGCGCCGCGACGACTACGACGGCGGGGACAGCCGGGACGTCGGGGACGTCGGGGAGCCGGAACCCGCGCCGCCGCCCGCGCGGCGGCGGCCCGGCAGGCGCCGGGAGGACCCCGACCACGTCCCCACGGTCCCCGCGATCGTCCCCGCGACCATCGGGTGGTGGGACGAGGTACGCGGCGACGTCCGGACCGTGCTGGTCCCCCCGGCCCGGCCGAGCCAGGAGGTCGCGCTGGCCGCCGTGGCCTCGTGGGTCCTGGTCCTGCTGGTCCTCGTGCTCGCCGGCCCGCCCGTGCCGGTGCTGGTCGCGGGCCTGCTGGTGCTGGCCTGCGTGGGCGTCCCGGTGGCGCGGCTCGGCCGGCGTCACCTCGCGGCCAGGCGGACCGACCGGGCGTTCGCGACCGAGTTCGGCGCGCGGACGGTGTTCGGCAGCCCCGGCACCGAACGGGACGAGGTCGCCGAGCGGCTGACCGCGGACCTGCTGACCAGGTACCTCACCCGCATCCCCGGGGTGCGGGTCTTCCACGGGCTGGCCGCCGAGGTGGGGTCGGTGTTCGCCGACCTCGACCACGCGGTGCTGTGCGGCAGCCGGCTGGTGCTGATCGAGTCGAAGCTGTGGCTGCCCGGCCACTACGACGTCGACGAGACGGGTGGCCTGTGGCGCAACGGCCACCGGTTCCGCGGCGGCTCGGCCCGGCTGCCGGAGTGGATCGCCGACTACCGCACGCTGATGCCGGACCTCGAGGTGCGCGGCGTCCTGCTGCTCTACCCCAGCGGGCCGGGCGAGATCACCGTGGGCGACAACCCGGCGGAGATCCCGCCCATGGTGCCCGCGCAGTTCGTCCGGGAGGTCGGCGGCTGGCTCGCCACCGATCCGTCCACAGTGGACCGGGACGCCTTCCGCGTCCTGCTGCGCCAGGTGGTGTCACCGGGCTGACCGCGCTCACCCGCCGGGCCGCGACTCGGCTCGCCAGGTCAGGTTCGGGCCCGCAACGTTCACCCGCCAGGTCCAGGCGCGGCGCGGGCGACCCGGCCATCCTCGGAGGCATGAGTGACGACGTCTCTTCGGTGAGGTCCGATCTCGATCCGCCACGGTTGTGGGCGGGTGGGGTCGCGACCGCGGCGGTGGCCGCGCTCGCCGCGGTCGCCGGGGTGCTGATCGCGCGGGGGATCTTCGGTGTCGCGATCCTCGCGCCCGAGGGCGACGGGATCTGGGGCAACGCGAACACCGGCACCTATGCCGCGCTCGCCGCCGGGGCCGCCCTCCTGGCCACCGGCCTGCGCCAGCTGCTGAACGTGGCGACCCCCGCGCCGGCCCGGTTCTTCAGCTGGATCATGGCGATGTGCACGGTGATCGCCGTGGTGCTCCCCCTGACGCTCGGCGCCGACCTCGGCAGCCGGATCGCCACGGCGGCCATCAACCTGGCCCTCGGCGTGATCATCATCGTGCTGCTGAACACCGCGGCCGAGAGCGCCCGCAAGGTCCGGGAGCGGGCGCGGCAGGAGCCGGCCCCGGGGCCGGACGAGACCTGGGCACCGCGCGAGCAGCCCTGGTGACCGCCGGGACCGCCGGGACCCCTCGTCGCGCGAGCGTCAGAGCAGCAGGTCGAACACCCGGAACGCGGCCTCCCAGTGGACCGACTGCGGGTTCTTCACGTGCGGATCGATGATCTTGAACGTGCGGGCGAGCGCGATGCTGAGGGCACCCGCGACGCTCGGCAGCCGCGCCTCGGTCTCCTCGGCGAGCACGAGGTCGAGCGGCGGCCGCGCCGCGAGATCGTCCAGGATGGGCTGCAGCTCGATCTCCTCGTCGAGCTTGCCGAACTCCCGCATGCTCTCCTGCAGCCCCTTGGTGATCGGCAGGTCGTAGGGCTGGATCACGTCCCGCCCGTTCGTCTTGGCCACCACGCGCGCCATGATGAACATGTCGTACAGCTTGTGGTTGACGAACTCGTCGTAGCGCTTGACGTCGCTCTTGTCGACGTCGAGCCCCGCCGCGGCGCGGAAGAAGCGTTCGAACTTCGCGACATTCATGACCGCCACTGCTACCTCCTCCAGTCAGGCCCAGTCTCGCAACGCCGGCCACCGCCCGACCTGAGCCCGCCGGAACGGATTCGCCCGGGGAATTGGGCATGCGAGGTCCACAGCCCCGATCACTCCTAGGCCAACCGAGTGAACTCGTCCCGGCAGGCCGAGATCCCTCAGTAGTGTTTCGGTCACAGAACCGAAACAGAGAGGCATACGGTGTCGCAGCAGACGAACTGGGTTCCCATCTCGGTCGACCTCAAGAAGCCGAGCGCGGCACGGATGTATGACTACCTACTGGGTGGCAACCACAACTTCGCGGCGGACCGCGAGTTCATCGAGCGGCTCATCCAGATCCAGCCCGAGGCCAAGCGGCTCGCGATCATGAACCGGGCCTTCCTGCGCCGCGCCGTGCTCTTCATGATCGAGAACGGCATCCGGCAGTTCCTCGACCTCGGCTCCGGCATCCCCACCGTGGGCAACGTGCACGAGATCGCCGAGGCGGCCGACCCCACCGCCCGGGTCGTGTACGTCGACAACGAGCACGTGGCGGTCGCGCACAGCCAGCTCATCCTGGAGGGCAAGGAGAACGCGGTGATCGTGCACGCCGACGTCACCAGGCCCGGGCTCGTGCTGCACGACGAGGAGACCCTGCGCGTCCTCGACTTCAGCCAGCCGGTCGGGCTCCTCGCGGTCACCATCGGCCACTACATCCTCGACGAGCAGGACCCGGTCGGCGTGTTCGCCGCCTACCGGGAGGCCCTGGCCCCGGGCAGCTACCTCGCGGTCACCCACCTCACCGACGACTTCGCGGTGATCCACGGCGAGGCGCTCACCCGCGAGATGAAGCAGTCCCAGAACAACGTCCGCGCGCGGTCCCGCGACGAGGTGCTCGCGCTGTTCGGCGACTTCGAGCTGCTCGAGCCGGGACTGGTCACCACGTCGCGCTGGCACCCGGAGCGGGGCGCCGAGCTACCGGAGGACCCGGAGAAGGACGGCCTCTACGCCGGCGTCGCCCGCAAGGGCTGACACCTCTCGTGAGTGCGTAGCGGTGCGCTGCCCCCGCACACCGCTACGCACTCACGCCCCTGCCGCCCCTGTGGAACTGATCTTCCCCGCCCACTCGATGGCCGGAAGAAGCTTGTCGAGCAGCTCGCGCGCGGCCAGCGTCAGCGAGCAGCACGTGATCTCGTCGCCGTCGCGGTCGCAGGCCACGAGCCCCGCCTTCTCGAGCCGGCGGACCGTCGCGTCGAGCGTGCCGTCGGCGTCGGCGAGGTCCTTGTACGGCAGCGGCCCGCAGGACAGCGCGGCGAGCACGCCCAGCTCGCCCTCGCCGGGCAGCATCCGCAGGAGCGCGCGCAGCTGGTCGGCCAGCACGGTCTCGTAGTCCGACGGGCTGGCCAGGTCGGCCACCCGGCGCACCGACTCCTTGCTCCACTCGCTGGTGAGGTCGGTGAGGACGCGGATCTCCGGGAGGCCGCGGCGGTTGCGCCAGATCGGCGGCACGTCGCTGGCCCGCACGTCGGCCATCGCGATGCGGTCCCGGCCGGTGTGCTTGGCGTGCAGCAACGCGGCGTCCGCGCCCTGGAACAACGCGACCAGGTCGTGGTCGGCGTTCTCGTCGCGGGACGCGAGGCCGATGGAGGCGGTGAGCCCGCTGATCGTGACGATCCCGTCGCGTGCCGACGGCGCCGCCACGGCGGCGGCGCGGACCTGGGCCAGGATGCGGCCGGCGACCTTCTCCCCCCGCTCGCGGTCGGTGGCGGGGAGCAGCACGAGGAACTCGTCGCCGCCGTGGCCGCCGTACCGGCCGACGATGTCCATCTGACGCACCGCGCCCCGCACGACGGACGCGACGGCCCGCAGCACGGCGTCCCCGGCGAGGTGGCCGTGCGTGTCGTTGATGTCCTTGAACCGGTCGAGGTCGAGCATGAGCAGCACCGCGGGCTGCTCGCCGACCTGGTCGAGGATCTCGGTGGCGGCCTTGTCCCACGCCCAGCGGTCGAGGAGGCCCGTGAGCTTGTCGGTGGTGCGGAACCCGAGCGGTTGACCGCACGTGGCACAGCTCGGTCCGTGAAGGGTCTCATCCGCGCTAGCGGGCCGCATCGCGGGGACCTCCCAGGAAGTTGGACTCTGGTGCACCAATGGGATGAGAATGCCTTTCACCTGAGTTGATGAGTCACCGTGGAGCGTAGACTGCTTGACGGCTCGGTTTCAACTGACAAAAATGACGGCACGCATACAGGTCTATCTGTCGGTAGAAGACATGATGCGGTGGGGAGGCCACCGATGGTTGAGCAGGCGCCCGGACGGGCCAGGAGCTTGGCCGACAAGCTGAACCACCTGTTCGCCACCGCGACCACTCGCGGGGGTCAGGAGTTCAGCAACGAGCAGGCCGCGGCGGCCATCGTGGCCACCGGGGTCACCATCTCGCAGAGCTACATCTGGCAGCTGCGCAAGGGCAAGAAGGACAACCCGACGTTCAAGCACCTCCAGGCGCTGGCGGCGTTCTTCGGCGTCCCGGTCTCCTACTTCTTCGACGACGAGGTCACCGACCGGGTCGACCAGCAGCTGGAGGAGCTCAGGACCGAGCAGGCGCGGCTGAGCGAGATCATGGGCAGCAGCGACGCCCAGCTCATGGCACTGCGAGCGGGAGAGCTCTCGCCGGCGGGCCGCCGCCAGGTGATGGACCTGCTCGACGTCGTGCACCGGTTGGAGAGGGCCGAGCGCGACGCCACGGAGGACTGACCGGAGGACTGACCGGAGGGACGAGTTGCCGGGAGGTCCTGACACCCGCCGGTCGGTCTGGGAAACTGCGGGCGCAGACAGGCTGGGGTGAGAGTCGGGGAGGTGCACCGTGCGCGAACGGGAGTTACGCCGACGCTGCCGGCGGTTGCTCAATGAGCTCGACATCCGGCCACCGCTCGACGTGCACGAGCTGTGCCGTCGCGTCGGCCAGCAGCGGGGTAAGCCGATCCGGCCGATAGCGCACCCGATCCCGGTGCCCGGCCCGTTCGGCGCGTGGATCACCACCGACTCCGCCGACTACATCCTGTACCAGCGGGAGACCAGCAAGGCCCACCAGGGCCACATCATCCTGCACGAGCTGGGCCACATCCTGGCCGGTCACCGCAGCGACGAGGACGACGACGCGCTGCTGGGCCAGCTCTACCCGGACGTCGAGCCGGCGAAGCTGCGTGACCAGTACCCGGACCTGGCGCCCGGCGCGGTCCGCCGGGCGCTGCGCCGCACGTCGTACGACTCCGACCACGAGCGCGAGGCGGAGACCGTCGCCACGATCATCCTGGAGTGGGCCTCGGTGCTCGACTCGGTCGGCCCGCCGCCGGCCTCGTCCGACGCCGCCGCACAGCGCATGGGCACCGCGTTGACCGACCGGTTGGGGTGGCTGTGAGCGAGCTTGCGAGCGAACGAATGTCACAGGGCGAGCGTGCGAGTGAACCATTGAACACACGGCGACCGCGAGCGGCAGCACCGAGCCTGCGAGGGGCTGTCACCCGCGAGCGTGCGAGCGAACCGATGTCACCGGGCGAGCGTGCGCGCAAACCGATGGCACAGGGCGGCCGCGAGCGGCGGCGCCGAGCCTGCGAGGGGCTGACGTGAGCTACACGGCGTTCGACATCGTCCACGGGATCGCGTCGTTCGGGGCGCTGGCCTGGATGCTCTACCTGGTGGCCCGCTCGCCGGGCGACGTCCGGCGGTGGGCGGTGGCCGGGCTGCTGGCCGGCTGGTCCATCGCGTACCCGTTCGGCATCGCGGCCACCTCGGGGTCGGTCTTCCTCGGCGTCGACCCGATGAACGCCCGCTACATCCAGCACGCGCTGCTGCTGGTCGCGGCCTACAGCCTGGTCTGCTTCTTCCAGTTCTCCGCCCTCGAGGCGCGGCTGGCCCGCGCGCGGGCCGCGCGGGAGGCGATCGGCCTGGCGGCCGCGCTGGTGATCATGACCGTCGCCGACATCGCCATCCCGAGCGATCTGCGGGTCGCGGCCGCGACGGTGACCTCGACACCCGGCGAGGGCCCGGTCGGGGTGGACAGCATCGCCGCGTTCTACGTCGCCGCCAACAGCTACCTCCTCTACGCCTTCGCCGCAGCGTGCGTCTGGACCCTCCGCTACGCCCGCGGCGCCGAGCCGCGGCTGCGCCGTGGGCTGCGGGTGGCTTCCGTGGGCCTGGCCGCGATCTCGCTGGCCGGCGCCACCTTCGTGTACTCGAACATCAGCCGGTGGGCCGGCAGCCCGGCCGCGCCGCCGATCGTCATCACGAGCATCTTCCTGCTGCTGGTCGGGATCGTGCTGTTCGTGGCCGGGATGGTCTACCCCACCGTGGTCACCCGGCTGGCCGCGCTGCGGATCTGGCTGCGACACCGCCGCGCGTACCGCCAGCTCCGTCCACTCTGGACAATGCTGAACGAGCGGTTCCCGCAGGACGCGCTGAGCCGGGTGCCGGTCAGCCCCTGGCGGGACGCGTTGAGCCTGCGCAGCGTGCACCGCCGGTACTACCGCAGGGTCATCGAGTGCCGGGACGGGCTGGTGCGGATCAGCCCGTACCTCGCGAACCTGGGGGTGGACCCAGCGGAGCTCGCCGTGCCGGAGCAGCTGGCCCACCAGCTCACCGACGCCCTGCGAGCACACGCGGCGGGCGAAACCGTGCCACCCCAAGCCATCCCGATCGCGATGCCTCAGGGCGACGGCCTCGACGCCGACGTCGACCGGCTGATCGAGCTCTCCCTGGCCGTCGAACGCACCGGCGCGCCCTGACCGACCGGCCCCAACGCCTACCGCGCCGCGTTGGCGAGGCCCAGGCAGCCCAGGCAGCCGCGTCGACCGCCCGGGCCGGCCCGTCTCGTACGCGATCCGTCCACTCAGGACACGCGGTGAGCGCGGGCTAGGCGCTCGCCGGGGTCTCGTCCGGGGCGCGGAGGGGCACGCGGACCTGGAAGTGGGTGTCGCCCGGGGAGGAGGTCACGCGGAGGTCGCCGCCGTGGCGGTTGACGACCACTCGCCACGAGACGTCCAGGCCCAGGCCCGTTCCCTGGCCCACGCCCTTCGTCGTAAAGAACGGCTCGAACACGCGGCGCCTGAGCTCGGGCGGCACGCCCGGGCCAGTGTCGATCACCTCGACGAGGGCGCTGTCGCCGTCCAGGGCGGTGCGGATCGTGACGGTGCCGTCGCCCGCGACGGCGTCCAGCGCGTTGTCGATCAGGTTGGTCCACACCTGGTTGAGCTCGGCGGCGTACGCGGGCACCTTCGGCAGCGTGCGGTCGTAGTCCTTGACCACCCGCACGTCCGGGCCGATCTTGCCGGCGAGCATGACGAGGGTGGCGTCGAGGCCCTCGTGCAGGTCGACGTTCTGGTGCGGGGTGCGGTCGAGCTGCGAGTACTGCTTGGCGGCACCGACGAGCGCGGAGATCCGGCCGGTGCTGTCCTTGATCTCCAGCAACAGGTTCTCGGTCTCGACGGTGTAGGCGAGCCACCGCAGCGCGGGCTCGAGGAAGCCGGCGTCGACCGCGTTGGTCAGGTCCTCCAGGTCGCCGGTGGTGATGCCGGCCGCGACGAAGACGGGGGCGAGGTCCCAGCTGCCGGGCACCTTCCGCTCGTCGAGCCAGTCACCCAGCTCGTCCTCGCGGTCGGCCACCTCCATGGGCGTGAGCGGCTCGACGGTGGCGATCCGCTCGATGAACTTCTCCTGGATCGAGGTGAGCCTGCGCAGCTGCTCGCCGTCGATCGTGCCGTCCGCGAGCAGCGCCAGCTTGTGCCGCATGCCGGCGAACCGCTCCCGCAGCGTCTCGCTCGCCCGCACCGCGGCCGCCGCCGGGTTGTTGAGCTCGTGGGTGAGCCCCGCGGTGAGCTTGCCCAGCGCCAGGAGCCGCTCGCGCTGGCCGATCAGCTCGTCGGCGTTGCGGCCGCCGACGAACAGCCCCTCGAGCAGGTGCACCGCCATCGGGAACCAGTGGCGGAACTTCGCCGCGAACTCGTTGGCCGGCAACGCGAGGAACTCGCAGTCGGTGACCGCGCGGACGGTGGCCGGGTAGCTCTCGCTGATCTGGTCGTCGAGGTAGAACCGGACCGCTCCGGAGTAGACACCGCGCTGGTCGGTGCGCACCGTCTCGACCTCGTCGCCGCGCACGGTGCGCACCATGCTCAGCGTTCCGGACAGCAGGACGTGGAAGCACTCCGCCGGCTCGCCCTCGACCGACACGGCCTCCCCCTGGGGGACGGCGATGACGTCGCCGTTGGCGGCGATCCAGTTGAGCTGGCCGTCGGTGAGGTCCGCGAAGAGGAACAGCTCCCGCAGCGCCTGCGGCTCGATACCCGTCACCGCTCCTCCAAGTACCGGTGCACCAGCGTGACCGCCATCGCGCCCTCACCGACGGCGGACGCGACCCGCTTGACCGACTGCGCGCGGACGTCGCCCGCCACGAACACCCCCGGCACGCTGGACTCGAGGTAGAACGGGTCGCGGTCCAACGTCCAGCCGGCCGGCCGCCGGCCGTCGACGAGCAGGTCCGGTCCGGTCCAGACGAACCCGCGCTCGTCGCGCTGCACCACGCCGTCGAGCCACTCGGTGCGCGGCGCGGCGCCGATGAAGATGAACAGGTGGCTCGTGTCGACGGTGTCCGAACCGTCGGCGTGGTCGAGCCGCAGCTGCTCGAGGTGGTCCGCACCCATCGCCGCGCCGACGCTGGTGCCGGTGCGCACGGCGATGTTGTCGATGCCCTCGAGCTGCTGGATGAGGTAGTGCGACATCGACGCCCGCAGCGAGTCCCCGCGCACGAGCAGCGTGACCGTGCGCGCGTGCCGGGAGAAGAACACGGCGGCCTGGCCCGCGGAGTTCGCTCCCCCGACGACGTACACGTCACGGCCGGCGCACTCGGGTGCCTCGGTGGTCGCCGAGCCGTAGAACACGCCGCGGCCGGCCAGCTCGGCGATCCCGGGGGCACCGAGGTTCCGGTAGGACACGCCGGTGGCGAGGATGACCGCGTGCGCGGCGATGCTGCTGCCGTCGCCGAACCGCACGGTCCGCGCCGAGCCGCGCACCTCCAGCGCCGTGACGTCGCGCGCGGCGAGCATCTCGGCGCCGAACTTGATCGCCTGGCGGCGCGCGCGGTCGGTCAGCTGGGCGCCGGACACGCCGTCGGGGAAGCCGAGGTAGTTCTCGATCCGGGAGCTCTGGCCCGCCTGCCCGCCGGCGGCCTGCCGCTCGACGAGGACCGTGCGCAGCCCCTCCGACGCCCCGTACACCGCGGAGCCCAGCCCGGCCGGCCCGCCACCGACGACGATCAGGTCGTAGAAGTCCGTCGCCGGGTTGACCGTGAGGCCAACGGCGCCGGCGATCTCCGCGTCGGTCGGCGAGAGCAGGGCCTGCCCCTCGGTGGTGATCACCACGGGGATGTCGGCGGGGTCGGCGGCGGCCGCGTTGAGCAGCCGCTGCCCCTCCGGCTCGTCGATGGTGTAGTACCGGTACGGCACGGCGTTGCGGGCGAGGAACTCCCGCGCGGCGAACGTCGGCGCCGACCACCGGTGACCGACGATCTTGATCTCCTCGACCACGGTCTCGCCGGCGCTGCGCCAGGTCTCGATCAGCGCGTCGACGACCGGGTAGAGCTTCTCCTCCGGCGGGTCCCACGGCTTGAGCAGGTAGTGGTCGACGTCGACCAGGTTGATGGCCTGGATCGCCGCGTCGGTGTCGGCGTACGCGGTGAGCAGCGCGCGGCGGGCGCGGGGGAACAGGTCCATGGCCTGCTCGAGGAACTCGATGCCGTTCATCTCGGGCATGCGGTAGTCGGCGAGCATCGCGGCCACGGGGTCGCCGCGCAGCTTCAGCTCCTTGAGCGCGTCGAGTGCTTCCTGCCCGGACGACGCCCGGACCACCCGGTGCGCCTCGCCGTAGCGGCGGCGCAGGTCCCGCGCCACCGCCCGGGACACGCCGGGGTCGTCGTCGACGGTGAGCAGCACCGGCTTGGTCACCGGGATCTCCGCGCGGTCAGTTCCATGCACTCGACCCTGTTCACACGATGACCTGGTCGACGAAGCACCAACGCCAGTCCTCACCGGGCTCGAACGAGCGCATGACCGGATGCTGGCTGGCGGCGAAATGCGCGCTGGCATGCCGGCCCGGGGAGGAGTCGCAACAACCGACATGCCCGCACGACAGGCACTCCCGCAGATGCACCCACTGACCGCCGACCGCGAGGCAGTCCGTGCACCCGTCGGTGGAACTCGCCGTCACGTCCTTGATCTGGTCGACATGCACGCATTCAGCCATGCCCCATCTTTACACCGATCCCCGCGTGCGGACGGCGCTCGCGCGCGCTGCTGCTGACGATCATGCCCGCGGATAGGCGGCCGATTGGGCGTTGCGTGGGTGTGACCGGGTGATTACAGTTGTCCACACCCTGCTGAATGAAACGTTTAAATCCCAGACGTCGGTTTGCTGAGTGGGAGCCCTGCCATGCCCCGGAACAGCCGCCGCGCGGTCGCCGCTGCGCTCGTCACGACCCTGGTCCTCGCCGTCTTCGCCGTGCCGGCCGCCGCTGCCGCGCCCGCGGTCGGGCTCTCCGGGGCGCATTGGATCTGGTACCCGGAGGGCGATCCGCGCGTCAGCGTGGCCGCCGGGCATCGGTACTTCCGCCAGACCTTCACGGTCGCCGCCGGGGCGGTCAGCGACGCTCAGGTCGTGCTCACCGGCGACGACACGGTCGACGTCTGGCTCAACGGCAAGCCGCTCGCGGCCTCGGTGCGCGGCGGCGACTCGTGGCGGCAGGCGATCTTCGTCGACCTGCGGCCCGCGCTCGCGGTCGGCACCAACACGATCGCGGTCACCGCGCGGAACACCTCGGCCGGGCCGGCCGGGGTCCTCGGGCGGGTGCGGGTCGTCACCGCCGGGGGCACCACCGACCTCGTGACCGACGGCAGCTGGAAGGCGAGCCGGACCGTGCCCGAGGGCTGGGAGCAGACCGGGTTCGCCGACGGCGCGTGGCCGGCCGCCGCCGACCTCGGCGCTTACGGCATCTCGCCGTGGGGCACCGGCGTCACCGCGCCGGACCTCGCCGCCGCGTCCCCACTGCGGGTCGAGAGCGGCACCGTCGAGCACCGCGCCGACCCGCTCGGCGTGGCCGCGGACCGGCCGCGGTTCGGCTGGAAGCTCGCGTCGACCACGGCCCAGCAGCGCCAGGCCGCCTACCAGGTCACCGTCTCGGGCAGCGCCGGCACGGTCTGGGACAGCGGCCAGGTCGCCTCGGGCCAGCAGGTCGACGTCGGCTACGCCGGGCCCGCGCTCACCTCGCTCACCCGCTACACCTGGCGCGTCCGGGTGTGGGACGGCCAGGGCCGGGCCAGCGCGTGGAGCGCGACCCGCACCTTCGAGACCGGCCTGCGCACCCCGGCGACCGAGTGGACCGCCGACTTCATCGGGCAGGCCGGCGGCACGGACCTCGCCGGCGCGAGCTGGATCTGGTACCCGGAGGGCGACCCGGTGGCCGGGGTGCCGGCGATGACCCGCTACTTCCGCCGCACGCTCGACCTCGCCGCCGCACCCGCGCACGCGACGCTGGCGGTCACCGGCGACGACGCCGCCGACGTGTGGGTCAACGGCACGCAGGTCAGCGCCTCGCCGCGGGTGTCCGAGTCGTGGAAGACCGCCGCGGTGGTGGACCTGTCCGGACGGCTCTCGGCCGGCACCAACACGATCGCCGTGCGGGCCGAGAACACCACCCAGTCCCCCGCCGGGCTCATCGGCAAGCTCGCCGTCCAAAGTGGACCGACGGTGGTGACCGACGGCGGCTGGCGGGCGAGCCAGGCCGGCCCGGCCGGCTGGGAGCGGCCCGGCTTCGACGACAGCGCCTGGCCCGCGGCGCGCGTGCTCGCCGGCTACGGCAGCGGGCCGTGGGCGTCCAACGTGCGGGTGGTCCAGCCGGCTCCCCTGCTGCGCAAGGGCTTCACGGTGAGCAAGCCGGTCGCCGACGCGCGCCTGCTCACCACCGCGCTCGGCCTGCACGAGACGCGGCTCAACGGGCAGCGGGTCGGCGCGGACGTGCTCGCGCCCGGGTGGACCGACTACAACAAGCGCCTGCAGTACAAGGTGTTCGACGTGACCGGGCAGCTCCGCCAGGGCGACAACGCGCTGGGCGCATGGCTCGGCAACGGCTGGTACTCGGGCAGCCTCGGCTTCGCCGGCAACCAGCGGTACGGCACCCAGCCGTGGTACTCCGCCCAGCTGCGGATCACCTTCACCGACGGCACCGCGACGACGATCCGGACCGACAACAGCTGGAAGGTGACCGCCGGCCCGATCCGCGCCGACGACCTCTACCACGGCGAGAGCTACGACGCCCGGCTCGCGGTGTCCGGCTGGGACGGTCCCGGCTTCGACGACAGCGGGTGGACCGCGCCGCTCGTGCGCACCGGCGCCAAGCCCACCCTGGTGTCCCAGGTGGACGCTGGGGTCACCGTGCAGCGGGACTTCCGCCCGGTGGCGATCACCCAGCCCCGGGCCGGCGTGTGGGTGTTCGACCTGGGCCAGAACTTCACCGGCTGGAACCGGCTCGCCGTGCGCGGGCCGGCCGGCACCACGGTGACCATGCGCCACGCCGAGGTGCTGGGCGCGGACGGCACCGTCTACACCGCCAACCTGCGTGCCGCGCAGGCCACCGACCGGTTCACGCTGGCCGGCACCGGCGGCGTGGAGACCTACGAGCCGCGGTTCACCGTGCACGGGTACCGGTACGTCGAGGTCACCGGGCTGCCGAGCGGGGTCACGCCGACCGCCGACCTGATCACCGGCCGCGCGGCGTGGACCAGCGGCGACCAGCCGGGGACGCTCACGACGTCCAACGCGCTCGTGAACCAGCTGCAGCACAACATCCTGTGGGGCGCGCGGTCCAACATGCTCTCGATCCCGACCGACTGCCCGCAGCGCGACGAGCGCCTGGGCTGGACCGGGGACATCGGCATCTTCGCCGGCACGTCCACGTTCAACGTGGCGACGCAGGGCCTGCTCGACAAGTTCGCCGACGACCTCGTCGACGCCCAGCGGGCCGACGGCGCCTTCACCGACGTCGCGCCGGCCGTGATCGACGGCGCCGGGCGGGCCGGCTGGGGTGACGCGGGCGTGATCGTGCCGTACACGGTCTGGCAGCGCTACGGCGACGTGCGGGTGATCGACGAGCACTTCGCCGCGATGGCCAGGTGGGTCGACTACCTGCGCGGCACGTCGGGCAGCGACCTGATCCGCGACCAGTGGACCTTCGGGGACTGGCTCAACGTCAACGACAACACCGCCCAGGACCTGATCTCGACCGCGTTCTTCGGCTGGTCGGCGCGGCTCGTCGCGCGGATGGCCGCAGCCACCGGCCGCACCGCCGAGGCCGCGTCCTACGGGCAGCTGGCCGACCAGGTGGCGACCGCGTTCACCAACCGCTTCGTGGCGGCCGACGGCACCGTCGGGGCGAACACCCAGACCGGCTACGTCCTCGCGCTGGCGTTCGGCCTGCTGCCGGCCGCGCGGCAGCAGGCGGCGGCCGACAAGCTCGCCACGAAGGTCGCCGCGACCGGTGGACATCTCTCGGTCGGCTTCCTCGGCGTGGAGAACCTCCTGCCGGCGCTCGCCGACCACGGCCACCTCGACACCGCGTACCAGATCCTGCTGCAGCCGGACTTCCCCGGCTGGGGCTACATGCAGGCTCGCGGCGCGACGACGATCTGGGAACGCTGGGACGGCATCCACCCGGACGGCACGTTCAACAACCCGGACATGAACTCGTTCAACCACTACGGGCTCGGCTCGGTCGGCGACTTCCTCTACCGGCAGGTCGGCGGCCTCGGCCCGGCCGGCCCGGGGTACGCGACACTGCTCGTGGCGCCGAAGCCGGGCGGTGGTCTCACGTCGGCCCGGTCCGCGTACGAGACGCCGTACGGGCAGGCGGTCAGCGACTGGTCGGTGTCCGCGGGCAGGCTCACGCTGCGGGTGACCGTGCCGACCGGGGCGTCGGCCACGGTACGGGTGCCCACGTCCCAGCCGACGACGATCACCTACCCGGCGGAGGCGGTGCCCACGGCGGCGGGGACGTTCTCCGTGCCCGCCGGCTCCTACGTGTTCACCGCCGCCGCCTGAGTCAGCCGCAGTGCTTGTCGGTGAACATCTCCGCCGTGGCGCCGACCGCGCTTCTTCTGTGGCTGCCTGGTTCCGTCAGCTCGCCAACACTAGGGGTTTCCCCGCCGTTCGCCAGCTTCACTGACGTGCAGGAGCAACGACAAGGGGCGTGACCGATGACCCTTTCCGCCGCTGCCGTGGCCGGTCCCGAGGAGTCGGGCCAGGACCACCGCGAACCGGTGCGTCGCATGGGGCGCTTCCTGGACGTGGGCTCGCTCGAGCTGGTTCACCGGTACGAGGGTGTCGGCGTCGCGGTCGCCCGCGGCCGCGTCAACGGCCGGCCGGTGATCGTCTACTGCACGGACGGCACCCGGATGGGCGGCGCCATCGGCGTGGCCGAGTGCCCCCTGATCGTCGACGCCATCGACACCGCCGTCCGGGACCGCTGCCCGGTGATCGGCGTCTGGCACTCCGGCGGCGCCAAGCTCGCCGAGGGTGTCGCGGCGATGGACGGCATCGGGCGGATGTTCACCGCCATGGTCCGCGCGTCCGGCAAGATCCCGCAGCTCTCGGTCGTGCTCGGGCCGGCGGCCGGCGGTGCCGCGTACGGGCCGGCGCTGACCGACCTCGTCGTGATGTCCGCCGCCGGCCGGGTGTTCGTCACCGGGCCGGAGGTCGTGCGGTCGGTGACCGGCGAGCAGATCGACATGGAGGGGCTCGGCGGGCCGGAGGCGCACGGTCGCAAGTCCGGCGTCGTGCACGTGAACACGGCCGACGAGGCCGAGGCCTTCGCCACCACGCGCGGGATCGTCACGCTGCTGGCCAAGCCCGGGCTGTTCGACCTCGGCTCGCTGCGGCCTCCGCGGGACCTGCGGGCCCTGCTGCCCGAGACCGCCCGGCGGGCCTACGACGTCCGGCCGCTCGTGCGCGCGATCCTGGACGCGGACGGGTTCGTGGAGCTGCAACCCAAGTGGGCGCCCAACATCGTGATCGGGCTCGGCCGGCTCGGCGGGCGCACGGTCGGGGTGATCGCGAACAACCCGCTGCGCAAGGGCGGCTGCCTGGACTCGCTGTCGGCGGAGAAGGCCAGCCGGTTCGTGCGGATGTGCGACTCGTTCGGCGTGCCGCTGGTGGTGCTGGTCGACGTGCCCGGCTACCTGCCCGGAGCCACGCAGGAGTGGAACGGCGTGGTGCGCCGGGGCGCCAAGCTGCTGCACGCGTTCGCCGAGGCGACGGTCCCGCGCGTCACCCTCGTCACCCGGAAGTCCTACGGTGGCGCCTACATCGCGATGAACTCCCGCTCGCTCGGCGCCACCGCGGTGCTCACCTGGCCGGAGGCCGAGGTGGCGGTGATGGGCGCGACCGCGGCGGTGGACATCCTGCACCGCAAGAAGCTCGCCGCCGCACCGGAGCACGAACGCGCGGCGCTGCGGGCCGCGCTCGCCGCCGAGCACGAGGTCATCGCCGGCGGGGTCGGGCTCGCGATGCGCATCGGCGTGGTGGACGAGGTGATCGACCCCGCGCACACCCGCCTGCGGCTCGGCGAGGTACTGGCGTGCGCACCGGCCGGTCGCGGCCACCACGGCAACATCCCGCTCTGAGCTCCCCTGCCGCGCACCTTTCGTTATTCGAACCGCGCACCTCCAGCGGAACTAGTGAATTGCGGGTCGCCGCTGCGGTTGAGTGGAAGGGCTGGCCCTGACGACGAAGGGACGATGCCCGTGCGCACCGCAGACACCTCCACTGCCTGGCTTCGCCGGTACCAGCCGACCACGAACGCCGTCGCCCGGCTCGTGTGCCTCCCGCACGCCGGCGGCGCGGCGAGCTTCTTCCGCCCGATGGCCGTCCGGTTCGCGCCCGCGGTCGACGTCCTGTCGATCCAGTACCCGGGCCGCCAGGACCGGCTACGGGAGTCCTGTGTGGACGACATCGCCGCGCTGTCGGACCTCATCACCGACGAGCTGGTGGCGCTGGACGACGACCTGCCGACCGTCTTCTTCGGCCACAGCATGGGTGCCGTGCTCGGCTTCGAGGTGGCCTGGCGGCTCGAGCAGAAGGGCGCGAACCCGCCGCGGACGCTGATCGCCTCCGGGCGGCGGGCGCCGTCGCGGCACCGCGACGAGAAGGTGCACCTGCGCGACGACGACGGCATCGTCGCCGAGCTGAAGCTGCTCAACGGGACCGACGCGGCACGGCTGGCCGACGAGGAGATCGTCCGCATGTCCCTGCCCGCGATCCGCGGCGACTACACGGCGATCGAGACCTACATCGGTGACCCCGGGCGGAGGGTGGGCGCCGGCCTCACCGTGCTCACCGGCGACAGCGACCCGAAGACGACGCTGGACGAGGCCCGCGCGTGGCGGGACCACACCACCGGCACGTTCCGGATGTCGGTGCTGCCGGGCGGCCACTTCTTCCTCGTCGACCAGCAGCAGGCCGTGACCCGCGAGGTCGCCGCCGAGCTACGCCTCTGACTCGGCCGGGCGGGCGGCCGAGAGCCGGGCGTAGGTGCCGCCCGCCGGCCGGATCAACCCGCGCGGGCCCGGCCTGACCGTCTCCGTCTATAGACCACCTGAGTCCAGCCCACCCGATCGCTCACGAGGCAGATCGGGTGGGCTGGTTGCTGGTGTGACTAACCGCGGATGTCGCGGCCTTCCTTGATCGCGTTCTCGAGCTGGTCGAAGGCGGGGTCACCGAGGAACATCCGGAACTCGACCACGACCGCCTGCGGCGCGGTCGCCCTGGCCCGGTCGGCGAGGTCCGCGTGGGTCAGCACGAGCGTCGCGTCCGCCGCGAGCTCGTTGACCGGCACGTACTCGACGGCCACGCCGTAGGGCTTGAGCCTGTTGCGCAGCTGGCTCGCCAGCATCGCGCTGCTGCCCATGCCCGCGTCGCACGCGACGGTCAGCAGCCGCACGTCCCGGCCGGACATCACCGGACGGGCCGGCGCCGCGACGGCACCGCCCGGCACCGGCCGCGTCCGGGACGTCGCCGTCCCCACGGACGCGGGCGCCGGCTCGGTGTCGCTACCGGACTCCGCCAGCTCGTCGGCGTCCACCGCCGCGTCCAGCACGGGCTCGGCGGCGTCCGCCTCGTGGCCGAACTTGAGGAGTGCGGCGGCGGCGATGAAGGCGACGGCGGTGGCCATCGCGATGGAGAGCAGGACGCTGACGTGTCCGCCGCGGGGGGTGACGGCCATGTAGGCGAAGATGCTGCCTGGGGCGGGGGTGGCGACGAGGCCGGAGTGGGTGATCATGGCGGTGCCGACGCCGGCCATGCCGCCGGCGATGGCGGCGATGATGAGTTTGGGTTTCATCAGCAGGTAGGGGAAGTAGATCTCGTGGATGCCGCCGAGGAAG
>NZ_DASWSJ010000337.1:0-7472 GCF_036402745.1 Actinophytocola sp. | reverse complement strand
CCGGCGCGCGACGCGATCGTCGGCGAGGAGCAGCACCACAGCTCCTGGCTCTTCGGCGACCCGGCCACGCCGATTCTCCATGCCTACCAAGGGGATCGCGCGCGGATCCGGCTCGTGCACGCGGGGGTCAAGGAGACCCACGTGTTCCACCTGCACCTGCACCAGTGGCACGCGGTGCCCGGGCACGACGAGTCGCCGATCATCGACTCGATCTCGATCAGCCCGCAGCAGGCGTTCACCATCGAGCCGATCGGCGGCGCGGGCTCCGTGCAGCGCACCACCGGCGACATCATCTGGCACTGCCACCTCTACCCGCACTTCCACGCCGGCATGTGGGGCATGTGGCGGGTGTTCGACACGCTGCAGGACGGCTCCGGCCACTACCCCGACGGCACGCCGATCGCCCCGCTGCGGCCGCTGCCCGGCCACCCCGCCCCGGTGCCGCCGACCCCGGAACGGCCCGGGTTCCCGGCGTTCATCGCCGGCGAGTTCCCGCAGAAGTCACCGCGCCCGCCGCGCACCCCGCTGATGCCCGAGGGCATGGGCCGCGAGCCGACCGAGCTGGAGCGCAACGCCTTCTGCCCCGACCCGCAGCCGGGCGAGGCGTTCACCAAGTCCACAGTGGACCCCGAGGCGCCGGTGCGCCGCTACCACCTCGTGGTGCTGCAGGGCACGGTCGACTACTACGAGTCCGCCGGCGGCGACCACCACAGCAGCTGGCACGACCACCGCGCGGTGTTCTTCGTGCTGCAGGAGGAGATCGACGAGGCGGGCGGGGTGGCGCGGTTCCAGCGCCAGCTCGAGGAGGGCACCCGCGAGGTCCGCCCGATCGCCATCCGCGCGCGGGCCGGCGAGGTGCTGGAGCTGACGCTCACCAACGAGCTGCCGATCGGCTGCCAGCCCCCGACCGCGTTCGACCAGGTGCTGCCGTTCCAGCCGGAGTGCGGGCTGCACGTGCACCTCGTGAAGTTCGACCCGCTGGTGTCCGACGGCGCGAGCGTCGGCTGGAACTACCTGTCCGGCACGGCCACCCTGGACGAGGGCGAACAGGCCCGCGCGCGGTACCGCAGCTGGATCTACCGCTGGTACTGCGACGAGGAGTTCGGCGTCGTGTTCTTCCACGACCACCTCCTGGCCAACGAGCGCCAGCGGCACGGCCTGTTCGGCGCGATGATCGCCGAGCCGGCCGGCGCGGAATGGGTCGACCCGCACGACCACTCGCGCGAGGTGCGCAACGACAACCAGGCCGTGGTAAAGCTCCCGGACGGCACCGCGTTCCGCGAGCAGGTGCTGGGCGTGGCCGACTTCGTGCCGCTCGTCGAGCACGGCGCGGGCGACGCGGGCGTGCCGATCAACCCGCCGGCGTTCCCCGGCGCGCTCGACGACCAGGGCGCGATGGGCGTGGGCTACCGGTGCGCGCCGCTGCACGAGCGGCCCGACCGGCCGGAGGAGTGGTTCGCCAGCGAGGTCCACGGCGACCCCGGCACGCCGATCCTGCGCGGGTACCCCGGCGAGCACCTCCGCGTCCGGCTCTACCAGGGCTCGCACGAGGAGCAGCACAGCTTCGGCGTGCACGGGATGCGCTGGCACGTGTGGCGCGACGACCCCACCTCGCCGCTGCGCGACCAGCAGACGCTGGGCATCTCCGAGGCGTTCAGCTTCCACCTCGACCCGGACACCCAGCCCGGCGACCACTTGTGGAGCTTCACCACCGCGGACGAGACGTGGCTGGGCGCGTGGGGCCTCATCCGCCTGCACGAGTCCGAAGTGGACGACCTGCCGCCGCTGCCGCGTGCCTTCGCGGGGGTGGCGCCGCCGCCGTTCGACCCCGCGACCGCCCGGCACTACGACGTGCGGGTGGCGGCTCACGAGATCGACTACAGCGACCAGCGCACCGACCCGCTCGCCGTCGTGTACACAGTGGACGACCAGGTGCCCGGCGAGCCGCTGGTGCTGCGCTGCCGGGTGGGCGAGTGGGTGGAGGTGACGCTGCACAACCCGCTGTCCGGCGACGGCGAGGCGACCCCGTTCGACCCCGGGCTCTCCGCCAAGGACGACCCGGCGTCCCGGGTGGTCTCCGGGACCGTGTCGCTGCACGCGGGCGGGCTGCTGCGGGCGGACGTGCGGACGTCGGACGGCTCGTGGGTCGGCCGGAACGAGCCCTCGACGGTGAAGCCGGGCGGCGAGCACACGCAGCGCTGGTACGCCGACCGCGAGGGCGTCGTGCTGCTGCAGGACCGGGCGGACATCCGGACCCACCGGCACCGCGGCCTGATCGGCGCGCTCGTGGTCGAGCCGGCCGACGTCACGCCGTCGGACTGGGTGGGGGAGCAGGCCGTGCTGCGCCACGCGGACGGCACCTTCGAGCGCGAGCTGGTGCTGCTGGTGCAGGACGGGGTGCGGATGTACCACGACGGCGACCCGACCCAGCCCGTGCGCGACCTCGAGGACGAGCCGGACGACACAGGGCAGAAGGGGTTCAACTACCGCAGCGCCCACCTGCTGCCGCGCCGCCCGTCGCTGGCCGACCCGGCCCCGGGCACGCCGCTGCTGGAGTGCGTGGAGGGCGACCGGGTGCGGCTGCACGTCGTGTGCGGCACCGACCGCGCCCGCAACCACGGGTTCCTGGTGCACGGCCGGACCTGGCCGATGGAGGAGCACCTCGTGGCGCCGCGGGTGGGGTCGATCGGCGCGCTGAGCGTGGGCAGCGTCCGGACGCTGCGGTTCACCGCGGGCGCCCCGGGTGACCACGCCTACCGGACCGGCCCGCTGCGCTGGTCCCTCAGCGAGGGGCTGTGGGGCCTGATCCGGGTCCGGTGACGTGCTCCCGGTGGGCCGCGCTGGGGGTGCGGCCCACCGGGTCTCCCACCGGTCGTCGGGTGCGGGTGTTCTCAGTTGCCCGGCCAGGACGGGTCGGTGGTGAGGACCGTGAGGCGCTGGGTGGCCCGGGTGAGCGCCACGTACAGCGTGCGCGGGCCGGTCGTGGACTCGGTGACCAGCTCGTTCGGCTCCACCAGCACCACCGCGTCGTACTCGAGGCCCTTGGCCTCCACGCCGTCGACCACGGCGAGCCTCGGGTCGTCCACTTCGGACAACGCGGCGCGGACGGTGGCCAGCCTGCCGGTGGAGGTGATCACGCCGACCGTACCGTCCACGTCGGACAGCAGCTCCAGCGCCGCGGTGTGGACCGCGGCGGGGATCTCCTCGGCCGCCAGCGCGCGGATCGACGGCTTGACCCCGGTGCTGCGGACCGCGGTCGGGAGCTGGTCGGCGGTGGCCACGTCGCCGACCACCTGGGCGGCCAGCTCGAAGATCTCCGCGGAGTTGCGGTAGTTCGTGGCCAGCGTGAACCGGCGGTGCGTCGCGCGGCCCATCGCCGAGGCCCGGGCCGACTCGGCCTCGTTCGGGTCCGGCCACGAGCTCTGCACCGGGTCGCCGACGACGGTCCAGCTCGCGTACTTGCCGCGCCGGCCCACCATGCGCCACTGCATCGGCGACAGGTCCTGCGCCTCGTCCACCACGATGTGCGAGTACTCGTCGTAGTGCTCGGTCCGCCGCGGCGCCGTCGACGTGTCCATGCCCCACGACCGCAGCTCGGCCGTCTGCGCGGCGACCCGCCGCCGGTGCCGCTTCGTCGGCTGGCCCAGCAGCACCCGCAGCTCGTCCAGCAGCGCCACGTCCGCGACCGTCGGGCCCGACGCCGTGTCCCACGACGACGCCAGCAGCTCCACCTCCGCGGCCGACAGCGCCCGCCCGGCCGCCGCCGCGAGCCGCTCGCGGTCGGTGAACCACGCCAGCACCTCGGCCGCCGTGAGGATCGGCCACCACACCACCACGAACCGGTGGAACTCGATGCGCTCGCCGAGCTCGGTGATCAGCTCGTCGTGGTCGATGCCCGGCCGGCCCTCGGCCTGCCGCCACAGCGCCTCCAGCAGCGCCTCGGCCGCGTCGACCCGGGACTGGTTCGGCACCCGCCCGCGCCCGTGCACCCGCCGCCGCACCCGCGCGAGCTCCCGCGCGTCCAGCTTCAGCACCTCGCCGCGGTAGGTGATCCGCAGCTCCTCCGGCGCGTCCGGCGGCGCCTCGCGCAGCGCCCGCTTGAGCACCCGGCGCATCCGCAGCGAGCCCTTGATCCGGTTGACCTCCGGCGGGTCGTTGCCGGCCGCGAGATAGCCGTCGAGCAGCTCCCCCAGCGAGCGCAGCTCGACCGTGTCCTCACCCATCGACGGCAGCACCCGGGAGATGTAGGAGGTGAACGCCGGCGACGGGCCGATGACGAGCACGCCGGAGCCGCCCATCCGCCGCCGGTCCCGGTAGAGCAGGTACGCGACGCGGTGCAGCGCGACCGCGGTCTTGCCGGTGCCGGGCCCGCCGGTGATCTCGGTGATGCCGCGCCACGGCGCCCGGATCGCCTCGTCCTGCTCCCTCTGGATCGTGGCGACGATGTCACGCATCTTGTCGCCGCGGGCCCGGGTGAGGCTGGCCATCAGCGCGCCCTCGCCCACGACCGCCATGCCGGCCGGCCGCTTGTCCGGCGCCAGCAGGTCGTCGTCGATGTCCACAACGGACTGGCCGGTCGAGCGGATGACCCGCCGGCGGACCACGTTCATCGGCTGCTCGGCGGTGGCCTGGTAGAACGCCGACGCGGCGGGCGCGCGCCAGTCGGTGACCAGGTTGTCGAAGTTCACGTCCCGGATGCCGAGCCGGCCGACGTACATCGTCTCCGTGTCCGGGTCGTCGCCGTCGGTGGTGTCGAGCCGGCCGAACACGAGGCCCTCGTGCTCGGCGTCGAGGCTGCGGAGGATCTGGTTGGCGTGGCGCACCATCACGTCGCGTTCGAACAGCATCGCGGCCTGCTCGAAGATGGCCTCGTTGCGGGCGCCGTGCGCCAGCTGGTCGCCCCGGCGGCGCATGTCCCGCGCCTCGGTACGCATCTCCTCGACCCGCTCGTACACGACGTCGACGTGCGCCTGCTCGACCGCGATCTCGGCCTGTCTGACAGAGGTGTGCGACACCCAGCCGCTCCCCGGTATGTGCCTGCGTGATTGTGAAAGTCGGCTCTGTTTGCTTTTTCTGGAAGGGCGAGCCTACGCGAATCGGGCGGTGTGGGGGCGGACACCCTGATCACAGTTGCCTGCGCCACGATGTCCGGGTGACCAGGATCGTGGCGGGGATCGCGGGTGGGCGGCAGCTCGCCGTGCCCAAGCGCGGCACCCGGCCGACGTCCGACCGCGTGCGGGAGGCGCTGTTCAGCGCGCTCGAGGCGGCCATGGACCTCGACGGCGCGCGGGTGCTCGACCTCTACGCGGGCACCGGCGCGCTCGGCCTGGAGGCGCTCTCCCGCGGCGCCGGCACCGCGGTCCTCGTCGAGTCCGACCCGGGCGCGGTCGCCGTGCTGCGCAAGAACATCGCGAGCCTCGGCCTCGCCGGCGCCGTGCCCCGGCAGGGCCGGGTGGCCGCGGTGCTCGCCGAGCCGCCGGGGGAGCCGTTCGACCTGGTGCTCGCCGACCCGCCGTACGCGCTCGACGACGCGGCGCTGCGGGCCGACCTCGACGCGCTGGTCGGCAACGGGTGGACCCGGCGGGGCTCGCTCGTCGTCGTCGAGCGGGCCAAGCGCTCGGGCCCGCCGGACTGGCCCGGGGCCCTGGTGCCGGCCAAGGTCCGCCGGTACGGCGACACGGAGCTGCATTGGGCCGCCGTGAGCGACCCCGCTGGGTGACCCCGTCGGGTGATCAAGACCACCGTCGGCCTGTCGGGAACGGTTCCTGCTGATACGGTCCGCGCTTATGAGGCGCGCGGTGTGTCCCGGTTCCTACGACCCGCCCACCAACGGCCACCTCGACATCCTCGAGCGCGCCGCCGCAGTGTTCGACGAGGTCGTCGTCGCCGTGCTGATCAACAAGAACAAGCGGGGCCTGTTCACCGTCGAGGAGCGCATGGAGATGCTCGCCGAGGCGGCCGCGCACCTGCCGAACGTGCGGATCGACTCGTGGCACGGGCTGCTCGTCGACTACTGCCGCCAGCACGACATCCAGGCCATCGTGAAAGGCCTGCGCGCGGTCAGCGACTTCGACTACGAGCTGCAGATGGCGCAGATGAACCAGCAGCTCACCGGCGTGGAGACGCTGTTCATGCCCACCAAGCCGCTCAACAGCTTCCTGTCCAGCAGCCTGGTCAAGGAGGTCGCGACCTACGGCGGCGACGTGGCCCACCTGCTGCCGGAGAGCGTCCACCGCCGGCTCGTCAAGCGCATCGCCGAGGGCTAGAGAGCCAGCTTCATCCCCACGTGGCTCGCGACGAACCCGAGCCGCTCGTAGAACCGGTGCGCGTCCACCCGGCTGGCGTCGGTCGTCAGCTGCACCATCGCCGCGCCCCGCTCGCGCGCGGTCTCGATCGCCCACTCCGCGAGCCTGCGGCCGAGCCCGCCGCCACGCTGGTCCGAACGCACCCGCACCGCCTCGACGAGCGCCCGGGTCGCCCCGCGCCGGGACAGGCCGGGGATGAACGTGAGCTGCATCGTGCCGACGACCTCGCCGCCGACCTCTGCCACCACGAGCAGCTGCCGCGGGTCGGCGTCGATCTCCTTGAACGCCTCCGCGTAGGCCGCATCGCCGGGCGACTCCCTCCTCGCGCCGAGCGGGTCGTCGGCGAGCATGTCGACGATCGCGGCGACGTCGTCGGCCGTGGCCCGACGGATGACCAGACTGTCCATGAACGCCATTGAACAGTGCTGAATGGTTCGCTTCGCTCCTCCGCTACTCGCCGTCTTCCTCCGTGCGATGCTCGGCGCTGGCGCGCCTGCGCTTCCTGTGTCTGATGGTTCGCTCCGCTCCTGCGCTACTCGCAGTCTTCCCTCCTCCCGTGCTCGGCGCTGGCGCGCCTGCGCGCGCTCGTCAGTCCAGACGGCGAACGCTCCGTCGCTCCCGCTCACGCGTCCAGACGGCGAACGCTCCGTCGCTCCCGCTCACGGGTCCAGACGGCGAACGCTCCGTCGCTCCCGCTCACGCGTCCAGACGGCGAACGCTCCGTCATTCCCGCTCACGGGTCCCGACGATCGGCGTCTATTTCGTGTCACGCACACGGGTTACGGTCGGAAAATGAGCAACGTCACACCAAAACCCGTGAAGACGCTACTCACCCTGCTGATCGCCACCCTGGGTCTCCTCGGCCTCACGACCGCCGGCTTCGCGGCGCCGGAGCCGGCGAGCCTGACGGCGGTCGCCCAACCGGTGTGTGGCGACACGTCCAGCTACACCGTCGTGCCGCTCGGCGACCTCCCGCCGGAGGCGACCGACACGGCCAACCTCATCGCGGCCGGCGGACCGTACCCGTACCCGCAGGACGGGACGGTCTTCTCGAACCGCGAGGCGATCCTGCCCAACTGCGCGAGCGGCTACTACCACGAGTACACCGTGGTGACGCCCGGCAGCCCGGACCGCGGGGCGCGGCGGATCGTCACCGGATCGGCGGGG
>NZ_DASWSJ010000336.1:0-10259 GCF_036402745.1 Actinophytocola sp. | reverse complement strand
CCGGTGAAGATCACCTCGGACGGCCGGGCGCCCAGCGCCGCGGCGATCTCCTCGCGCGCCTCCTCCACCATGCGCCGCGCCCGGCGGCCGGAGGTGTGCAGCGAGGACGCGTTACCCCGGGCGGGCCGCGCTTGTGTCAGGTGCGCGGTCATCACCGCTGCCGCTTCGGGCAGCATCGGCGTGGTGGCCGCGTGGTCGAGATAGGTCATTACGCCACAAGGGTAGTCCCCGACCGGCGGCAAACGGTCATGACCTTTCCCGCGCCGGGCGGAACACGAGGGCGCCCACGAGGGCCACGGTCGCGAGCAGCAGGTTGAGCGGCACGATCGCCGCCGTCGGGTGCGCGGTGGACGCGAACGTGGTCAACATCACGCCGCCGAGGCCGACCATGATCGCCGCCATCGTCATGTCGCTGACCTGGAGGGCCGCGGAGACGAAGCCGCGGTCGCGGGGGGCGGCGTAGTCGAGGCTGAGCACGCTGATCGACGGGTAGGCCAGGCCCATCGAGGTGCCCGCCACCAGCCAGCACGGCAGCACGAGCCAGGCGAGCCCCCAGTCCGGGCCGATCAGCGCCATGCCCGCGAGCCCGAGGCCGAGCGTGGTGAGGCCGAGCCGGATGAGCCTGTCGCGCGGGATGTCGACGTAGCGGCCCTGCCAGTGCGACGCGGCCGCCCACCCGCACGCGCCGACGGTCAGCGGGAGGCCGGCGAGCGCCGGGGAGAAGCCGTGCACGGCGGTGAGGGTGAGCGGGACGTAGGCCTCGACGCCGAAGAACGCGCCCGCCAGCACTCCCCTGGCCAGCACGGTCGCCGGCAGGCCGGGCCGGGCGGTGAACGTGCCGCGGGGCAGCAGGACCCGCAGCGCCGGGACGAGCGCGGCGACGCCGGCGACGCCGAGCCAGAGCGTGCCGAGCGAGGGGTGCTGCGCGGCCCAGCTGAGGGCCGAGATGCCGAACGCGGTGGCCACGGCGGCGGGCGCGATGCCGCGCCGGACCGTGCTCGGCGCGCCCTCCGCGGTCGGCAGCGAGCGGATGGTCGGCAGGAGCAGGAGCACGCCGAGCACCGCGAACGGCGCGATGCCGAGGAACACCCAGCGCCAGCCGACGTGCTCGGTGATCAGCCCGGCCGCGGTCGGCCCGACCAGCGACGGGACCACCCAGGCGGCGGCGAGCAGGCCGAACGCCGCGGGCCTGCGGCGACTCGGGTAGACCAGCGCGACGAGCACGTAGATGGCGACCGTCTGGGTGCCGAGCCCGAGTCCCTGCAGGACGCGGCCGGCGAGCAGCGTCGGCATCCCGTTCGCGACGCCGGCCGCGACGAGCCCGGCGAGGAACAACGCGGGCCCGGCGAGCAGGGCCGGCACCGGCCCGAGCCGGTCACTGAGCCGTCCGGACAGGACGGTCGCCATCACGCTCGCGGCCAGGAACGCGGTGAACGGCCAGGAGTACAGCGCCTCCCCGTGCAGGTCGGCGACCATGCTCGGCATCGCGGTCGAGACCCCGAGGTGCTCGAACGCGGCGATCGTGACCAGCATGGTCATGCCGATCGTGGTGGCCCGGTACCGCCCGCTCCACAGCGAGCCGGCCTCGGCGGTCTCCGTCGTCTCCAGCGTCACCGGCTCATGGTGCAACCTCTACCCCGGTGGAGGTCCAGTCCATTACCGCCGCTGTAGCTCGGCGTCAGCGAGGCGCTCGTGCTCGGCGGGCGACGGGAGCAGGACCGTGTCCACCGCGGCCTCCGCCATGGCGGCCAGCTCGTGCCGGTCGGCGGCCCGGCCGGGCGCCAGCTCCTCCAGCACGTGGACCTCCAGCACCAGCCCGCGCAGCGCCGCGACCCGGCGGACCGAGTCGATGATCGTCTCCTCGCCGATGAACGCCGGGGCCGTGGTCTGGGCGCCGTCGGCCTTCATGCGGAAGCGCAGCGCCACCGGCAGCACGGGCACCCCGCCGTCGATGGCCGCCTGGAACATCGCCGGACGGAACCGGCCATGGGTGAGGCCGCACCAGGTCGTGCCCTCGGGCGTGACGTTCACCATCGAACCGCCGCGCAGCACGTCGGCGAGCTCGGCGACCGTGCCGGGCAGGTCGCGCAGCCCCTCGCGCCGCACGTAGACCGACCCGGCCGCGGACACGAGCCAGCCGAGCACCGGCCACGACGCGATGTCCTTCTTCGCCATCGCACGCATGGGCCGCACCGCGTTCACCGCGACGATGTCCAGCCACGACGTGTGGTTGTTGACCACGAGCACCCCGCGGCCGCGGGCGCCGAGCGCGTCCCGCCCGGACACCTCCAGCCGCACGCCCATGGCCAGCAGGACCGAGCGGAACACCGACCGCGCGACCCACTCCCGCCCCCGCGACCCGACGACGGGCAGGACGACGAGCAGCAGCAACGAGAGCAGGACGACGAACACGACCGCGGTGAGCCGCCACCACCGCCGCGCCCGCCCCACGAGCGCCTCCCGGCCGGCGAGACACCCGGTCCCGCAAGGCGAGGAGGGAAACCAGGGGTGGCGCGCAGTGCCAACGGCGAACGCTCCGTCGCTGCCGCTCATGGGGCCTGCTCCCCGAGGAAGTAGCTCAGGTAGCGCTGGTCCACGTGCTCGAGTCCCAGGAGGACGAACAGGTCGGCGACGCCGAAGTCCGCGTCGTGTGCGGGTGGACCGCACACCCAGGCGCCGAGCCGCAGGTAGCCCTTCAGCAGCGGCGGCAGCACCACCCGCTTCGGCGCCTCCACACCGGACGGGTCCCACGGCCGCAGCGGGCGGACCCGGTACTCCGGCGGCGCGAGGTGCTTGTGCCGCACGGTGTCCCACACGCCGGCGGCCAGCGTGCCGCCGTCGGCGAGCGGGACGGACGCGCAGCCGGCGAGCCACCGGTGGCCGGACAGCAGCAGGTAGCGGGCGATCCCGGCCCACACCAGGCTCACGACGGCGCCCGTGCGGTGGTCGGGGTGCACGCAGGACCGGCCGGTCTCGACGAGCGCGTCGCGCAGCCCGCCGATCGCTCTGAGGTCGAACTCGGTTTCGGAGTAGAGCATTCCGGCGGCCGCCACCCGCTCCGGCGGGAGCATCCGGTAGCAGCCGACGATCTCGCCGGAGGCGTCCTCGCGGACGACCAGGTGGTCGCAGTGCTCGTCGAACGCGTCGACGTCCACGCCGGGGGTGGACGTGTGCAGCGTCGCACCCATCTCCTCGGCGAACACACGATACCGAAGTCGTTGCGCGGCAAGGACTTCCTCGCCGTCGCGGGCCACCAGAAGCGAGTACCGGGGCCGCGCCGAACCATCACCCGTGGTGCTGACGAGTAGCTGAGCCTGCGTCATGCCTCAGGTTTTACGCGGCGCCCGGCAAACCTCACGTGCCACTTACCGTGACACATCAATGGCGGACAGGTGAACTCCCTTACTCAGCCCTTACGTTTCGCGGCTTCCTCGGTGAGCTGGGGCGCGACCTTGAACAGGTCGCCCACCACACCGAAGTCCGCGATCTCGAAGATCGGCGCCTCGGGATCCTTGTTCACCGCGATGATCGTCTTCGACGTCTGCATGCCGGCGCGGTGCTGGATGGCCCCGGAGATGCCCAGCGCGATGTACAGCTGCGGCGAGACCGTCTTGCCGGTCTGGCCGACCTGGAACTGCGCCGGGTAGTAGCCGGAGTCGACCGCGGCACGCGAGGCGCCCACGGCCGCGCCGAGCGAGTCGGCGAGCTTCTCGACGACATCGAAGCTCTCCGCGCTGCCCACGCCGCGGCCGCCGGAGACGACCACGGACGCCTCGGTGAGCTCGGGCCGGTCGCCGCCGGTGACCGGCTCCCGGCCGGTGATCTTGGCCGACTTGGCCGGGTCGACGGCGGGGACCTCGACGGTCTCCTCGGCGGCCGCGCCCTGCGCCTGCTCGGCCTCGAGGCCGCCCGGGCGGATCGAGATGACCGGGATGCCCTTGGCGACCTTGGACTTGACGATGAACGCGCCACCGAATACGGACTGCGTGGCGGTGACGTCGCTGCCGGAGCCCTCGAGGCCGACCGCGTCGACCACCAGGCCGCCGCCGATCCGCGCGGCCAGGCGGCCGGCGACCTCCTTGCCCTCCGCGCCCGCCGACACCAGCACGGCGGCCGGCGACGCCGACTCGACGAGCGCGGCGAGCACGTCGACCTTGGGGGTGACGAGGTAGCCGGCGGCGTCGTCGGACTCGGCGACGTAGACCTTCTCGGCGCCGTAGGACGCCAGCGACTCCTTGATCTTGCCGGCGGTGCCGGGCGCGCCGACCACGACCGCGCTCGGCTCGCCGAGCGTGCGGGCCGCGGTGAGCAGCTCGTAGGTGACCTTCTTGACCTCGCCGTCCAGGTGATCGACGAGGACCAGGACCTCAGCCATTGGTTTCTCCTCTCAGATCAGCTTCTGGGCGACCAGGTACTCGGCGATCTTCACGCCGCCGTCGCCGTCGTCCTCGACGCGCTGGCCGGCCTCGCGCGGCGGCTTGGGTGCCGCCTCGACGACCGTGGACCACGCGTTGGCCAGGCCCACGTCGCCGGCGTCGATGCCGAGGTCGGCGATGCCGAGGGTCTCCACCGGCTTCTTCTTGGCGGCCATGATGCCCTTGAAGGACGGGTACCGCGGCTCGTTGATCTTCTCGCTGACGCTGATGACCGCGGGCAGGCTCGCCTCGAGGTGGGTGAGGCCCTCCTCGGTCTCGCGGGTGACCTTCAGCGTGGTGCCGTCGAGGGTGACCTCGCGGGCGTGGGTGAGCTGGGGGTAGCCGAGGAGCTCGGCGAGCATCGCGGGGATGGCGCCGCCGGTGCCGTCGCTCGCCTCGTTGCCGGCGATGACCAGGTCGACGCCCTCGACCGTGCCGATCGCGGCGGCCAGGACCTTGGCGGTCTGGAGCATGTCCGAGCCGTGCAGCGCGTCGTCGAGGACGTGCACCGCCTTGTCGGCGCCCATCGAGAGCGCCTTGCGGATGGCGTCGGTGGCGCGGTCGGGACCGACGGTCAGGACGGTCACCTCACCGTCGTGTGCCTCCTTGATCTGGAGCGCCTCCTCGATGGCGCGCTCGTTGATCTCGTCCAGCACCGCGTCGGCGGAGTCCCGGTCCAGGGTGTGGTCCCCGTCGCTCAGCTTGCGCTCCGAATAGGTGTCCGGCACTTGTTTCACCAGCACGACGATGTTTGGCATGGGTCTGCTCCGACCTCCCGATGACGAGCCCATTCGGCTTGCGCGACAAAAGAATACGAGGTTGGCCCGACCTTGCCACGCGGGCCGTGCGTTGGCACGGTGTGATTGGCCACCTGCATGTTACTAATCAGTAGCTTACCGGCTCCTCAGTTGTCACCCAGGTGGAGGTGACGGCGCTCACCCGAATGGGTGAGTTACCGTGTATTCATGTCTGGCCGTGTTGGTTTGGTGACCGATTCGACCTCGAGCATTCCTGCCGCGTTGGCCGCACAGTGGGGAATCACTGTCGTCCCGATGCAGATCAGGATCGGCGAACACCTGCGGGCCGAGCACGTGGTGCCGAAGGAGCTGCTGGTCAGGGCGCTCGAGCGAGATGTGAACGTCACCACCGCGCCCCCCGATCCCGGGGGATTCCTGTGGGCGTACCAGGATCACGCCAACCACGGGGTCGACGAGGTGGTGTCGGTGCACATCTCCGGGCGCCAGTCGGAGACCATCGAGGTCGCCCGGCAGGCGGCCGCGCAGGCCCGCATCCCCGTGCACCTGGTCGACTCCGGGACCACCGGGATGAGCCTCGGCTACGCGGTGCTCGCCGCGGCCCGGGTCGCCGGCGCGGGCGGCGGCTCGCGGCGGGTGCTGGACGCGCTGGCGCGGCGGCTCGAGACCAGCTCGGAGCTGATCTACGTCGACACGCTCGAGTACCTGCGCAGGGGCGGCCGCATCGGCGCGGCGACGGCGATGCTCGGCACCGCCCTGTCCCTCAAGCCCCTGCTGACGATGGTCAACGGCCAGGTCGCGCCGCTGGAGCGAGTGCTCGGCGCCGAGCGCGCGCTGCGCCGGCTGGTCGACGCCGCGGTCAAGAGGGCCGGCGGCCGCCAGGTCGACATCGCGATCGAGCACTTCGGCGCGCCGGCGCGGGCGAGCAACGTGCTGGCCAAGCTGCGCGGCCGGATCCCGGACGCCCGCGAGGTGACGTTCACCGAGGTCAGCTCGACGATCGGGGTGCACGTCGGCCCGGGCGCGGTAGGGATCACCATCTCGCCGACCTAACCGGTTATCTACCCCGTAGTAACCTGCCTCGGTGGTATCCGAGCCCGCTGTCGCGCAGCTGCCCCTGACCGGCGAGCGCACCGTGCCCGGGATCGTCGAGGAAAATTATTGGTTCCGGCGGCACGAGGCGGCCTATCTCGCCCTGCGGCGGCACTGCGTGAACGCCGTCGTGCTCGAGGCCGGGTGCGGGGAGGGCTACGGGGCCGACCTGCTGGCGACCGACGCGCGGCTCGTGGTCGGGCTCGACTACGACGTCCTGACCGCCGCGCACGTCGCGCGGGTGTACCCACGGGTGCGGGCGGTGCGCGGCAACCTCGCGTCGCTGCCGCTGCGGCAGTCCACTGTGGACGTCGTGGCCAACCTGCAGGTCATCGAGCACCTCTGGGACCAGGCCGGGTTCCTGCGGGAGTGCTTCCGGGTGCTGCGGCCCGGCGGGCGGCTGCTCGTCACCACGCCGAACCGGATCACCTTCTCCCCCGGCCGGGACACCCCGCTGAACCCCTTTCACACCAGGGAGCTCGCACCGTCGGAAATGGACGAGCTGCTGCGCGCGGCGGGCTTCGCGGTGGAGTACCTCGGCGGGCTCTCGCACGGACCCCGGCTGCGCGGGCTGGACGCCGGGCTCGGCGGGTCGATCATCGACGCGCAGGTGGCGGTCGCGGTGGCCGGCACGCCGTGGCCCGCGGACCTGCGGGCGGCGGTCGCCGGCGTGACCGCGGCGGACTTCGCCGTCGGGACCGGTGACCTGGAGTCCTGTTTGGACATCGTCGCCGTGGCGGGGCGCCCATGACGGCGGAGGGCTCGTTCTGCCTGGTGCTGCACAGCCACCTGCCCTGGCTCCCCCACCACGGCACCTGGCCGGTCGGCGAGGAATGGCTCTACCAGGCGTGGGCGCACTCCTACCTCCCCGTCGTCGACCTCGTCCGCCGGCTCGGCGCCGAAGGCCACCGCGACGTCCTCACCCTCGGCGTCACCCCGGTCCTCGCCGCGCAGCTCGACGACCCCTACGCGCTGCGCTCGGTCCACGACTGGCTCGGCAACTGGCAGCTGCGCGCCCAGTACGCGGCGACCCGCTGGCAGCGCGACGATCCGCTGCTGCGTGACCTCGCCGCCGCCGAGTACCGCGCCGCGGGCCATGCGCTCGCCGGGTTCGCGACCACCTGGCGGCACGGCTTCTCCCCCGTGCTGCGCCCGCTGGTCGACAGTGGCGTCATCGAGCTCCTCGGCGGTCCGGCCACGCACCCGTTCCAGCCGCTGCTGCGCGCGCCCGTGCGCCGGTTCGCGCTGCGCACCGGGCTCGACGACACCGCCCGGCGGATCGGCCGGGCACCACGCGGGATCTGGGCGCCGGAGTGCGGTTACGCGCCGGGCATGGAGGACGGCTACGCGGCCGCGGGGGTCGAGCGGTTCCTCGTGGACGGCCCGGCCCTGCACGGCGACACGCACGCGGGCCACCCGGTCGGCGACTCCGGCGTCGTGTGTTTCGGCCGCGACCTCGAGGTGACCTACCGGGTCTGGTCGCCGAAGGCCGGCTACCCCGGCGACGCCGCCTACCGCGACTTCCACACCTACGACCACCCCAGCGGGCTCAAACCCGCGCGGGTCACCGGCAAGCAGGTGCCGCCGGACGGGAAACGGCCCTACGACCCGGCGCTCGCGGCCGAGGCGGTGGCCCGGCACGCCGCGGACTTCGTCGCCACGGTGCTCGCCCGGCTGCGCTCGCTGCGCGACCGGCACGGCACGCCGGGGCTCGTGGTCGCCGCCTACGACACCGAGCTGTTCGGCCACTGGTGGCACGAGGGCCCGGCGTGGCTCGAGGCCGTGCTCCGCGGGCTGCCGGCGGCGGGCGTGCGGGTCACGACGCTGCGCGGGGCGGTCGATGCCGGGCACGTCGGCGCGCCGGTGGAGCTGCCGGCGTCGTCGTGGGGGTCGGGCAAGGACTGGCGGGTGTGGGACGGCGAACAGGTGTCCGACCTGGTGGCCGCGGGCGCGGCAGTGCAGGACGAGCTGCTCGCGCTCCCGCCGCAGGACCCGGCGGTCCGCGACCCCGCGCGGGACCAGCTGGTGCGCGAGGCGTTGCTGACGCTGTCGAGCGACTGGGCGTTCATGGTCACGAAGGATTCGGCGGCCGACTACGCGCGCCGCCGGGCGAAGGTGCACGGCGACCGGTTCGGCGAGCTGGCCGGCATGATCCGCGCGGGCCAGCGGTCGGGGGCCCGCGGCCGCGCCGGCGAGCTGCGTGCCGAGGACGGCGTGTTCGGGCACCTGGACGCTCGGGGGTTGGTCTCGTGAGAGTGCTGATGCTGTCGTGGGAGTACCCGCCGGTCGTCGTCGGCGGGCTGGGGCGGCACGTGCACGCGCTGGCCCGGCACCTCACGTCGCTCGGGCACGAGGTGGTCGTGCTGTGCCGGCCCGAGGCGGGCACGGACGCGCTCACCCACCCGACGACCGACACCGTGCCCGAGGGCGTGCGGGTCATCCGGGTCGCCGAGGACCCGACGCACCTGCTGTTCGAGAAGGACCTCGTGGCGTGGACGCTCGCGATGGGCCACGGCATGATCCGCGCCGGCCTCGCGTTGTTCGACGGCTGGCGCCCGGACGTCGTCCACGCGCACGACTGGCTCGTCACGCACCCCGCGATCACGCTGGCCGAGCACGCCGGCGTGCCGCTGGTGGCGACGATGCACGCCACGGAGGCCGGGCGGCACAGCGGGTGGCTCTCGCAGCGGCTGAACCAGCAGGTGCACTCGGTCGAGTGGTGGCTCGCGAACCGGGCGGACAGCCTCATCACGTGCTCCACGGCGATGCGGGCCGAGGTGGCGCACCTGTTCGAGGTGGAGCCGGCGGACATCGCGGTGATCCACAACGGCATCGAGCCGCGCGGCTGGCGCGTCCCGGCGGCGGCGGTCCGGTCCGCGCGGGCCCGGCACAGCCCCGACGGGGCGCCGCTGGTGCTGTACTTCGGCCGGCTGGAGTGGGAGAAGGGCGTGCACGACCTGCTGGCCGCGCTCCCCCGGCTGCGGCGCGCGCATCCCGGCGCCCGGCTGGTGGTGGCGGGCCAGGGTGTGCAGGCGGCGGCGCTCGTGGAGCAGGCCCGCAAGCTGCGGGTGCGGCGGTCGGTGGACTTCGTGGGGCACCTGCCGGACCGCTCGCTGGTGGCCCTGCTGGCGGCGGCCGACGTGGTGGTGCTGCCGAGCCGCTACGAGCCGTTCGGCATCGTCGCCCTGGAGGCCGCCGCGGCCGGCGCTCCCCTGGTGGCCTCCACCGCCGGCGGCCTGGCGGAGCTGGTCGTCGACGGCGAGACGGGCCTGTCGGTCGAGCCGGGCGACGTGGACGCGATCGTGGCGGGCATCCGGACCGTGCTGGCCGACCCGGCCGCCGCCGCCCGCCGCGCCCGCGCCGCGAAGGCCCGGCTGAGCACGGAGTTCAACTGGACGGGCATCGCCGAGTCCACCGTGGCGGTGTACCGCGCGGCCGCCGTCCGCGAGCACCCGGTGCTGGGTCGCCCGAAGATCGCCACCGGGAACGCGTTTCGCGACTAGTCCGCCTCCCCGGGATTTAAAGTGTGCGTTGCGTTCCGGCGAATAGTGCGGGTATCGAGGTGGATGGTGGCTGGGTGCCGTCACGGTCCCCTGAGGTTCCGGTGGATGGTGGCTGGGTGCCGTCACGGTCCCCTGAGGTTCCGGTGCTCGGCGCAGGACTTCACCCAGTCCCCCTCCCCGGGATTTAAAGTGTGCGTTGCGTCCCGGCGATGGTGTGGGTATCGAGGTGGGTGGTGGCTGGGTGCCGTCACGGTCCCCTGAGGTTCCGGTGCTCGGCGCAGGACTTCACCCGATGATCTACGAGACAGGCCTTGGGGCGCGTCTGGCGGATCACGAGTCGCGCGGCCGAGTCTGCCGGACGTGTCCTCGAGTCCGGGTCGATCTCGGGGTGATTCCCGATGGCCAGGAGCCGTCGCTCGATCTACGGTCGTCCCGAGACGGATCGGGGGAATGATCATGACCAGGATGTTCGCCGCGGTGCTGGTGTACGAGTC
>NZ_DASWSJ010000335.1:0-2510 GCF_036402745.1 Actinophytocola sp. | reverse complement strand
GCCGAGGAGCTCGCCCGCGTCGGGGCGGCCGCGCTCGCCTCCGGCCTGGGCATCAACGAGGACATCGTCGGCTCCTACCTCACCGAGCTCGGCACGCCCGACCAGCAGGCGGAGTGGTTGCCGCGCATGGCCTCGGGCGAGGTGGTCGCCTCCATGGCGATGACCGAGCCGGGCGTCGGCAGCAACCTGCGCGGCATCACCACCACCGCCCGGCGCGACGGCGACGAGTGGGTGATCAACGGGGCGAAGACCTTCATCACCAACGGCTACACGTCCGACGTCGTCATCGTCGTGGCCCGCACCGGCGGCGAGCCCGGCCGCCCGGCGTTCTCGCTGCTGCTCGTGGAGGCCGGCAGGCCCGGGTTCAGCCGGGGCCGCAAGCTGCGCAAGGTCGGCCTGCACGCGCAGGACACCGCGGAGCTGTTCTTCGATGATGTCCGCGTGCCGGCCGCGAACCTCGTCGGGGTCGAGGGCCGCGGCTTCTTCCACCTGACCGACCAGCTGCCGCTGGAGCGGCTGTCCATCGCCTGGCGCGCGCTGGCCGCCTGCGAGGCGGCCATCGACTGGACCCTCGACTACACCGCCTCCCGCGACGCCTTCGGCCAGCCGGTCCTCGACTACCAGAACAGCCGATTCCGGCTGGCCGAACTGGTCACCGAGGTCGAGGTGACCCGGGCCTTCCTCGAGCAGCAGGTGCTGCTGTTCAACGACGGAGCCCTCGACGCCGTCCAGGCGGCCAAGGCCAAGTGGTGGGCGACCGAGCTGCAGAAGCGGGTGGTCGACGCCTGCCTGCAGCTGCACGGCGGCTACGGCTACATGGCCGAGTACCCGATCGCCCGGGCCTTCGTCGACGGCCGCGTGCAGACCATCGTCGGCGGGACGACCGAGATCATGAAAGAGATCATCGGCCGGTCCCTCGCCAAGCGCGCCGCCGCGCGCCGAGCCCCCTAGGAGTGCAGCAGTGGAACTGAACGACGTCTCTGCCCTCGTCACCGGCGGCGCGTCCGGCCTCGGCCGGGCCACTGCCGAGGCGCTCATCCGCGCCGGCGCCCAGGTCACCATCACCGACCTGCCCACCTCGCCCGGTGCGGCCGCGGCCGCGGAGCTCGGTGCCGGCACCCGCTTCGTCGCCGCCGACATCACCGACGAGGCGACGATGAACCAGGCGCTCGACGCCGCCGAGGAGCGTGGCCCGCTGCGGGCGGTCGTGCACTGCGCCGGCCGGGGTGGCGACCGGCTGCGGATCCTCGACAAGGAGGGCAACCCCGGCGCGCTGGACAGCTTCGAGCAGGTGCTGCGGATCAATCTGGTCGGCAGCTACAACGTGCTGCGGCTGGCCGCGGCCCGGATGGCGCGCAACGAGCCGGTCGACGGCGAGCGCGGCGCCGTGGTGCTGACGGCCTCCGTGGCGGCCTTCGACGGGCAGATCGGGCAGACCTCGTACACCGCGTCGAAGGCCGGGGTGCACGGCATGACGCTGGTCGCGGCGCGTGACCTCGCCGGCGCGCAGATCCGGGTGAACACCATTGCCCCCGGCATCTTCGACACCCCCATGCTGGCCCGGCTGCGCCAGGACATCCGCGACGGCCTCGCCGCGTCCGTCCCGCACCCCAAGCGGCTGGGCGACCCCGACGACTTCGCGCAGATGGCCCTGACGTTGTTGCAGAACCCGTACGTCAACGCCGAGACGATCCGGCTGGACGGCGGCATCCGCATGGCGCCGCGATGACGAGTGAGGTCACCGTCGCCATCGACGGCGCGGTCATGACCGTCACCATCGACCGCCCGGAGCAGCGCAACGCGATGACCCTGGCCGCCGCGGAGGGGATCGCCGCCGCGCTGACCAGGCTCGACGACGACCCGCAGCTCCGGGTCGCCGTGCTCACCGGCAGCGGCGGCACCTTCTGCGCGGGCACCGACCTCAAGCGGTTCCTGGCCGGCGAGAAGGCGCACGTGGCCGGCCGCGGGTTCGGCGGGCTGGTCGAGGCGCCGCCGCGCAAGCCGCTCATCGCCGCGGTCGAGGGCTGGGCGCTCGGCGGCGGGTTCGAGCTGGTGCTGGCCTGCGACCTCGTCGTGGCCGGACGCAGCGCGCGGTTCGGGCTGCCCGAGGCGAAGCGCGGGCTGATCGCCCGGGCCGGTGGCGCGGTGCGCCTCCCCCGGCGGCTGCCCCGCGCGATCGCGCTGGAGCTGCTGCTCACCGGCGACCCGCTGAGCGCCGAGCGGGCGGCGCACCACGGGCTGGTCAACCGGGTGGTCGAGGACGGGACCGCGCTGGACGCAGCCCGCGAGCTCGCGACGGCTGTGGCCGCGAACGCGCCGCTCGCGGTGGCCGCCGCCAAGGCGCTCGCCGTCGACTCCGTGGACTGGCCGGAGGCGGAGCTGTTCGCCCGGCAGGCGGCTTACACCGAGCCGGTGTTCGCCTCGGCCGACGCGCAGGAAGGCGCCCGGGCCTTCGCCGAGCGCCGGCCACCGCAGTGGAGGGGTCGCTGAGCCGGCGATCCGAGTCAACC
>NZ_DASWSJ010000334.1:0-3492 GCF_036402745.1 Actinophytocola sp. | reverse complement strand
AGGACGAGTCGTCGTTGAACCCCTTGACCGAGCCGAAGATGAGGCGCGGGTTGAGCTCGTGGAGGAACTCCCACGACAGGCCCATCCGGTCCATGGCCCCCGGCGCGAAGTTCTCGACCAGGATGTCGGCGTCCCGGATCAGCGTCTCCATGACCTCCTTGCCCTCCGGGGTCCTGGTGTTGATCGCGAGCGAGCGCTTGTTGCTGTTCAGCATGGTGAAGTACAGGGCGTCGAGATCGGGGAGGTCGCGCAGCTGGTGCCGGGTCACGTCACCGCCGTCGACCCGCTCGACCTTCAGGACGTCGGCGCCGAACCAGGCGAGCATCTGCGTGCAGGCCGGGCCGGCCTGCACCCCGGTGAAGTCGATCACTTTGATTCCGGCGAGTGGTAGGTCAGTCATCACTGTGTCCTTTATAGACGATTGGTGGTCGGTCAGCGGGGCGGGGCGACCGTGATGCCGGTCGGGTTGAAACTCGTGAGGTGGCCGCTCTCGGTGCCGGCCGAGGGGTCGATGACGCAGTCGATGAGCGCCGGGCCGCCCGAGTCCAGCGCCGCGGTGAGGGCGGCGGTGAGTCCGGCGGGGGTGGTCACGTGGTAGCCCTTGCCGCCGAACGCCTCGATCAGCAGCTCGTGGCGGGCGTCCGGCATCAGGGTGGTCGGCGACGGGTCCGCGGAGACGCGGTTGACCCCGTCGCCTTTGTAGACACCGCCGTTGTTGAGGACGACGGTGACGACGGGCAGCTGGTAGCGGCAGATCGTCTCCAGCTCCATCCCGCTGAACCCGAAGGCGCTGTCGCCTTCCACGGCCACGACCGGGGCGCCGCTCTCGACCGTGGCGGCGATCGCGTAGCCCATGCCGATCCCCATGACGCCCCAGGTGCCGCTGTCCAGCCGGTGGCGTGGCACGGCCATGTCGATCACGTTGCGGGCGAAGTCCAGCGCGTTGGCGCCTTCGTTGACGACGTAGACGTCGGGACGCGCGCGCACGATGTCGCGTACCGCCCCCAGCGCCCCGTAGAACTGCATCGGGTGCGGGTCGGCCGCGAGGTGCGCCGACATCGTGGCGACGTTGCGCGCCGCGTGCGCCGCGAGCTCCTGGCGCCACGGCTCGGCGACCGTGATCCGGCCGGGCCCGGTCCGCTCGAGGAGCGCGGTCAGCACCGAGCCGACGTCGCCGACGAGCGGGGCGGCGATGGGCTGGTTGCTGTCCAGCTCGGTGGGTTCGATGTCGACCTGGATGAACTTCGCCGCCGGGTTCCACCGCGGTGCCTCGCCGTGGCCGAGCAGCCAGTTCAGCCGCGCGCCGACGAGCATCACGACGTCGGCCCTGCGCAGCGCCAGTGAACGGGCGGCGGCCGCCGACTGCGGGTGGTCGTCGGGCACCAGGCCCTTGGCCATCGACATGGGCAGGAACGGCACGCCGGTGGTCTCGACGAACCGCCGGACCTGCTCGTCCGCCTGCGCGTACGCCGCACCCTTCCCGAGCACGACCAGCGGCCGCTCCGCGCCCGCGAGCAGGGCGATCGCGCGGTCCACCGCCTCGGGGGCGGGCAGCTGACGCGGGGCCGGATCGGTGACCCGCCACAGCGTCGCGGCGCCCGCGGCCGCGTCCATGACCTCGCCCAGCACCGCGGCGGGGATGTCGAGGTAGACACCGCCGGGGCGGCCGGACGTCGCGGTGCGGATGGCCCGGGCGACCCCGCGGCCGATGTCCTCGACGCGGTCCACCCGGTAGGCGGCCTTGGCGAACCGCTCGGCCGCCGTCTTCTGGTCGAGCTCCTCGTAGTCACCCTGCTTGAGGTCGACGATGCGCCGCTCGCTGGACCCGGAGATCTGCACCATCGGGAAACAGTTCGTGGTGGCGTTCGCGAGCGCGACGAGCCCGTTGAGGAAGCCCGGTGCGGACACCGTCAGGCACACGCCCGGCTTCTTCGTGAGGAACCCTGCCGCCGCGGCCGCGTGCCCGGCGTTGCTCTCGTGGCGGAACCCGAGGTAGCGGATGCCCGACGCCTGCGCGAGCCGCGCCAGGTCGGTGATCGGAATGCCCACCACGCCGTAGATGGTCTCGACACCGTTGAGCTTGAGCGCGTCGACGACCAGGTGGTAGCCGTCGGTGCGCTCGGCCGGAGCGTCGCCGGCGGTCGCCGTGACCCCCGGTGCGGACGCGATCGTCATGTCCGAGGTCCTCCCTGTCGTGCCGGTATGCCGTCACCTCCCACGGTCCGCAGCAAGCGTGCGCACGTCCAAGATTTGTCGCCGAACAATCCATAACCGATTTTCATTGATAGGCGTTCGCTGTTGATGGTTCACCAGTGCGTATTGGACCTGCCCGTCACGCGGGCGCAAACTCGCAAATGTGACCCGACGTCTGTTCGGCAGGAGGAATCATGCTCACTGAACCGCCTACCGATCGGCGAGTGGACCGAGGTGCCGCGCATGTGGCGCCGGTGCTGCTGGTAGTTCGCGATCGGCTGCTCGTGGCGCTGGCGTTCGCGTCAGGTATTTACGAGGCGATCTGTTTCCTCTCCTTCGGAAAGGTCTTCTCGGGGTTCCAGACGGGGAACATCGTGTTTCTCGGCGTCGGCGCCGCCGGCACTCGCCCGCCCGCCGGCCCGAACCCGGTGACCGTGCTCGTCTCCCTCGCCGCCTTCGCGGTCGGCGCCGCGCTGTCCATGTGGATCCTGAAGCCGTTCAACGGCGACGAGGAGGTGGAGGACAGCGAGGTCCTCCAGGTGTGGCCGCGCCGCGTGTCGGCCACCCTCTGGGCCGTGCTGGTCCTGCAGGTCGGCTTCCTCGTCGTGTGGATGGTGACCTCGCCGTCCGCGATGACGTACCTCCTCATCGGACTGAACGCGTGCGCGATGGGCATGCAGATGAACGCCGTCCGGTCACTGCACGTGCCGGGCATCTCCACCACGGCGGCGTCCGCCACCTTCATCAGCCTGACGAGCGGCATCGCGACCTGGTCGCTCAAGGCGCACCCGGCGCGCCGGCTGACCGGTGTCCTGGTGGCCATGGCCGCCGGCGCCCTGATCGGCGACTGGACGCTGAGCCACGCGCACCCCTACGCACCGGTCCTGCCCGTGCTCGTGATCGCGGCCGTGAACGTTATCGCCTCGACGTCCCTGAGGCGGGCGGCCGCGCGATGACCAGGTACCTGCCGCCGGACGTCACCGGACTCGTCGATCTCCTCGATCGGCAGGTGCGGGACCGTCCCGGCGCCCGAGCGCTCGTGGTCGGCGCGGACCGGACGACCCTGTCCTACCGCACCCTGGCCGGCCTGGTCGACGACGTCGCCGGCCGCCTGCGCGACATGGGGCTGCACCGGGCGGACCCGGTCGGCCTCGTGGGTGCCAACCAGGCCGAGTTCGTCGTCGGGCTCCTGGGGGCGGCGCGAGCCGGGCTGGTGGTCGCCCCGATGGATCCCGCACTGCCCGAGTCGGAGCTGTCCGCCCGGCTGGAGGAGATGGGGGCGCAGGCCGTCCTCGTCGG
>NZ_DASWSJ010000333.1:0-7042 GCF_036402745.1 Actinophytocola sp. | reverse complement strand
GGCCCGGATGCCGGCGGACCGGACGGACGTCCCGGCTACCGCGGTTCCGACAGCGAGCCCGCCTTCGGGATGTCCGGGCGCGGCGGGCCGGAAGCCGACGGACCGGATGGGCGTCCCGGCTACGGTGGCGTTCCTGGCCGCGGGCCGGATGAGCGTCCCGGGTTCCGGGGTTCCGACGATGAGCCGGCTGCGTTTGGTGACCACGGCGGGCCGGACACCGGTCGTCCCGGGTCGCGGGGGGCTGACGCTGAGCCGGCCTCCTCTGGTCGTCGCAGTCGGACCGGTGTGGGTGGCGCCGCCGGTTACGAGGGCGGTCGCGGCGCCGAGGCGGGCCACGAGTCGGACCGGCCAGAGCCGGGGCGTCGGGCCAGCCGTTCCGAGGTGGGCGAGCCTGCCGCTTTCGGGGGCGAGCCCGGCCGCGGTGGGCGGCATGACTCCGAGCCCACGGTCTTCGGCATGCCCGGGCTCGGCGGGCCGGATGCCGGTGGGCCGGACTTCCGCGGATCCGATGGTGAGCCGGTCGGCCGTCGTAGCCGGTCGGACGCCGGCTCGGAGGCCGGCGGCGCCGAGGTGGGACGGCACGGTGCGCGCAGCGACCTCGGCCGGGAGGACTCCGAGGGCGCGGCCTTCAGAACCCCGGACGCCGACCAAGGCGCCTTCGGCGGTCCGGAGACACCCCGACCGCAGAACGGCCGCCCCGACTTCGGCCGGCCCGACACCGGTCGCCCCGACACCGAACGAGCCGACTTCAGCCGAGCCGACGCGGAACGGCCAGACTTCGGGCAGCCCGACTCCGGACAGCCCGACTTCGCCCGGGCCGACGCCGAACGTGCCGACTTCGGTCGGGCCGGTGCGGGGCAGTCTGGATTCGGTCGGCCGGACACCGGGCGACCTGAGTTCGGGCGGCCCGACGCAGGGCAGCCGGACTTCGGCCGCGCAGGCGCCGAGCGGGCCGGATTCGATCAACCAGACGCCGGCCGGCCTGAGTTCGGCCGGCCGGGCGCCGAGCGAGGCGGATTCGATCAGCCCAATGCCGGGCAGCCAGACTTCGGCCGGCCCGGTGCCGAGCGAGGCGAGTTCGATCAGCCCGACATCGGGCAGCCGGAGTTCGGCCGCACGGGCGCCGAGCGCGCCGGGTTCGATCAGCCCAATGCCGGGCAGCCAGACTTCGGCCGGCCCGGCGCCGAGCGAGGCGGATTCGATCAGCCAGATGTCGGGCCGGGTGCGTTCGGGCGGGCTGATGTTGGGCGGCACGATCGTCCGGAGCTTGAGCAGACTCAGTTCGGGCGGCCGGAATTCGATCGCGCTGAGCGGCCGGAGTCGCCGCGGGGCGCGCCGTTGGGAGCTGGTCCCCTGCGGTCCGATGTGCCGGGGACAGGCTTCGACCGGTCCGAGCCCGTACGGGTTGAGGCGCCTCGACCGGATCCGGGGCGTGGGCGTCCGGAGCCGAGCGCGGCGCCGCCGGCCAACCAGGACTGGCCGATCGGCCCCCTGCCGGGCGAGCCGCCGCTGACGCTGTTCCGCGGCAAGCGTCTGGTGGAACTCGAGCCCGGCACGGAGATCGACCGCTTCGGTGAGGACGACGGCAACCTCGTCTATGCCGTCGGCACGCCGTTCAGTGAGCGGTCGCTGGTGCCGGAGTGGGTCGAGCGCCCGTACCACGCGTACCGGGTGCGCCAGCCGGTTCAGGTCCTGACTGGCGCGGCGATCCCGTGGTTCGAACAGCCGGGCGGCGGGACCGCGTACCTGCTGCCGGACGCGATCGGTGAGCTGGTCGCGCTGGGCCGGCTGGTGGAGATCAGCGGGCGGGATCGGCCGCGCGGCTAGGCGCGGCGTGGGCCGTGTTTAGCCCTCGATGTGGAGACCGTGGGCGGCGGCGAACGCCACCGCCAGGTCCAGGTCGACCCGCGCGCCGGCGAGCTTGCCGTGGACGAGGCCGGTGGCGTCGATTCGCGCGCCGCGTAGGTCCGCGCCGGCGAACTGGGTGTTGGCGAGGCGGGCGCCGGTGAGGTCGGAGTCGCGCAGGTCGGTGTCGCGGAGGTCGGCGCCCATCAGGTTGGCCTCGCGGAGGCGAAGGCCGGCCAGCGTGGTCTTGCGGAGGCTGGCTTCGGTGAGGCTCGCGAGGGTGAGGTCGCAGTCGCTGATGGTCCAGGGGCGGAAGCGGCAGTCCAGGAACGTCGAGCCGAGCAGGCTGCATGCCGTGAACGCGCTGTCGGTGAGGGTGGCGCGGTTGAACGTGCATGAGCGGAACGCGCTCGAGGTGTGGCGCGACTCGCCGAGGTCGGCGCGGGTGAAGTCGCAGTGGTCGAACGTGCAGCCGTTGGTGACCAGGCCGCGTAGGTCGGCCTCGACGAAGGTGCATTTCTCGAAGTGACGTTGCGTCCACTGCTGTCCGGTGAGGATGGCGTCCCGGTAGTCCTCGCCACGTTCGGTCATGAGGGGCACTCTAGGGAACGACCACGACAGGGCGGCGCGCGTCGTTGATGAGCGACTTCGCGACTCCGCCGCCGCGCCCGACGACGATGCAGTCGGCCCGCCGGTCCTCGGCGACGGCCTCGAGCCCGTGCGCGGGGTCGCCGCGGTAGTGAACGAGCTCCCACGAGATGCCGGCGGCGTCGAGGTAGCGGACGGCCAGCTGATGCAGCTCGGCGACGAAGGCGTTGGCGGCCTCGGCGGCGGTGGCCATGCCGATGGGTGACCAGTACGCGGCGCTGCCGAGCGGCTCGACGTAGACGACCACCAGCAGCGCCCGCTCGCGCCGCGCGAGGCCGCTGGCCCAGGCGGCGGCGTGCTGGGCCCGAACCCCACCGTCGACCCCGACGACGATGACGGCGAGCCCATCCTTGCCCGCTTCGGGATCGCGACGCTGCGACGGCACTCCTGGATCTTAGAACCGTTGCCGTGCAAGGACATAGCGCCCATTGGCCGGAATCCGGCGATTTCGCTCGGTGCGGCGAAGGTCGGCGATGGTGGTAGGCGGCCGTGGGGCTGGGCGGCCTGGTGGTTAGGCAGCCTGCCGCGCCGGATGCGGAACCTGGTCGCCGGCTGCGCCGGTGGGGCCCTCGGCGCGTGCGTGGCCGCTGGCGGCGCCACGAGACTCGGGTTGGTGCCGGCCTCGCGGCGGCATACCCCACCACTCCCGGGGGGCCACCCACGTTCCAGTCTACCGGTCGAGGTGGCTGAAGCCAGGGATCGCTGTCGCCTGTGGACAAGTTGGGCGAGTGAGTGGAGAGTTTGGTCGGTTCCGTTGGGTCGCCGCGGCGGTGGCCTGGTGTTTCGCCGGCCGAGGCGAATTTGTGGTGTGGGTTAGCGGAAGTCGCGGGATTTGGCGGGGATGCTCAGGTCCAGGGCTTCCAGGTGGTCGGCCAGGATGCTTGTCACGCCTTCCGCGCTTTCCACCATTCCGCGGACCAGGAGGGCCGAGGAGTTCCTTGCTATTCGGCGGTAGCGGGTCCACAGGCCGGGCGAGCAGACCACGTTGATCATGCCCGTCTCGTCCTCCAGGTTCAGGAACGTCACTCCCCCTGCTGTCGCGGGCCGTTGGCGGTGGGTGACCGCGCCGCCCACCAGGATTCGGCAGCCGTCGTCCTCTTCGGACACGTTCGCTACCGGGACGGCGCCCAGCTCGTTCAGGTGCTCGCGCAGGAACTCCGTGGGGAACGTGTCCGGGGACAGGCCCGTGGCCCAGACGTCCGCCACCGCCAGTTCGAGCGGGGTCATGCCGGGGAGCGGCGGCGCCGTCGCGCCCACCGTCGTGCCGGGGAGGCGGTCCGGACGTTCGCCGGCCACCGCTCCCGCCGCCCACAGGGCCTCTCTGCGGCTGACCTCGAAGCAGTCGAACGCGCCGGCCGTGGACAGGGCCTCGATCTGGGGCCTGGTCAGCTGCACGCGTCTGGCCAGGTCGGTCATGGACCTGTAGGGACCGTTGGCCTCGCGTTCGTCGGCGATCTTCCCGGCCAGGTCGTCGCCAATGGTGCGGACGGTTCCCAGGCCGAGGCGGATCGCCGGGCCCGAGTGGTCGTCGGGGTTTCGCGGGTCCCGGGGCGCGTCGTGGGAGTCGGTGAACTCCAGGGTGGCGTAGGACAGGCTCGCGCTCACGTCCGGGCCGCGGACCGTCACGCCGTGCCGCCTCGCGTCGGCCACCAGGGACTGCGGGGAGTAGAAGCCCATCGGCTGGGCCCGCAGGAGTGCGGCGCAGAACGCGGCCGGGTAGTACAGCTTGAACCACGCGCTCGCGAACACGAGATACGCGAAGCTCAGCGCGTGGCTCTCGGGGAAGCCGAAGTTGGCGAACGCCATCAGCTTCTCGTAGATCCGGCCGGCCAGCTCGTCGCCGATGCCGTGCGCCGCCGCCCCCTCGTAGAACCGCTCGCGTAAGCGTTCCATCCGGTGGGTCGACCTCTTGGCACCCATCGCCCGGCGTAACTCGTCGGCCTCGGCCGGGGTGAAGTCGGCCACGTCGACGGCTATCTGCATCAGCTGCTCCTGGAACAGCGGGACGCCTTTGGTCTTGTACAGGGCCTTCTTCAGCAATGGATGGTCGTAGGTGATCTCCTCCTGATCGTTGTGCCGGCGGATGTAGGGATGCACCGAGCCACCCTGGATGGGGCCGGGGCGGATGAGCGCGACCTCGACCACCAGGTCGTAGAACTCCGCGGGCTTGAGCCGGGGCAGCGTGGCCATCTGCGCCCGGCTCTCCACTTGGAACACTCCGACGGAGTCGGCCCGGGACAGCATCGCGTAGACGTGCTCGTCCTCGAGGTCGAGGTTGTCGATGTTCACCTCGTGGTGGTGGTGCTCGGTGACCAGCTCGACCATGTAGCGGAGCGCGGAGAGCATGCCCAGGCCCAGGAGGTCGAACTTGACCAGGCCGGCCGCGGCGCAGTCGTCCTTGTCCCACTGCAGGACGGTGCGCTTGTCCATCCGCGCCCGCTCCACCGGGCACACCTCGCTGACCGGGCGGTCGCAGATGACCATCCCGCCCGAGTGGATGCCCAGGTGCCGAGGGAAGTTCTCGAGCTGGCCGGCCAGCTCGAGGACCGCGACCGGCACGTCGTGGTCGTTGTCGTCCACTGTGGACTTGAGCGGGCCCCAGCGGTCGATCTGCTTGCTCCACGCGTCCTGCTGGCCGGGTGAGTAGCCCAGCGCCCTGGCCATGTCGCGGACCGCCGACTTGGCGCGGTAGGAGATGACGTTGGCCACCTGGGCCGCGTGCCGGCGGTCGTAGCGCTCGTAGACGTACTGGATGGCCTCCTCGCGGCGGTCGGACTCGATGTCGAGGTCGATGTCCGGCGGGCCGTCGCGGGCCGGGGCGAGGAAGCGCTCGAAGAGCAGCTCCCAGCGGACCGCGTCGACCTTGGTGATGCCGAGCGCGTAGCAGACCGCCGAGTTGGCCGCCGATCCCCTGCCCTGGCAGTAGATCCCGTTGCTGCGGCAGAAGTCGACGATGTCGGACACGATGAGGAAGTAGCCGGGGAACCCGAGGTCCTCGATGACCCGCAGCTCGTGCGCCAGCTGCGCGTACGCCTTCGGGTTGTCCTTCGGCGTGCCGTAGCGGGCGAGTGCGCCGGTGTAGGTCTTCTCGCGCAGGTAGCTGATCTCGGTGTGCCCGTCGATCTCGAACGGCGGCAGGTTGGGCGCGACCAGGGTGAGGTCGAACGACAGCTCGAGGCCGAGCAGCGCGGCCCGCTGCACGACGCCGGGGTACCGGGCGAACTTCCGGCCCATCTCGGCGCCGGAGCGCAGGTACGCGGTGGGCGCGGGCGGCAGCCAGCCGTCGAGCTCGTCGAGTGAGCGGCGGGCCCGCACGGCGGCCATGGCGGCGGCGAGGTCGCCGCGGTTGGGCTGCGCGTAGTGCACCGCGTTGGTGGCGATGACCGGGAGCCGGAGCTCGCTGGCCATCTTGACGAGCAGGTCGTTGTGCGTGGTGTCCAGCGGCAGGCCGTGGTCGATGAGCTCGACGAACACCCGGTCCGAACCGAACGCCTCGGTGAGCTTGACGAGCTCGGCGAACGCCGCGTTCGGGCCGTCGCGCAGGAGTGCCGCGCGGACCGCGCCCTTGCGGCAGCCGGTGAGGACGACGCACTCGCCGGTGGTTTCCTCGACGATCTCTGCCAGGTTGTAGATGGGGCGGCCTTTTTCGCTGCGGCCTCGTTCGCTGCCTGTCTCGCCGCCTGTCTCGCTGCCTGTCTCGCTGCCTGTCTCGCTGTCGGCGAGCTGGCCGGAGGTGATGGTGCGGCAGAGGCGCGCGTAGCCGGTGGTGCCGGTGGCGAGGAGCAGCAGGTGCTCGCCCTCCGGGTCGGCGACGCCGTTCTGCGGCTGGCTGAGGCCGAGGCTGAGCTCGGCGCCGAAGACCGTGCGGACGCCCAGTTCCTTGGCCGCCTCGGCGAAGCGGACGACGCCGTACATGCCGTCGTGGTCGGTGATGGCGATGGCGTCGAGGCCGAGGAGTGCGGCCGCCTCGACCAGCTCCTCGGGGTGGCTCGCGCCGTCGAGGAAGCTGAAGTTGGAGTGGCAGTGGAGCTCGGCGTAGGGGGTGCGGGTGTCGGCGCCGGCGAGGTCGGTGGGGCCAGGTGGGCCGATGCCGGCTGGCGCGGAGTAGCGCTCGCGGTGCCTGGTCCAGGCTGGGCTGTCGCCGCCGTCGCCTTTCGGCTGCTCGTCTCCCGGCTGGCTGTCTCCTGGCCGGCCTTTGTCCGGTGGCCGGCCGGAGAGGATGCGCTCCAGTTCTGACCAGCTGACTGGGGGGTTGTTCCAGCCCATCAGTGCCGCCGGCCGTTGGCGAGGGTGCGGGGGCTTGGGGTGGTGGGGCTGGGGAGTTGGGCCGGTGGGGTTGGAGGGGTTGATGGAGCTGGCAGATCGAGGAGGCCGGGCAGGTTGGGCAGGCCGGATGGGCTGGGCGAGCTGGGTCGGCCCGACGGGCTGGGCAGGCTCGGTGGCCGGGAGGGGCCGGGTGGATCGGGCAGGCCGGGCGGGCTGGGCAGGTCGGGTTGGGTGGGCAGGTTGAGTACGCCGGGTGGGTGTGGCAAGCCTGGTGGGGTGGGGT
>NZ_DASWSJ010000332.1:0-3549 GCF_036402745.1 Actinophytocola sp. | reverse complement strand
ACGAGGTGCTCGTCGGAGTGGCACAGGCCCGACGCGGCGAGCTGGACGGTCACCTCGCCCGGAGCCGGATCACCGACCTCGATCTCCTCGACCGACCACTCTTCGCCCACGCCCCACAGAATTGCGCCCTTGGTCTTCACGTCAGATCCCTTCGTCGGCCCGTCGTCGTCGACGGAACGCGCTCGCACGGTGCGACGCCGCACCGCGATCCGGCTTCACCCTGGGTAAGCGGGGCGTGGACGTCAAGCGCGGGCCGCCGGCGTGCAACGTGCTGCAGGGCTCGACCAGACTGGCGCGATGTCCGGGGAGCCCGTGGTGGTGGTGGGCGCCGGGCCGGTGGGGATGACGGCGGCGTTGCTGCTCGCGCGCCGGGGGCTTCCGGTGCTGATCCTGGAGCGTCACCGGGAGCCCTATCGGCTGCCCCGTGCCGTGCACCTGGACGACGAGGTGTTCCGCGTCCTGCAGGACGCCGGGGTCGCCGATCGGCTGCTCCTGCGCACCCGGCCGCTGGAGGGGCTGCGGCTGCTGGACCGCGGTCACCGCCTCCTCGCCGAGTTCCGCCGCGATGCCGCCGCCGGGTCCAACGGATGGCCGCAGGGATCGCTGGTGCACCAGCCCGATCTGGAGGAGGTGCTCGCCGAGGCGGTGGCGGCGCACCCGGCGATCCGGATGGAGCGCGGCGTGGAGGTCAAGGGCCTGCGCCGGTCCGGTGCGGAGGTCCTCCTGAACACCGGACCCGGAGGAGGAGACACCATCCGGACGCCGGCCGTGCTGGGCTGCGACGGGGCGAACAGCACGGTGCGGGGGCTGATCGGCGCCACGATGCGCGATCTGGGACCGGCCGAGCGCTGGCTGGTGCTCGACGTCCGGTCGCCGGCCCGGCTGCCGATCTGGGCCGGTGTCCACCAGGTCTGCGATCCCCGCCGGGCGGCGACGTTCATGCCCGTGACCGGCGACCGGTACCGCTGGGAGTTCCGCATGCGGCCGGGGGAGACGGTGGAGGAGCTGACCGCGCCGGCGGCCCTGGCCCACCTCCTCGCGCCGTTCGACCCGTCCGGCGTGACGGTCGTGCGCGCGGCCGAGTACACGTTCCGGGCCTCGGTCGCCGACCGGTGGCGGGCCGACCGGGTGCTGCTCGCCGGGGACGCGGCCCACCTCACCCCGCCGTTCGTCGGCCAGGGCCTCGGGCTGGGGCTGCGGGACGCCCATCAACTGGCCTGGAAGCTGGCCGCCGTCCTCACCGGGGAGGCGCGGGAGGCGCTGCTGGACAGCTACCAGGCGGAGCGGGAACCGCATGCGCGCGCGCTCATCCGCGTCGCGCTGCTGCTGGGCCGGCTGATGACCGGTGGCGGTCGCGGCGGGGACGTCGTCCGCCGGGGGGCGCTGGCCGTCGTGCGGCGGATCCCCGCCGTGGCCCGGCTGGCCACCGACAGCCGGACGCCGCCGCTGGAGGCCGGGCCGCTGGTGGAGCGGCGCGGCCGAGCGGGCCGACGACTGGCCGGAACGCTCGTTCCCCAACCCGAGGTGCTCGTCGACGGTCACCGCTGTCGGCTGGACGACGTCCTGGGGGACGGCGCCGCCGAGCTCACCGCGGACCTGCTGGTGCGAAGGGCCGACGGCACCGAGATCCGGGTGGAGGAGCCGACCGGCACGCTCCTGCGATGGCTGGGTGGAGCGTCGTCCGTGCAGATCCGCCCCGACCGCATCGTCCGGTCCGCGCGCTGAACTCGCGCGCGGATCAGGCCTCGCGGCCGCGACGGGCGGGGGCGACCGCCTGCAGGGCCGTGTCGACGGCCACGGCGCCGAGCTGCCGCTCGAAGCCGGGCGGGACGACGAGGTCGTCGCGGCTGAGGTCGCTGACGTTCGGGCGGCCGAGGCCGACCATCGCCGAGCCCAGGCCGTCGCGGATCAGATCGAGCACGTTCTCCACGCCCGCCTGGCCGTTCGCGCCGAGACCCCAGAGGTAGGCGCGGCCGATCAGCACGGCCTTCGCGCCGAGGGCCAGCGCCTTGGCGACGTCGCCACCGCGGCGGATGCCGCCGTCCAGCAGCACCTCGATCTGATGGCCGACCGCGTCGGCCACCGCCGGCAACGCCCGGATCGAGGCCGGGGTGCCGTCGAGGTTGTTGCCGCCGTGGTTGGAGACCGAGATGGCGGTGACGCCGGCGTCGACCGCGCGCTGGGCGTCGTCGACCCGCATGACGCCCTTGAGCATGAACGGCCCGTTCCACTGCTCACGCAGCCAGGCGACGTCCTCCCAGGTGGGCATCGGCGACTGCATCCACATGCCGTACGCGCCGAAGAAGGTGGGCGCCGGGTCGCCGGGGGTGGCCGCCATGTTGGGCACGGTCAGGTCGGGGATCTTTCCGGCCCTGGCGAAGTCGAGCAGCCAGCGCGGCCTGGCCAGCACCTGCGGGGCGTAGCGGCGGGCCGCCTCGAGGTTGATCTTCTCGGGGATGAACGGGCTGCCCCAGTCGCGGCCGTAGGCGAAGGACCAGTCGAGGGTGGCGATCATGCCGACGGCGCCGGCCTGGCGAGCGCGCTCCATGCGGGCGAGCATCTCCTCGCGGGTGCCCACCCAGTACATCTGGAAGAAGGTCTGCGGGTTGGCCGCCACGACCTCCTCGATCGGCTTGCTGGCGAAGGAGGACAGCCCCATCGCGACCCCGCGGGCGGCGGCGGCGCGGGCGACGGCCACCTCGCCGTCCGGATGCACGGCCTGGACGCCGGTGGGGCTGATCAGCACCGGCATCGACATGGACTGGCCCATGACGGTCACGCCCATGTTCCGCTCGTTGGCCAGGCCGGCGGTGTGCGGCGCGAAGCCCAGCTCGGCGAAGGCGGCCAGGTTGTCCTCGGCGGTCAGCCCCCGCTCGGAGCCGGCGACCAGGGCGCCGTAGACGCCCTTGGGCAGTCGCTTCTTCGCGCGTCGCTGAGCTTCCGCGACCGACTCGAACCACTGGTTGGCCATCGCGGCCTCCTCATCCGCCCGCGACGGCCGCTGGCACTGAGTGCCATGCTAGCGGACGACAATGAGACGGCAACCACATTCGCGAGCTCAGGGTCGCAGGCTCGGAAACCCGGCGGCCATCTCGTCGAAGGCCCGGTGCAGCGACGCGGTCAGGGACGTGCGGTCGTCGGCCAGCCACACCTCGAACGCCGTCGTTGCCGCGGCCCGCGTGCTCACCGCCACCAGGCGCGGCACGAGGTCCGACGGCGCGGCGCCGGTCCGCCCGGCCACGTGCCGGGCCACCACGCGGTCGACCTCGGCGAACCGCACGTTCGAGTGCGCCAGCAGGGCCGGCTCGGTGAGGATCAGCTGCATCCGCTCGCGCAGCAGGGGCAGGTCGGCCTCCGGGTAGTCGTTCACCTCGACGTAGGCGGAGCAGACGGAGGCGAGCACCGGCCGCTCCGGTTCCGTGGCGGCCAGGAACGACTCCAGCCGCGCGACGTGATCGGCGAAGTCACCCCACACCGCGTCGGCCTTGGTCGCGTAGTAGCGGAAGAACGTCCGGCGGCTGATCCCCGCGGAGTCCGCGACCTCGTCGC
>NZ_DASWSJ010000331.1:0-36543 GCF_036402745.1 Actinophytocola sp. | reverse complement strand
CCTGCCGGGCGAGTTCGCCGCCGCCCGCGCCGACCGACTGCACTCGCTGACGATCAACCGGCCCGCGTTACGCGGCCGGCTGGTCTTCGCCTGGCGCGGGGACGGGCCGAGCGGCCCGGCCGGCCGGGCGTTGGTCAGCCGAGCCCGCGCGGCACTGTCGAAATAGGACCTCAGCCCGCATCCGGGTCCCGGTCCGGCCACGCGTTGATCTTCGCCCGCCGGGCCACGTCCTCCGGGGTGAGTGCGCTCTTCGGGTGATGGCTCAGGCACATCCGGCTGTGCAATCGTTGGAAACGAGATCCCTCGCTGGCTGCATAGAAATAGCCGGGCTTCAGCCCACCGACCTTGGTGATGTGACCGCCCTTGGCCTGTGCCATCTCCTCGGCCGCCTGGATCTGCACCGGTGCGTTCAGCTGACCGATGACCAGCGTCGACGCGTTGCCGGGGATGCTGTTGTTCAGTCCTTTTGGCTTCTGGGTCGCGAAAACCAGCCCCAACCCGTATTTCCGGGCCTGTGCGGCCAGCATCAGCGTGCTCTGGGTGCTGGGGGTGAACGCACCTGATGGCGCCACGATCTGCGCCTCGTCCATGACGAGGAGGCTCCCGAGTGGACGGTCGCCCGCCGGGTTGTTCTTGATCCATGCGAACAGCTCCAGCTGCAGCTGGTTCACGAAGCTCTGCCGTTGCTCGTCAGACGGCAGGCCGATGAAGCTGATCACCGATATCCGGGCCTTCCTGCCCGCCGACGGGGTCAACAGAACGCTCGGGTCGACCGGCGCTCCGGCACCGCCGAACAGGGCGTCGTTGACCTTCGCGGCCCGCAGCGACTTCGCCAGCTCGCCGGCGAGCTTGGTCGCGTCGTCGAGGGTGCTCACGCCTTCCGGTAGATCCGCGAGCAGCGCGATGAACCGCTCCAGACTGCGCTCGCCACGGCGCGCGTAGTGGGTCAACGCCTCCCGCAGCACCGCCCTGCTCCACCTCGCCTTGTTGTTCGCTCCGGTGACGTTGGCCCGCGGAACCAAGCTGGCGACAGCGGCATCGACCGCGCCGATGAACTCGTCCGGATCGTCGCGCACGCTGCCGAAATCCGGCAGCGGCTGGAAGCTCAGCGGGCGGCCGCCCTGCCGACCCGGCGTCCAGATGACAACCTCCGTGTCGGTCAGATACCGGGCGGCACGCTCGGGGTCACCGGGCCCCCAGTTCTCGGGCGGCGACGGCCATGGGTCGCCGAGGCGGGCGAGATCGTTGTTCGGGTCCAGCACGATCGATGACACACCACGAAGCGCACACTCCTCCACCAGTCTGCGGATCAACACGGTCTTGCCGGAGCCGGTTCCGGCGAAGATGGCCGTGTGCTTGCGCAGCGACTCGAGTGCGACGCGCACCGGGGTGCCGTCGGCCACGTTCTCACCGATCACCACCGACAAGGGGTCATCCTCAGCAGCCGCCACCGGAGCCTGCTCGGCTGCCGCGGCCTCGGGCGGTGTCCATGCTTCGGCCGCTCGGGGGAGGTCGTCGTCGGGTGCGGGGGCCGGCGGGGGCTCCAGTGGGGTGTCGACCTGTTTGGCCAGCACGGTGTCCAGCAGCTCGGTCCTGCTCGCCGGTTTCCTTGCCAGCAGCCAGGACTCCAGGCCCGGGGGCTTGTCCTGCAGCAGCGTCTTCAGCGCGTAGAACGTGCGGAGGTCGTCGTCGGTGACCGGCAAGGCTCGGCCGCCGTTGTCCTTCACCATCGCGATCTGCTCGCTGGTCTTCGGGCCGCCGGGCCAATGGGAGTTGCGGAGGATGATGAGATCGCGCGTGCCGTCCGGGCGCAGGCCCGACTCCGTGCGGGCGTTGCGGAGACGGGCCTGCACCGCACGGCCATTGAGATGCGCCACGGCACGGAACGCCCAATGTGCCTCGTCCTCCGTCTCCTCGTCGAGGGTTCGGCGCAGGCGCGCATGCAACGCGGGGGCCTTCCCACCGGCCGGCGGGTCGATGGTCCAGTCGACACCGCTGTCACTGTGCTCGGCCATCCACGCGGTGAGGCCGGCCACCAGCAGGTCGGGCACGACATGGTCCTCGGCCGCCGGGTCCAACGCCGACCGGACGTCCGCATGCCGCTTGAGGTCGGCGAACCGGCGGTCGAGCGGCTCGAGGTCGTGCTGCTGAGGTGCGACCTCGTCGAGCGCCTCCGGTTCGGAGTCGAGGCTGTCCAGTTCGGACACCTGGCCGGTCCGCAGGCACTGCTGCACATGCGCGTCGACGCGTTGCAGCAGCGAGCGCGGGGTGAACATGCCTTCGATCCCGTGGAACGCGTGCTCGGCCACCGGCCACGTCGGACGCGGTGGCACGAAGCTGACCTCGGCATATGGCACGGCCAGCCGCTGCGTCACCAGCTCACGGGCGACCCTCGGGTCAGGGATCTTGATGAGGTGCCGCACTTCCCGGAACCGGTCGGTGGCCGTGGCGACCGTCTTCTCCTTGACCGACTGCCAGGTGAACGCGATACAGGCCACGAGCGACATCGTGCGCCGGGTGTTCTCGCGCAACGCCATCAGCCCCTCGGCGACCTGCGCCAGGGACAGGTAGCCGGACTGACCGTTCTGGCCCGCCGACCTCTTGACGAGGAAGTCGATCTGGTCCACGGCGATCACCGCGGGCCCGGTGAGGGCGAGCAGCCACGACACGTCACGCACGATGCGCTGGGGCGCCCGGGCTCGCGGCCGGATGCCCCACGCGGCTCGCTCGCCCTCGTTCGGCTCGTCGAGCGAGCTGAGGAAGTCCTCGCCGATGGCGGTCAGCGAGATCTCGGGCGAGGCGTACAGGACCAACGCCCGCAACGTGTCCTGGCACTCGAGCGCCACCTGGGCATCCACCCGGCGCAGGGCCATCACGAGTTCGTCCACGTCCTCCTTGGCCGGACTGCGCTCTCCGGTGACGGTCGCCGCCTCCTGCGGCGAGAGACCGGCCAGGGCGGCCAGCCGGCGAAGCAGGGTGGTGAGCTGGCTCTCGCCGTTCTCGTTGGCACGCAACAGGTCGCGCCGGATGGACAGCTGCGTGCTCACCCAGAACGGGTTGGCCTGATCGAGGTCCACGAGGAAGAAGTAGCCGCCCTCGCGTTGGACCTGGCGCCGGACCCAGCCGAGGAGGTGGGTCTTGCCCGCGCCACGCTGCCCCTGCAGCACCAGGCCGATGGGGCTCCCCTTGGCGCTGACCTTGGCATCCCGCACGCCGGCCAGGACCACTCGTTCCACCTCGGCATGCATGCCCTCGACGTGGAACGGCGACTGGCCCCACACGTCATCCGGCGTCCACGCCCAGTTGAACCGGACCGCCGAGAGAGCCCGCTGCTCGTCCTCCGTCATGCCGACCCGATCGAGAGGAGATGGTTGTCCTGCCGCCCGATGCGCAGGGCGGCATTCCGGTCCTGCCTGGTCAACGACTCCTGGTCCTCGTTCGGCGCGATGTCGACCCGTGGGTCGCGGTTGAGCGCCAGGAGTGCCTCGTCGACCTCGACCCGGGTCGCGCCGTTGAGGTCGCGGCGCAGGTCGGTGAGGCTCACGTAGTCGCCGGGGTCGGTGGCCAGCTTGTCGTACGTCGCCCGGATCCGGTCCTCGAGGGTGTCCAGCTCTCTCGGGTGGAACAAGTCGGCGAGCCCCAGCTCAGCGCGGTCCAGGTAGCGGCCAAGTCCGGCAAGCACTGCATAGAAGCCTTTGCCGAGCGAATCCGCGCCAGCCGGCCGGTCGGCCAGCAGTTCGTCCGCGCACCAACGCCAACCCTTGTCAGTCAGGTCGTGCACGTACGGGCGCCCGACCCGCTTGCTGTCCACGAGACCCTTATCGTTCAGCACACGACGTTCCTCGCCATCGAGAACAAACCCGTGCAGTCGGCTCAGCTCAGGGTTGGAGATCTTCCGTGCCTCAGCCATCAACGCAAACATCACGGCACGTTCCTTGACACCCAGCTTGCGGTCCGGCATTTCTGCTCCTTGTCGTGTGCTCAGCCGAGCACTTCGAAGTCGTTCGGGGGGACGATCAGCTCCGCGCGCTGGCTCGTCCTCGACAGGACTCCCCTCGCGCGAACCTGTTGCTGCGCCTGGTGGGCGGCGATCGCGGCGTGGTACGCGTCCTGGTCGGGCAGGCGCACCCACAGCACCCGGCGGTTGCCCTTCGCCGCGGCCACCTCGCCCCGGACGCGGATCCGCCAGCGGTCGGCGCGGGCCGGCTCGTCGTGGAGGCTCTCCACGGCGCCGGTCACCGTGACCTCCGCCGTGTGGTCGGACTTCCGCAGGCGGCCGGCGGCCTCGGCGATGACCTCGCCGTACCCCTCGCCGAAGCCGACCGCGGTCGCCGGCAGGTCCGACGGAAGGCCGCGGGCCCAGCGGAAGCCGAGCTCGAACGGCTCGCGACCGGCCACGCCGGCGAGCCCGGCCAGGCCCTCGCACAGCTCGGCGGACACACCGGCGGTCACCGTGTCGTCGAAGGCCGCGAGGTCGCCGGCCGCGGCCGCGTCCCGCACGGCCACCGCCGCATCGTGCAGCTGCAGCGACACCCGCCGGGTCAGCTCGGGCTCCTCGCCGAGCGGGACGCGGACGGTGAACACGTAGCTACCGGACCGGGTGGGGCCGAGCTGGACCCGGTCGACCAGGCGCTCGACCGCGCTGGACTCCTTGCCCGCGAAGGCGAAGTGCGGTCCGTCGATGACCGCGCGGGCGGCCGAGTTGACCACGGCGAGCACGCTGTGCACCGCGTGCAGCCCGGCCTTCAGCGTGGTGAACCCGCTCGGCAGGCCGGCGGCGAACGTGCGGTACCAGTGCTGGTCGGCGAGCGGGGAGCCGATGTCCCGGGCGATCTCGGCCGGCTCGCGCTGCTCGACGGTGGCCAGCACGTCGACGAGCTCGTGCACCCGGAGGTCGCCGTCGCCCATGCCGTCGCGTGCGGGCACGAGCACGTCGTAGGCGTCGTGTGACCACACCGCGGCGCCGCGCCAGCCGTCCGGCCGCCGCCGCCAGCCGGTGTGCTCGAGATAGGTGGAGATGTCGGCGACGGTCAGCGAGCCGGTCACCCCGCGCCCACCAGGGTCGAGTCCAGCAGGCGCAGCAAGGACTTGATGGTGAGCACGTTGCCGAGCGGCACCGTGACCTCGCGCCGGCGGGCCGGGTCGGGGTCGGCGACCGGCTCCTCGCCCTCGAGCGAGAGGAAGTAGGCCAGGTAGCGCAACGTCATGGCGCCGGGCTCGAACTGCGCGTACTCCGCCCGCTCGGGCGGCAGGGACACCAGGAACAGGTAGCGCGGAATCGTGTAGTCGGGTCCGGCGAGCCAGTTGAACTGCTGCTCGGTGAGACCGTCGAAGTGCCATTCTCCGTGCACGGGAAGGGGCTTCGACCAGGACTTCACCTGCACTTCTATGGCTGGTGCGGTAAAACCACCGGCGCGGCCGGGAGAGCGAAAACCAAGGTCAATTCCGACCCGGTCGAGATCATAGGAGAACACGATTAATCCGGCGGCGGAAGCCAGCGCCCGAAGGTAGTCCTGGCCGAACTTTCCCTGATGGTTGTGCACGTCCAGCACGCGACCTCCCGCCACGCTCGGAACGAGCCGTGTCCGAACCTACGCCCACGGCAGAGCCGATGTCAGGTAGATCTACCCGGATGGCGCAGCCGTTTCAGTTCGTGCCAAGAAATTCCGTGATCAATTTTTCTCAGCGCCAGATCGCGCATTCCACGCCGTCGCTGAAGATCTCGAATTTTTCGGGGAATGACAGGGCTTTTCCCTGGTGAACGCGCCGCGCGGTCCACGCGGCGACGGCCGCGTCGAGGACGTCGTCCACCGCGGCCCGCTCCCCCGCGTCGCCGAGTGAGTCGGGGATCACGATGCCCTCGCCGGCGAGGAGGCCGCGGCGCCGCATGGCGCCGGCCCAGGTGCTCTTGCGGACGGTCAGCTTCGCGCCGGCGAGCTGGGCGAAGCTGACCTCCGGGTGCACCTCGACGACGCGGCACGGCGCGGTCGGGCGCCAGAGGTCGACCTCGCGGACCTTCGGGAGGAGCCCGAACGCCTGGACCGACATGCCCTTCCCGGTGAGCTCGACGTTGTGCGCGCTGGCGTCGGCGTGCGTGGCGAACGCGAGCGCGGTGCGGACCGGGGTCATGAACACCGAGGAGGCGAGCATCCCGCCGACCGCGCCGCGGGCCGCGAGGTCGGCGGCGCGCTGGGTCCGGTCCGGCAGGCCGATCGGGATGTCGATGGCCACCACGGCGAGCCCGCCGGCCGCGGAGGCCTCGGACACCAGCTCGGCGATCGTCCTGCGCTGGTAGGCCTGGACGTGGTCACCGCTCAGGGCGATGCCGACCCAGCCGGCCTTGCAGGCGTCGACACCAAGGACGCGTTCACTCATGCGAGATACGTCGTTCGAACCGGCCGGAACGTAGCGAGCGAGACCAGAGCGATGCCTTGCGGCCCGGGATCACCGAACCGGTAGGGCAGCTGGCCGAATCCTCTCGTACGGCCGGCGGCGGCGTAGCATCGGGCGATGCCTGTGGACGTCACGACCACGGTCGAGATCGACCGGCCGCGTGCCGAGGTCGCCGCCTTCGCCGCCGACCCGGACAACGCCACCACCTGGTACGCCAACATCCTCGAGGTCGAGTGGCGGACACCGAAGCCGCTCGCCGAGGGATCACGGCTGGCATTCGTCGCGCGGTTTCTCGGCCGGCGCCTGGCCTACACCTACGAGGTGCGCGAGCACGTGCCCGGCGAGCGCTTCGTGATGAGCACCGAGCAGGGCCCCTTCCCCATGGAGACCACCTACGAGTGGGCCGACACCCCGGCCCGCGGCACCCGGATGACGCTGCGGAACCGGGGCGAGCCGGCCGGGTTCGGAAAGGTGGCCGCGCCCGTGCTGGCCCGCGCGATGCGGCGCGCGAACCAGCACGACCTCGAGCGGCTCAAGTCCGTTGTGGAGTCACGCGGGTAGGACGGTGGCCAGCCGGCGCATGCCCTCCGCGATCTCGTCGGGCGTGTTGGTGGTGAAGGAAAGGCGCAGGGTCCCCGGGTCGGGAGTGGCCACGAAGAACGGGGCGCCCGGCACGAACGCGACCTGCTTGCGCAGCGCCCGGCGCAGGACCGCGGCGGAGTCGACCTCGCCAGGCAGGCGCAGCCAGATGAACATGCCGCCGTCCGGGTCCGTCCACTTGGCACCGTCCGGAGTGGTGCCGGGCAGGGCGGCGATCATCGCATCGCGGCGGATCCGGTACTCCGCACGGAGTCGCACCACGTGTCCGTCCAGATCGGCCGTCGCGAGGTAGATCGCCGCGGCGGCCTGGTCGATCGTGCTCGTGTGGAGGTCCGCCACCTGCTTGGCGACCACCAGGGTGGGCATCAGCAGCGCGGGCGCGCGCAGCCAGCCGAGCCGCAGGCCCGGCGCGCAGATCTTCGACAGGCTGCCCAGGCTGAGCACCCGGTCCGGCTGCGCGGCACCCAGCGCGGGCAGCGACTCGCCGCGGTAGCGCAGCTCGCCGTACGGGTCGTCCTCGACCACCCACAGGTCACTGGCCGCGGCGAGCGCGGTGACCTCGAGCCGGCGGGCCAGCGTGAGCGTCCGGCCGGTGGGGTTGGCGAACGTCGGGACGAGGTAGAGCAGCGTCGGCTTCTCCCGCTCGATGACCTCGGCCAGCGACGACGGCACGATCCCGTCCTCGTCGCTGGCCACCGGCACCACCCGCGCGCCGGCCAGCTGGAAGCACTGCAGCGCGGCGAGGTAGGTCGGCTCCTCCACCGCCACGACCGAGCCGGGCCCGAGCAGCGTGGACGCCACCAGCGTCAGCGCCTGCTGCGAGCCAGTGGTGATCAGCAGGTCGTCCTCCCGCGTGGCCAGCCCGCGGCCGGTGAGCCGCTCGGCCACCAGCGCCCGCAGCGTGGCGTTACCCTCGGTGGGCGCGTACTGGAGGTTGCGCCGCGCGCCCGGCTCCTCGAGCGCCTTGGCGAACGCCGCCCGCCAACCGTCCACATCGAACAGCTCGGGCGCGGGCAGGCCGCCGGCGAACGAGATGATCTCTGGCTGGGCGGTGAGCGCCAGCAGGTCCCGCACAGGGGAACTCTCGGTCGGTCTCGGCGAACCGGTCAAAACAGACGGACGCACTTCAGCTCCTCACACGTCAAACCGGGGGTGCGCACGCGGGCGGTGGTGCCGCGCGGGTGCAAGCAGAACACGGCTGCACTGGTCGAGGAGCCGCCCCCAGCATACGCACTGGCCGCCAATCATGCGCCCGAATAACCGCCGGGGCGACCACCGAAAGGAGCACCCGGTGACCGACACTCGGCCCGACGCGTTACGCCAGCTGGACCCCATGGCCGGCCGGTGGGAGGTGACCGTGAGCATCGGCGGCCAGGAGGCCATGCGGGGGCAGGCGGCCTTCGAGTGGCAGAGCACGTGGAAGCACGACGTCGACCTGACCTACCGGCGACAGGACTGACTCCCGGCGCCTGCGCGGGCACCGGGAGTCAGCGCGCTGCCTCGTGCCGCTACCGCTCGGTGCCGGAGCCGCCGTAGAGCGAGGAGCCGGTCTCCAGCAGGGTCTTGAGGTCGCTGAGCACCTCGGTCCAGCCGCCGCCCGCACCCTCGATCGTGCCGGCGACCTGGGCGCCGGTCTGCGGCGCGTCGTGCACGTCGTGGGTGACGGTGAGGGAGCAGACGCCGTTCTGGCCGTCGCGGATCTCGTAGGTGAGTTTGGTGAAGCCCTCGTCGAGCCAGGTGGCGCGCCAGGTCTGCACGAGCCGGTGCGGCGGGTCGACCTCGATGATCTCGCCGTCGACCATGACCCCGGCGGCGCCCATGGCCTTCATCTCCTCGCTGGCGAGGCCCTTGAACTCACCGCCCGGGCGCAGGTCGTAGGCGACGCGGGCGCCGTAGCCGTACTTGACCGTCCACTCGGGATCGACGATCGCGTCCCAGATCGCCTGCGGGGTGGACTTGATGTAGACGCGGTGGACCTGGACCGTGGTGGTGGTCTCGGTGGTGGTCATGGTGTCCTCCAGGACGGTTTTGAGGTGGGTGAGGGCCGACACCTGTGGCTCGGTGTACTTGTCGATCCACCGGTCGTGGATCAGTCGGATGGGCACCACGTTGAGGAAGTGGAGCTTCTCCCGGCCGGACCGGCGAGTGGTGACGAGACCGGCGTCCTCGAGCAGCCGAAGATGCTTCGCGACGCCGAACCGGGTCATCTCCAGCTCCGACTCCAGGTCGGTGAGCGTCCGGCCGTCCTTGTCGAACAGCCGGTCGAGCAGGAAACGCCGAGTCCGATCGGCGAGTGCCTTGAACACCCTGTCGTCGTCGGTCATGCCGGAAGAATAGGTGACCAAATGGTCACGTGTCAACGGGGGTCCGGGATGGACTGTTCGGCGGGCCGAGGTGTCGCCCGTCCGGCCGGGGGGCGGGGTGGCTGGTTGGATGAGCCGGGTAAGACAGCGAAACCCATCAAGGAGGACCGCAATGGCCCTGGAAAAGCCCGCAGTCGACCCCATCGACGGTCCGCCGCCGGCCGACCTGGTCGTCGAGGACATCACCGTGGGCGACGGCGACGAGGCCCGGCCCGGTCAGAGCGTGAGCGTGCACTACGTCGGCGTGGCCCACTCCTCCGGCGAGGAGTTCGACGCCTCGTGGAACCGAGGCGCGCCGTTCAGCTTCCCGCTCGGCGGGGGCCGCGTCATCGCCGGCTGGGACCGCGGGGTCGCCGGCATGAAGGTCGGCGGCCGGCGCAAGCTCGTCATCCCGCCGCACCTCGGCTACGGCGACCACGGCGCCGGTGGCGCCATCAAGCCGGGCGAGACACTCGTCTTCGTCGTCGACCTGCTCGGCGTGCGCTAGACCGCGAGCCGCTCCACCAAGGGCCACAACGCCTTCGGGCTCTCGACGTGGGCGTTGTGGCCCAGCCCGGCCAGCACCACCGCGTCCGGCCGCAGCTCCCGCAGGTGCTCCGCCGGCGACATCGGGTCCGACTCCCCCGCCGCCAGGATCACCTCGGCGCGGCACGCGGCCAGCAAGCCCGGCAGGTCAGGGGCGCCGACCCCGAACGCGGCGGCGTCGAGCGACAGCCGCCAGCCGTCGACCTGAACCACGCCGGCGTCGACAGCGGGCACCAACCCGGACAGGCCAGCCACCTTCAGCGCCCGCTCCATCGCCTCCTCGCGACTGCCGAACACCTTCGCCGGCCGCGCCGCGAGCTCGGCCGCCTTCGCCAGCTCCGGCTCGGACCAGCGGACCTTGATCCCCAGCCCGCACACCACCGGCACCGGCACGCCGAACCAGCCGCTCCCGAGCGTCAGCCCGAGCACGCCGCCGAGCGAGTGGCCGAGCACCGCGACCCGCCGGCCGGGCTCGAGCACGCCGGCCACCGCGGCCGCCAGCGCGCCGAACGAGTACCGCGGCAGCGGCGCCGAGCGGCCGTGCCCCGGCAGGTCCGGCACGAGGATCTCCCCCGGCCACCGGCCGGCGAGCGACTCGACGAGCCCGGCCCAGACCTCCCCGGTCGCGCCGAGGCCGTGCAGGAGCAGGAGCGCGGGGTCGCCGGACCCGTGCCGGGCGAGGAACACATCGGTAGCCACGACGACCGATCATGCCGCACCCGAGGTAGGAGAATGGCCGCATGCCCGTTGACACCACCGTGATCGTCGACCCCGACACCTACCGCACCGGTGTGCCGCACGAGGTGTTCGCCGAGCTGCGGAAGGAGGCCGCGGTCGTGTGGATGGACGAGCCGGCCGTCGACTCCTGGCCGGCCGGCCCCGGGTTCTGGGGCGTCGTGCGGCACGCGGAGGTCAAGGAGGTCATGCGCGACCCGGCCGGCTACTCCTCCCACCTCGGCGCCACGCAGATCACCGACCCACCCGGCCCGGCCGCGCTCACGTTCGTCCGGCAGATGATGCTCAACCAGGACCCGCCCGAGCACTCGCGGCTGCGCAAGCTCCTCACCCGCGCGTTCACCCCGAAGGCCATCGCCCGGCTCGAGGACCGGATCGACGGCTGGGCCCGCGACCTCGTCACCCGGGTCGCCGGGCGGGGTGAGTGCGACTTCGCCACCGACATCGCCGCGGACCTGCCGCTGCTCACCCTCGCCGAGCTGTTCGGCGTGCCCAGCGAGGACCGCTGGCTGATGTTCGACTGGAGCAACCGGGTCATCGGCTACCAGGACCACGAGTACGCGGTCTCCGCGCGGGCGCGGGAGGCGGGCTCGACCGCGATGGCCGAACGCGCGCTGAAGCTGCGCCCCCAGCCCGACGCGGACGGCCGGCTGCCCGACCAGCGCACCCGCGAAGGCATGCCCGACCTCTACGCCTACGCCCACGAGCTCGGCGAGTACAAGCGCCGCAACCCTGGCGAGGACATCATGTCGAACCTCATGCGCGAGGTCGGCGACGGCGACGGCGAGGCCGGCGGCAAGGTCAGCATCGGGGAGTTCGAGAACCTCTTCTGGCTGTTCTCCGTGGCGGGCAACGAGACCCTGCGCAACGCGCTGCCCGGCGGCATGCTCGCCCTGCTGTCCAATGTGGACGAATACCGGAGGCTGCGCGCGGACCGGACGCTGCTCCCGGGGGCGGTGGAGGAGATGCTCCGCTGGTGGTCACCGGTCATGCGGTTCCGCCGGACGGCCACGGTGGACACCGAGCTCGGCGGCACCCGGATCCGCGCGGGCGACAAGGTCGTGGTGTGGTTCTCCTCGGCCAACCGGGACGAGCGGGCGTTCGCCGAGCCGGACCGGTTCGACGTCACCCGGGCCACGGGCGACCACCTGAGCTTCGGCCACGGCCCGCACTACTGCATCGGCGCGCACCTGGCCAAGGTCCAGCTGCGGGCGCTGTTCGGCGCGCTCCTCGACGTGCTCGGCGAGGTCGAGCCCGCCGGCGACCCGGTGCGGCTGCGGTCGAACTTCCAGAACGGCATCAAGCACCTGCCGATCCGCTGGACGCGCTGAGCGGCGCCCCCGGGCAGGGACCGGGGGCGCCGCCGCGGTCAGCTCAGCAGCCGCCGCAGTTGTAGTACGTCACATCCCAGTGGTTGCCCTCTTTGTAGTAGATGTTGCCGGAGCCGGACCGCCACTGGCTGCCGCCGATGTAGGTGAAGTTGTTCTGGATGTAGTTGCTGACGCAGGTGCCGAGGCTGTAGTCGAGCTTGTAGCCGTTCCAGTGGCTGTAGGTGCCGCTGGCGTGGCCGGTCTCGGTGCCGCCGGTGATGTTGAGCGCGCAGCCGCTCGCCGACTTCAGTGTCTGCGCTCCCTGGATCGTCATCAGGTTCACCTGCTCGAACGACGTGCACGTGGAGTTGTAGCGGTCGCTGCAGCCACCGCTGGACGACCAGGTGATGTTCGACGACCGCAACCGCGAGGTCGCGTCGGCGTGGCTGAGCTTGGTGACCAGCACCCCGACCGAGCCGCTCGACGCGCCGAACACCGGGTCGTGCTCCTTGGGCTGCGCGGACGCCTGCGCGGCGGCCGTCGTGACCAGCAAGGCGGTCGCGGCGCAGGCCGCGACGACGAGCGCTCGAACTACCATTTTTCGCATTCGATCTCTCCGTCCCATGGACGGCGAACGCACCCCGACGAGCCTTACCCGCCGGCGCGGAAACGCCGACCCGTCACTAGGAATTGAGCGACAGAAAGCGGCCCTCGGACCACGGCGGCAGGGTGTGCAGGGACTGCCACGCGGCCGGCAAGAACGCCTCCGCAGGAGAGAATAATAGTTACTGACTAGATGTCATAGAGTGCGCGGGGAAATTTTCCAACTCGTCGTTCCCACGATTCACACGGAAATCCACGATCGCGAGCACAAGCGCTGTCAGGACCAGTACGACCGCGCCGAACAGCGCAGCGGCCAGACCGACGGTGTACCGGCCGCCGGTGGCACCGACCGCGGCGTAGAAGATCGCCGCCAGGGCCGCCGTGCCGATCGCGGTGCCGACCCGCTGCCCCGTCTGCAGCACACCGCTCGCGACGCCGGACATGTTCGTCGGCACGCAGGCCAGGGTGAGCGTGGTGTTCGGCGAGATCACCGCTCCCCCGCCGATGCCGGCCACCAGCAGCGGCAGCGTGATCGCGGCGATGAGGTGGTCCTTGTCGACGACCAGCGTGATGACCGCGACCGCGACGAGGCCGACGACGACCAGCACCAGCCCGGCGACGGTGAGCCGCCTGCCCCACCGCTCGACCAGCCGCCCGGCGATCCACGCCGCCGCCGCCGACCCGAGCGCGAACGGCGTGACCGCGAGCCCGGACTCCAGCGGCGAGAAGCCGAGCCCGGTCTGGAAGAACACCGCGAACACGAGCCACATCCCGCTGAACCCGCAGAAGTAGACGGCGCCGATGGCCGCACCCCACGCGTAGCCCGGGGTCTCGGTGAACAACCGCACGTCCACCAGCGGCGCCCGCCCCCGCGCCACCCGGTGCCGCTCCCAGCGCAGGAACGCCCAGCCCAGCGGCACGGCGACCACGAACAGCCACCAGAACCGCCGCAGCCCACCGGTGTCGGACTGGACGACGGGGAACATCAGGCACAGCACGGTGAGCCCGAGCAGCACGATGCCGAGGACGTCGATGTCGGGCTTGGCGCGGTGGGGCGGCGTCTTCGGCACGAACAGGTAGGCGAGCACGAGGGTCAGCACGCCGAACGGCAGGTTCACCAGGAACACCCAGCGCCAGCCGTCGGGCTCGCCGGCCGCGTCGAGGATCAGGCCGCCGACCACCGGCCCGGCCGCGGTCGAGACGCCGATCGTGGCCCCGAGCGCGCCGAACGCGCGGCCGCGCTCGGCGCCGCGGAAGAGGTCCTGGATGAGCCCGCCGTTCTGCGGGGTGACGAGCCCGGCGACGAGACCCTGCAGCAGCCGGGCGATGACGAGCAGGAGCAGCGTCGGCGCGAGCCCGGCCAGCACGCTGGTGAGCACGAACCCGGACAACGCGATGAGGTACATCCGCCGCCGGCCGAACGCGTCGCCCAGCCGCCCGCCGGCCACCAGCGCCAGCCCGAAGGTCAGCGGGTAGCCGGAGACGACCCACTGCACGCCGCTCGCCGAGGAGCCGAGCCCGTGCTGGATGGACGGCACGGCGACGGTCACGATGCTGACGTCGAGCAGGATCATGAACCCGCCGGCCAGCGTCACGACCAGCGCCCGCCAGCGCCGTGGGTCCTCGCCGGGCGGGTGGTTCGTGGCGCTGGTGGCTGCGGTCATCCCTGATGTCTACCCAGTCCGGGACGCGCGTACCACCGGCGAGCCGCACCGCGCCTTCCGCGACGGCACTGTCGCGTACCTCACCCACTCGAACAACATGCCTGCTCCGGGACGGTGCGGGCTGGGCCGTTCGGATGGACTCGGTTGTATTACGGTCCGGTTACGGTAGGTTCTCCCGGGTGACCGTCCAGACCTGGGAGTTGCCGAGACATTTCACCGGGCCGGAGGTCGTCCGCCAGCCCGGCCAACCGGTCGACGTGGCCGAGGCGATCGACTTTCTCACGCTGTTCCACGCGGAGAACCCGGACGCCGGCTGCCCCGCGCACCGCATCGAGTGGGTGCGCGCCGAGATCGACCTCACCGGCACCTACCAGCACACCAGCGCGGAGCTCGCGTTCGGCGCGCGGGTGGCGTGGCGCAACAGCGCACGCTGCATCGGCCGGCTCTACTGGCGCAGCATGAAGGTCCGCGACCTGCGTGCCGTCCGCGAGCCGGCCGACATCGCCGCGCAGTGCGCCGAGCACCTGCGGATCGGCTACAACGACGGCAGGATCCGCCCGGTGATCACCGTGTTCGCGCCGGACCTGCCCGGCCGGCCCGCGCCGCGGATCTGGAACGAGCAGCTCATCCGCTACGCCGGCTACGGGCAGCCGGACGGCACCGTGCTCGGCGACCCGCGCTACGTCCGGTTCACCGAGGCGGTCACCCGGCTGGGCTGGCGCCCGCCGGCCACCCCGACCGCGTTCGACGTGCTGCCGCTGGTCGTCTCCGCGGCCGGCGAGACCCACCTCGCCACGCTCCCCCGCGACGCCGTCGCCGAGGTGCCGCTGCGCCACCCCGACCTGCCGTGGTTCACCGAGCTCGACCTGCGCTGGCACGCGGTGCCGGCGATCAGCTGCATGCGGCTGTCGGTCGGCGGGGTGAGCTACCCGGCCGCGCCGTTCAGCGGCTGGTACATGGGCACCGAGATCGGCGCCCGCAACTTCGCCGACGGCGACCGCTACGGCATGCTGCCGGTGATCGCCGAGCGGATGGGGCTGGACACCTCGCGGGAGCAGACGCTGTGGCGCGACACCGCGCTGGTCGAGCTGAACCGCGCGGTGCTGCACTCGTTCGACGTGGCCGGCGCGACGATCAGCGACCACCACACCGAGTCCGCGCGCTTCCTCAAGCACCTGGAGAAGGAGGAGTCCGCCGGGCGGACCTGCCCGGCGGACTGGAGCTGGATCGTGCCGCCGATGTCCGGCGGCCTCACCCCGGTGTTCCACCGGTACTACGACACCGACCACCTCAAGCCGGAGTTCGTCGCGGACGAGGACAGCCTGCGCGCGGCGCTCGAGGGCGTGGACCCGACCGACGCGCGGCCCGCGCCGGAGGCGTTCAGTCCGATGTGGACCTACCGCCGGCACGGGCCGTCCGGGCTGGCACAGGCCGACGCTCAGGTGAACGGCAGCCAGGCCAACTGAGTGAGCCGGTCGAGGTCGCTCACCAGCATGCCGGCGTCGGACACCGTCCACAGCTCGTTGCCGATCACCAGGGCCCGGCGCGGCGCCATCGGCGTGGTGCCGTAGCGCTCGGCCACGTGGCTGACCATGCCGACCTCGCTGAGCTGGGTGCCGCCGAGCTTGAGCACCAGCGCGCCGCTGACCGGGGAGGCGCCGGCCGGGTCCATCATCCCGCCGTTGACCGGGATCACGACGAGCTGCTTGTCCGGCCAGTACAGGAAGGCGTGCGGGTCATTCTCCACTTCGGACATCCCGCCCGCGTAGTGGAACTGGGCGATCCGCTTGGCACCGGCCGGGTTCGAGGTGTCGAACAGCGACACCTGGGTTCCGCTGACCTGGCCCTCCTTCGTCGCCTCCTGGCCGATGCCGAGCAACCGCCCGTCGCCGACCGGGTGCAGGTAGGCCGAGTAGCCGGTGATCTTCAGCTCGCCGGTGACCCGTGGCTTCGCCGGGTCCGACAGGTCCACTGTGTACAGCGGGTCGGTCTGCCGGAAGGTCACCACGTAGCCGGTGTCGCCGAGGAAGCGCACCGCGTAGATGCGCTCGCCCGTGCCGAGCCCGTCGACCCGGCCCACCTGGGCGAGCTGGTCGCCCTTGCGGGACAGGACGGTGACCATGCTGCGGCTGTCCGGCGCCATGCCGACCGTGGTGGCGAGGCGCAGGTTGCCCTTGTGCTCGGACAGCGAGTACTGGTTGAGCAGCGTGCCCTCCACGCCGCCGGAGGCCACGTGCACGGGCTTGCCGGGGCCGGAGATGTCGAACTGGTAGACGTCGGTTCGCTGGGAGCCGGCGGGCAGCGGGCGGTCGGCCGGGCCGAACCCCTCGACGCCGTGCTCGAAGTGGTCGTCGGCGATGTAGAGGTCGGTGCCGGTGCCGTAGACGGTGTTGCCGTCGGCGACGATGCCGACCGGGTCGCCGACGCCGAGGTCGCGCCGCAGGTCGAAGGTGAGCACGGTGAGCATCGCCGTGCCGGTGTAGGTCTTCGGGTGGCTCATCGCCTCGCAGCCGACGAGTGAACCGGCCGACTCACGGCCGGCGGCGCGCAGTTGGTAACGCGGCATCCAGTCCACAATGGACGATCGCGCGACGATGTTCTTGTTCTCCTGGGTCGCCTGGTCCGGCGAGCGGGACTGGTCGGGGTAGACGAAGCCCAGCCGCGGGCCGGAGCGCACGACGACCCGGGCCACCTCGCCGACCTGACGGGCGTCGAGGTAGTCGCCCTCGACCTCGAGCGAGCCGAGCACCTTGCCGGTCCCGGTCAGGTCGACGAGCACGACCTGGGAGGCGTAGGCCGGGTCGACGGGTGGGGTCTTGGTGGGCGGAGGGTCGGTCGGCTCGTCCGGCACCGGCGTGCCGGTCGCCGGTGTGCTGGTTGCCGGTGTGTCGGGCGGCGCCGCATCCGTTGCGGGCACGTCGGTCGCGGACGCGTTCGGGGCCGGCTTGCCGGGGGCCGGCTCACCCGGGGCGATCCGGGTCGGTGCGATCGGGGTCGGGGCGGGCTTGCCAGGGGCGACGCCACCACTGCCGCCGCTCACCCCGCCGCCGCCGGGCATCGGCACGGCCACGCCGCCGCCGGCGGTGAGCACCAGCGCGCGGTCGCCGGAGAGCAGGAGCTGGGTGGGGTAGCCGTTCGGGAGCGTGAGCCGCGCGGTTTGCTTGCGGGAGGCCACATCCACGACCCGCAGCTGCCCGTCGGCGATGCTGACGACCCGGCGGCCGTCGGTCTTCACGATGTCCGGCTCGTCCACACCGGACTCGTGGACGTTGGTCGACGAGTGGTTGCCCGCGCCCGGCGCGGTGCCCTGGCCCGAGCCGGACTGCGCGTCACCCGCGCTGTCGGCGCCGGGCGCGGCCTGGCGCTGCGCCCCCTTGCCCGGCATCTCCGGGGCCGCGGCGCCGGGGGCGACCTGCGCGTCGACGGCGACCCCGCCGTCCTCGATGGCCATCGCGTAATCGCCGCCGAGGCCGTACGGCCCCACGTGCTCCAGCGCGGCCGACTTCAGCTCGGACAGCGCCGAGGCGCACGTGTCATAGGAGACGAGCGTGACGGGGCCGGGGTCGAAGCCCGGCGCCTGGTTCCCGTCGCTCAGCCCGACCACCACGGCGGTGCCGGCCACGCCGACACCCAGTCCCACCACCGTCGCGGCGGCGACGGCGAGTCGCGGCCAGCTCGGTAAGTCCCGGTTCATGCCGCAAGGACGTAGGCCCACCCTCGACGCGTTGCACGGGAACTGCTTGACTTCCTCGGTGAGACAGAAGCTGATCTCCACGGTGGCCGCGGAGATACTCGCCCGCGAGGCGCGCCGGGTGGCGATCGACGGCGTCGACGGCGCCGGCAAGACCCACTTCGCCGACGAGCTCGCGGCCGAGCTGACCGGCCGGGGCGTTCCGGTGATCCGGGCGTCCGTGGACGGCTTCCACCAGCCGCGGGTCTTCCGGCACCGGCGTGGCCCCGACTCGCCGGAGGGCTTCTTCCGCTACTCCTTCGACTACCCGCGGCTGATCGGCCTGCTGCTCGACCCGCTGGGCCCGCGCGGCACCGGCCGGTTCGTCCGCGCGGTGTACGACGTGCACAACGAGAAGCCGGTGGACCACGTGCCCGAACGTGCCGAGCCGGGCGCGATCCTCGTGCTGGACGGCATTTTCGCCCACCGCATCGAGCTGGCCGGCCACTGGGACTACTCGGTGTGGCTCGAGGTGCCGTTCGCCGTGTCGATCCCGCGCGGCGCCGCCCGCGGGTCCGGCGACCCGGACCCCGACGCCGCGTCGAACCGCCGCTACGTCGAGGGCCAGCGGCTCTACCTCGCCGAGTGCGACCCCCGCACGAAGGCCACCACGGTGATCGACAACACGGACCTCGAGAACCCCCGGCGGTTGCGCTAACTGTCCTCTTCGGACGGTTGGTCGACCACCAGCGGCTCGGTCCGCTGCACCTCGAGCTTCCAGCCGCCCGCCAGCGCGACCCCGGCCGCCGCGGCGGCGATCATCGGCCAGATGGCCACGGCCACGATCCCGACCGTCACCGGGAGGTCGAGGACCGTGCGGCCCTCCTTGTTGCGCACCACGATCCGGCGCACGTTGCCCTCGCGGATGAGCTGGTTGACCTTCTCGGTGAGCTGCCTGGCCCCGAACCCCTCGGTTTCCTTCGTCACGGCGACGACGCTAGTGGTTCGGGTCCGCCGCGTGTTGCTCCGCCGCCAGGAAATGCGCCACGTCCGCCGTCGCCGGGTACAGGTCGCGGTAGTGGCGGTAGAACTCGTCGTAGCGCGCCTTGCGGTCGGCGACCGGCGCGACCGTGTGCCCCACCGGGTTCCACGCCGCCGGGTCGACGTCGACCCCGGTCGCGACCGCGGCCAGCAGCGCGTCGCCGAGGCACGCGCCGATCGTCTCGGTCGGGACCTGCTGCTCCTCGCCGGTCACGTCGGTCACGATCTGGGTCCACAGGCCACCTTGGGTGCCGCCGCCGACCGCGACCAGGCGCTTCGCCTGTCCCCCGGCCGACCGCATCACCTCGAGGTTGTGCCGCACGCCGTACGCGATGCCCTCGAGCGCCGCCCGGTACAGCTCGGCGCGGCCGTGCGAGAGCGTCAGCCCGGCGATCATCCCGCGCGCGTCCGGGTCGAAGATCGGTGTCCGCTCGCCCGCGAAGTACGGCACGAGCAGCAGGCCCCGGCTGCCGGCCGGCACCGCCGCGGCCTCCTCGACGAGGGTGGCGAACTCGCCGCCGACGAGCCGGCGCAGCCAGTCGGTGACCGCGCCCGAGGTGGCCATGCCGGCGGCGAGCGACCGGGTGCCGGGGAACACCCCGCTCGTCGTCCACAGGCCGGGGTGCGGGTTGGGCCGCGAGAGCACCTGGATGAGGAACATGGTCGTGCCGTACATGACCATCACGTCGCCGGGCTCGCGGACGCCGACGCTGGTGGCCTCGGCCCACGCGTCGACGGTGCCGGCGGTGACCGGGAGCCCGTGCGGCAGGCCCGTCTCGCGCGCGGCCTCGGCGGTGACCGTGCCGACCACCTCGGTCGGCCACGCCAGCGCCGGCAGCGCCAGGCCCGGCGCGACGACGGCGGCCCAGTCCCGCGCCCAGTCGAGGGCGTTCTGGTCGTACATCGGGTCGCACTGGCTCGCCGAGTGGTGGTCGAGCACGTACTCGCCGGTGAGCCGGTGCACCAGGTACGAGCTCGCCATCAGCAGCATCTCGGTGCGGTCCCACACGGCCGGCTCGTGCTTGGCCAGCCAGCGGATCTTCGGGCCGACCGCCTGGGTGGAGAGCGGGGTGCCGCCGCGCCGCAGGATCTCCTCGGCACCCAGCTCCCCGGTCAGCTCGGCGATCTCGGCACCGGCCCGGGTGTCGACGCCGTAGAGGATCGCCGGCCGCAGTGGCCGCCCGGCGCCGTCGGCGGGCAGCAGGACCGGGCCGATCCCGCTCACCGCGAGTCCCGCCAACCGGCCGCCGTCCGTGCTGCCCGCCGCCCCGGCCAGCTCTCGGGTCAGCGCCAGGAAGTCCGCCCACCACACGCCGTCGGCGTCGTGCTCGACCCAGCCGGGGTGGGGGGTGGACGTCCGGTGGTCGCGACCCGCCCTGGCCAACACCCTCCCTTGGCCGGTGACGAGCACGCCCTTCGAGCTGGACGTTCCGATGTCGATGCCCAGGAACAGGTCCACCGGCTCAGCCCCGGGTGAACTCGTCGAGGGTGATGTCGAGCAGCTCGCACACCGCCCGCAGCTCCGCCCGCTTGTCGCCGGGCACCGCGTGGATGTGGTTGGCGCCGAACCGGGACAGGAACACCTCGGCCGGCGCGTCCAGCCGGGCGAACGCGTGCGGCCACTCCGGGGTCGACATCTTCATCAGCGACGCGGTGGTCGCCTCGTCGTAGTTCTCGAACTCGCCGAGCATCAGCTGCAGCCGGTAGCGGCCGTCGTTGCGGGTGAGCCGGGCCAGGGTCATCTCGCCGGGCGCGGCCACGTGGTGCACCGACGCGCCGCCGGCCGGGAAGAAGAACACCTCGGGATAGAGGTGGACCTTGGCGAGGTTCTCGGCCGGGTCGTCGCTGCGGGCGGCGAACCAGGTGGCGTGCTGGCCGGAGTTGCACAGGTCCCAGATGTCGCGGTCGCCGTGGTAGTGCCGGACGTCGGCGAACAGCACCGGGGTCCGCGACAGGTGCTTGAGGATCTGCATGGTGAGCGCGCCGTCCATGTCCGCCTCGGTGGCGCAGACGTGCGGCTCCTTGGGGCCGTTCCAGTCGTACGGGTCGTTGAGGAACGCCTCGGCGATGTCCATGGTCGCGAAGTACTGGGTGAGCTCGGGCTGGCCCTTGATGCCGGTGAAGTCCAGGTGCCACTCGTCGATGAGCTCACGCATCGCGAGGTAGGAGCCGATCTGGCGCTCCAGCAGCTCCTCGGTGAGCTTCTTGCCGTCGTAGTGGACGTTGGCGTGCTGCTCGAGCCACTGCCGGGCCTTGACCTTCTCCTTCTGGTCGGCGAGCTCGGCGCGCCGGACGATCTCCCACTGGTCGATCTCCTCGACGTCGACCCCGAACTGGCGCTGCCACTGGTCGGTGTTGGCGACCGCGGTGTTCATGCCCATCGGCCGGCCGCCGATCCGGCCGAACGTCTGCCCGCGGAGCCCGGCCACCGCGCTCGCGGCGCTCGCCCGCACGCCGATGGCCGCGATGAGGGTCTCGTCCTCCGGGTCGCCCCACAGCCGGGTGTGCGTGCGGCCGATCTGGTCGAGCGCGCCGCCGGCGGCGAGCATGCCGACCATGCCGGGCTGGACCGGGTCGATGTTGGCGAGCAGCAGCAACGGGCTGGTCAGCTGGCCCGCGGCGAGCATCGTGAAGTGCGGGAACGCCCAGACGCAGTAGTGCAGGACGGTGAGGTCGACGTGCGCGGCCTCGACCTCGCGGGCGAGCCTCGTGGCCAGCGTGTTGGAGGAGACCGGGACGCTGGCCCGGACCACCTCGTGGCCGGCCGCCTCGAGCTTGGCGACGAGCTTGTCCTCGATGGCCACGATGAAGTCGGCGATGCCGTCGTGGACGTAGTCGCGCCCGTCCGAAATGTTGATCACGCCGATACGGGCCACCGGTCCTCCTGAGCGACGCTGCCGGGATTGGAGTAATCGTTTTCTCAGAAGTTATTCTCTGTGCGCGAGGCGTGTCAATAGGTCGGTAGTGTCTGCGGCAGGGATGGGAAAGCGAGGCGGTAAGTGGCGACCATCAGCGACGTTGCCTCCCGGGCCGGCGTCTCCACGGCGACGGTGTCCAGGGCGTTGAACGGCAAGTCCACAGTGGATCCCGAGCTGGTGGCCCGGGTGCTGGCGGCCGCCGAGGAGCTCGGGTACCAGCCCAACGGGCCGGCGCGGAACCTGCGGCGGCAGGAGGCGGCGGTCCTGGCCCTGATCATCAGCGACGTGGAGAACCCGTTCTTCACCGCGATCGCGCGCGGGGTCGAGGACGTGGCGCACACGGTCGGTTACTCGGTGGTGCTGTGCAACGCGGACGAGAACGCCGACAAGGAGCGCCGCTACATCGACGTGGCGATCCAGGAGCGGGTGGCCGGGGTGATCATCTCCCCCACGTCGACCGCCACCAACGTCGACCTGCTGATCAACCGCGGGACGCCGCTGGTCGCCGTGGACCGTCCGTTGCCGGAGCGGCCCAGCGACACGGTGCTGGTCGACACCCGGCAGGCGGCGCGGCAGGCCACCGAGCACCTGCTGGCCCAGGGGTACACGCGGATCGGCTGCATCACCGGGCCGACGGGGGTTCGGACGGCCGACGACCGGCTTGCCGGGTACCGGGATGCCCTGCGGGCCGGGAAGCATCGTTCGTCGCCCCGGCTGGTTCGGCGGGCCGAGTTCAAGGAGGCCGGGGGGTTTCGGGCCTGTCAGGAGTTGTTCGATCAGGCCGAGCCGCCGGACGCCTTGCTCGTCGCCAACAGTGCGATGGCTATCGGGGTGTTGTCGGCGCTGGGGGTGCACTCGCTGCGGCCCGGGGTCGGTGTTGGCGTCGTCGCGTTCGATGACGTGCCCTGGGCCGCTCTCGTCGATCCGCCGCTCACCGTCGTTGCCCAGCCGGCCTATGAGATCGGGTCCGTGGCGGCGCAGCTGCTGCTCGCGCGGATCGGGGACAACGGGCGGGCGCCGACCATCACCACGTTGGGTGCCCGGCTGATCGAACGGGGCAGTTCCCACCGGGGCCGATGAGATGTTCGTTCCGGGGGCCGGGCCCATCCATCCCTTCTTGGATGGGCCCGGCACTCCGGCACATTCCCGCCACTCAGCTCCTCGACAGCGCCCTGTAGGTCGCCGCGGACCACGGTGGGCTGCCGTCCGCCGGCTCGATGCGGATCTTCAGCTCCGACCTGCCCTGGGTCGCGGATCCCGGCAGTTCGAAGCTGTCCTCCAGCCACCGGGAGTGCTGGTTGCCCAAGGGCTGCAGCCACTCCCCCACTCGCTTGTCGTTCACGTAGACCGTTGCGCGCTGGTACGGGACGTTCTGGTCGCCCATACGCAGAAGGCGCACGCCCGCATTCGACTGGGGCACCGTCAGGGTGAACTCCACCCTGCCCGTCGCCGACGTGACGCCGTGGCTTACCGGGGTCGTGTCGCCGTTGCCCTCGAAGGTTGACGCCAAGGTCGCCGTCGACTCGCCCGCCGCGCTGTAGGCATGCGTCTCGCGGCTGGCGGTGTCGGCCAGGTCGATCGTGTCGGTCTCGGTCAGCGACACCGTCGGGGTCCCGTACCAGTAGGCCGTCGAGCTGTAGTCGGCTGGTTCGTTGTCCGCCGGGCCGTGCTCGATGTCGAACCGCAGGCCCTTCGCGAAGGACACCGCGTCGCCGACCATCAGCCTGTACGCGCCTGTGCAGTCGTATCGGCAACCGTCGCCGTCGAGCTCGTAGGCCGGGTTGCCCGCCAGCGGCATCGTGTAGGTCGTGCCGTCGCGGAAGTACCAGCCCGACTCGTAGAAGTCCTCCGTTCCGGTCCCGTGCATCACCGGGCTTCGCGCACCATCGACGTAGACGCGCTCGTCGCCTTCCAGGTAGTTCCTGCGGTTTCCGGCCGGGATGTTCCCGCGCATCGAGTGGGTGACGCCGTAGAACACCCCCGTGCCCTGCGTGGCCAGGAAGTTCCACGGCACGTCAGGCGTCGTCGGTCCACTTTGGTGGGTGGCGTGGAAGTGGCCCAGCGCGCCGGAGGAGAGGTCGGCCGCCACGGAACGGTCGCGGGCGGAGGTCACCTCGACCACCGCACCGGTGATCGGCACGGTGCTGGCGTTCACCAGCTCCACCTTGGCACCGGCACCGTAGGGCATCGCCCACCACGCCGTGTACCAGCCGTCGGACGTCGCGTCGATCGAGGAGAACATGGTCCTCGTGTCGTACTCGCCAAGGCCCGAGCCGAAGAACTCGCCGACCGGGGCGTCCACTGTGGTCTGACCGTCGAACGTGATGCGCAGCCGCGCGCCGGCCAGCACCGCGTCCGACGCCGTCAGCTTGGCCGGGTCGACCGGGTAGCGGTACACCCGCTGCCCCTCCCAGCTCTGGTTGCGGATCGCGTAGCCGTGCGCGGTCTCCTCGCCGTCGTGGCCCGGGCCCAGATCGAGCACGTCGGTGCGGGTCCAGCCCGCCCCGAGCTTGCTGTGCACGTCGTAGCGGAACTCGTTGACGTCCAACGCCGAGGACACGAACTCGTTGCTGATCCGCAGCGACGACTTTCCCTTCGTGACCGCCGCCGGGATCTCCAGGACCTGGTCGACCCAGCTGCCACCCGGCCGCGCCGGGCCGCTGTCCCAGGTGCCGGCCGGCTTGCCGTCGACGACCAGGCGCGCGACCTGGTTGGCGATCACCGGGTCGATGCGCCTCGTCAGCCGCACACCGTCGTTCGACGGGTCCACGGCGACGCGGAAGGTGCTCGAGCCACCGGCACTGAAGGCCCGGCCGTCGTTGCCGACCCTTGGGCTCGCCACCACCTGCGGCAGCCGCACCCGGACCTTCGAGATGAGCCCGGACCCGGACAGCGACGCGAACGCGGCACCCGCACCTGGAGCCACATCGGCGGTGCGAGCCGAGGTCGTGGCGCCCGGCAGCGCGGGCTTGGGATCGCGGATGCCGAAGGCACGCAACCGGTCCACGACGTCCTGCGCCTTGTCCCGCGGGTCGAACGTGCGCACCCCGTCGGCGTCGGCGAACTCGCGATAGGACACGTGGTAGAAGAACGGGGCCCGCTGCACGGTCACCCGCATCGACTCCCGGTACGGCATCGGCACCTTGATCACCGAGCCGCCCGCCGTGTCGTCGCCGTTGCCCACCAGCGGCCAGGCGAACGGCGCGCCGACCTTGCCGTCGACGAGCTCCTGCAGCAGCTCGTCCACCACCACCTTGCCGTCGAGCTCGACCTTGATCCGTCCGTTGTGGACCATCGAGCCGTAGTCGCGGGTGAACCACATCGACTCGAGCTCACCGGCACCCCCGCGCTCGGCGATCACGCAGCCGTCGTCGGTGTTGCGCAGGCACGAGTAGGTGTTCTCGAAGCCGTCGTTGTTGCCGCCGGCGCGGTCGAAGCTGGAGAACTGCCGCACCTGGGCCGCCGACCGCAGCCGGGCCATGGCATCGAGATCGCGGTAGGTCTCCCAGCCGATCGGTCCCTTGCCACCGTGGCCGGGGTCGTCGTGCGCGGTGGGTGCGGCGACCGTGGGTCCGGGCGCGGCCACCACGAACGCCGCGCCGAGGGCTAGTCCGAGCAGGGCTCTGACACGCATGGGGCCTCCCTAGCGTTTCGCGTGTCTTCGGTTGTGAGAAAGGAGAAAGGGCCTCAGCCGTTGGCGTCCTTGTAGACGGTCGCCGCGTTGTCGATCGTGATCAGCTGGGTCTTCAGCGTCTGCGTCTTGGGCACGTCGGTGCAGTCGACGAGGATCTTCTTCGCGGTGTCCACGGCCTCCTTGCCGGCCGTCGGGTAGATCAGCGTGGCGGACAGGCGACCCTCCTCGACGGCCTTGAGACCACCGGACGGGATCGGCAGGCCGTCGATGCCGATGAACTTCATCGACTTCTCCTTGCCGGCGGCCTTCGCGGCCAGGTACGCGCCCTCGGCCATCGGGTCGTTGTGCGCGTAGAGGACCTGGATGTCCGGGTGCGCCTTGAACATCGCGTCCGCCTGGGACTGGCCCTTCTCGCGCAGCCAGTCGCCGTCGGAGGTGGCGACGATCTCGATGTTCTTGCCCTTGATGCCCTCGCGGAAGCCGTCGCCGCGCTCCTTGGCCGGGGTGGCGCCCGCGAGCCCGCGGATCTCGCCGACCTTGCCGCCGCCCGGCAGCAGCTGCTCGGCGACGTACTGGCCCGCGGTCTTGCCGATCTCGACGTTGTCCGCGCCGATCCAGGTGGTGTAGGCGTCGCCGTCGACCTTGCGGTCGAGCACGATCACCGGGATGCCCTTGTTGTAGGCCTTCTGCACCACCGCGGTCAGCGGCGTGGCCTCGTTCGGGCTGATGATCAGCAGGTCGATCTGCTTGGTGAGGAAGTTCTCCACATCGGACACCTGCTTGGCGTTGTCCTGCTGCGCGTCGGCGAAGTCCACGCTGAACTGCGGCACGTCCTTGGCCGCCGCGCGGATGTCGTCGTCCATCCGCTGCCGGTACGGCTCGGCCACGTTGGCCTGGCTCATGCCGATCGTGTACTTGCCGTCCGGTCCACCGCATTTCGCGGCGGCGCCCCCGGACTCCTGCGCCTGTCCGCTGTTCTCGCTGGTCGTTCCGCACGCGACGGACAGGGTGAGCGCGGCGGCCGCGCTGAGCACGGTTGCCACGGCACGACGACGGGCCATGTGTCTACCTTCTTTCATATTCGGTCAGGCCGCGGGTCGCAGGCGTTGCAGGCCCGCCGCGACGACGATGACGAGTCCCTTGACTAGGAGCTGGACGTTCGGATCCACGCCGTGCAGGCCGAGGAAGTTGTTGAGCACGCCGAGAAGCAGCGCGCCCGCGACGGTGCCGACCACCGAGCCGCGACCGCCGGACAGGCTCGTGCCGCCGATGACGACCGCGGCGATCGCGTCGAGCTCGTAGCCGAAGCCGTCGTTGGGGCTGCCCTGGTTGAGCTGGCCAGCGTGCACGATTCCCGCCAGCGCGGCGAGGAAGCCGGCGATGCAGAAGACGACCACCTTCACCCGGATGACCGGGACACCGGACAGGCGGGCCGCCTTCTCGTTCCCGCCGATCGCGTAGACGTGCCGGGAGAAAGCGCTGGTCCGCAGGAACACGATGGCGACGACGGCGACGACCGCGAAGATCAGCGCCGGGATCGGCACCAGCCCGTTGAACGTGCGCTCGCCGAGCAGCGAGAACGCGACCGGCGCCTCGCCGGGCCCGTCCCCGTAGGCGATCGCGACACCTTGCCCGCCGGACCAGATGCGAGCGAGGCCGCGGGCGATCTGCATGCCGGCGAGGGTGACGATGAACGCCTGGATGCCGAACAACGCGGTCGCGACCCCTTGCAGGAAGCCGAAACCGAGGCCGATCGCCAGCACGATCACGACCGTGAGCACGACCCCGAAGTCGTCCTCGACCATCAGCACGGCCGAGCCGACCGCGGCGAGGCCCAGCACCGCGCCGACGGACAGGTCGATGCCGCCGACCAGGATCACGAACGTCATCCCGACCGCCATGATGCCGATCTCGGACACCGCGCGGACGACGTTGAACAGGTTGTCGCTGTTGAGGAACAGCAGGTCGCCGTTGTGGTGCGGGGAGAACACGACGGCCACGGCGAACACCGCGACGAGGCCGAACAGGCTCTGGAACCGGAAGAGCGCGGCGACCACGTCGGTCCGGCGCCCGGTCTCGTTGCCACCCGCCGGGGCCGGAGTCTCCTGCTTCGGCACCGTCTCCGTATCACTCACGCGCTTCCTCCCGCGTCCACCGCCAGCGCCGTGCTGCCCTCACCCATCGACGCGGCGAGCAGCTCGGCCTCCCCTGCGTGACTCGTGTCCAGCTCGCGCACGCTGCGGCCGCCGGACAGCACCACCACCCGGTCGCAGACACCGACCAGCTCGGCCAGCTCCGAGGACGCGAGCAGCACCCCGATGCCCTGCTCGGCGGCTTGGCCGAGCAACGCGTAGATCTCCGCCTTGGCGCCGACGTCGACCCCGCGGGTCGGCTCGTCGAGCAGCAGCAGCGTCGGCTCGGTCAGCAGCATCCGGCCGAACACGACCTTCTGCTGGTTGCCGCCGGACAGCGTGCCGACCGGGTCGTGGATCGAGCCGAGCTTCACCTTGAGCTCGTCGACCATCCGCCGCACCGCGCCGGTCTCCCGGCCGCGCGGAACCATGCCGGCCGCCGCGATCCGGTCCACGATGGACAGCACGGTGTTGGCCAGCACCGAGTGGTCGATGGCGAGGCCCGCGATGCGCCGGTCCTCCGGGACGAACCCCATGCCGAGGCCGAGTGCCTGGCGCGGGCTGCGGGGGTGGACCGGCCGGCCGCGGAACTCGATCAGGCCGGAGAGGGCGCCGCGGGTGCCGGCGCCGAACAGGGTCTCGAGGAGCTCGGTGCGCCCGGAGCCGAGCAGGCCGCCGATGCCGACGATCTCGCCGCGCCGGACGGTCACCGAGATCCCGTCGGGCTCGCGCCGGCCAGGTCGCTCGCGGCGGGGGCGCAGCCGCAGGTCGGTGACCCGCAGGATCTCCTCGCCCGGCTCGACGGCCCGGGTGCGGAACATGGCCTGGACCGGCCGGCCGACCATGGCCTCGGCGGCCTTCTCGGCGGTCAGCTCGCGGGCGTCGAACTCGGTCACCACCGCGCCGTTGCGCAGCACCGTGGCGCGGTCGGCGATGCGGCCGATCTCGTCCATGCGGTGGGAGATGTAGACGATCCCGGCGCCCGCGCGGCGCAGCTCGGAGATCACCGTGAACATCTGCTCGACCTCGACCGAGGACAGCGCCGAGGTCGGCTCGTCCATGATCAGCACCTTGGCGTCGAGCGAGAGCGCCTTGGCGATCGTGACCAGCTGCTGCTCGCCGGTGCGCAGCTCGCCGACCGGGCGGCGCGGGTCGAGGTGGACGCCGCAGCGTTCGAGCAGTCCTCGGGTAATCGTGTTCATCTCGCGGCGGTCGACCATGGCTAATCGGGTGCGCGGCTCGCGGCCGAGGAAGATGTTCTCGGCGACGGACAGGCCCGGGACGAGGTCGAGCTCCTGGTGGATCATCGCGATGCCGGCCCGCTGGGCGTCGACCGGCGCGGTGAACCGGCGCGGCTCGCCGTCGACGACGATCTCGCCCTCGTAGTCGGTGACGTCGCCGGAGAGCACCTTCATCAGCGTCGACTTGCCGGCCCCGTTCTCGCCGAGGAGCGCGTGCACCTCGCCTTCGCGGACCGTGAAGGCGATGTCCCGGCAGGCGCGTACGCCGCCGTAGGACTTGCTGATGCCGATCATCTCGACCAGCGGGCTGACACCGTTGTCCATGCATCCCTCGTGCCGTCGCCGGGCATCTGAGAAATCGATTACCCAGACGCTAGGGGTGACGCTCGGCACTGTCAAGAACCACTCCGGCGCACGAATGCGCACGGCCGTGCTATCGTGGGCGCATGTCAGCCTCGTTGCGTAGCGCGCTCGCGCGGGCCGGCCTGCGTGTCGACTCGGACGAGTTCCTCGGGCTGGTCGCGGACGCGGCCAGCCGCCTGTCCCCGGCCGATCCGGCCCCCGCCGAGTTCTTCACCGACTCCCAACGTGCCGCCCTGTCCGACGTCGGCCTCGACCTCGCGCCCCGCCGCGACGGCGAGCGCGATCCACGGGCCAGGGCCGTCGCCCTGCAGGCGGTGTTACGCGACACCGCGCTCACCGTGGCCGGCGCCGCCGAGCGGATCAACGTGGACTCGAGCCGGATCCGCCACCGGCTGGCCGCCGGCAAGCTCACCGGCTGGAAGGACGGCGGCGAGTGGCGCCTGCCGGTGTGGCAGTTCACGAACGACGGCGTGTTACCCGGCCTGGAGCCCGTGCTCGAGTCGGTCCCGGACGACCAGCCGCCGTTGATGGTGGCGGGTTTCCTGACCACGCCCCAGGAGGACCTCCCCCTCGGCGGCCACCCGGCCACCCCGCGCGACTGGCTCCTGGCCGGTGGCGACCCGGCGCGCGTCGCGAGGTTGGTGGCGACCCTCGGCACCCCGGCCTGACGGCCGGTCCCCGTCGCGTAGTGGGTGGATCCGTGCACCCGGCGTGATCGTGCGGGCTACGCTGGGCGGATCGATCGCCGGCGACCAGGAGACACATCGAGGAATGTCACGGCTCCCCCAGCCGCCGGCCCCTGCTGCGCTGAAAACCCTGCTGCGCCCGCACGAGGACATCGTCGCGGTGCATTCCGGCACCCGGCTCGTGCGCGTGTTCGCCGCGGGCGGCGCGCACCAGCAACGGTGGAACACCTTCCGGCACACCGGGCCGCTCGCGCACGCCCGGTTCGACTCGCACCCGCCCGGCCCCGGCGGCGGCACGGTCGACGACCCCGCGCACGGTGTCCTGTACTTCGGGCTGTCCGTGCGCACCAGCGTGGCCGAGGTCTACCAGCAGACGTCCATTGTGGACAGAACCACGCGCAGGCCACACCTCGTCGTGTTCCAGCCGCGGCGAACCCTGCGGCTGCTCGACCTGTGCGGCCTGTGGCCCACCCGGGCCGGCGCGTCGCAGGAGATCAGCAGCGGCCCCAAGGACGTCACCCAGGCCTGGGCCCGCGCCGTCCGCGCGGCCTTCCCCGATCTCGACGGCCTCTGGTACCGCTCCTCGATGGACTCCGGCGACCCGGCCGTCTGCCTCTGGGACCCGCCGGCCGGCGACGCGCTGCCCGACACCCCGGACGTCCTGCTCCCGCTGGACAACCCCGGCCTCGACCTGCCGCTGGGCCGCATCTGCGACGCGCTGAACTACACGCTGCTCTGACTCGACGGCCCGGCGAGCCGGCGGTCCCGCGAGGTCTCACGCGGGTCACGAACGGTGGCAGGTCCTGGTAACACCCAGAACCACCCCCCGCAGGCACCCGTGCTCGGAGTAGGGGAATCCCCACCACGGGTTGGGGGGTGTCCCCGATGTTCCGGTGACCCAGGTCACCTTAGCGTCGTAGACGCAAGGTTGATGAGCGGCAGCACACCACGGCAGCACACCACGGAGGCCCGCCATGAGCATCCAGACGACCACCCACAGACCCGCACGCCCGCGGGTGTGGCTGGTCGGGACCGCGCCCGATCCCGCCGACCTGCCGACCGTGCGGGACACCCGGATGCGCACCTGGCAGCCGGGCGACGACGGTCGCTACCACTCCGCGGACGGTTGGCACCACGCCACCTGGACCGAGCTCCACTCGCGCTTCGACCTGGTCGAGGTGGCGTGACCTACCGCTTGAGCTGGTTGACCGGCTCCTCCCGCAACTCGACCTCGACCCCGGTGTCGGCCGGGCCGGCGTCGGCCTTGCCGACCGGAACGGCTGCCGAGGCGCCGCCCGGGTTGCCATTGGCCCGACGGTCGTCGCGGCGGGTCTTCAGCAGGCTGGCCACCGCGGTGATCGCCAGCACGCCGACGATCACCGTGAGGGACAGCGCGATGCTGACCGTGGGCACGTTCAGGGGCTCGCCGCCGTTGATGAACGGCAACGCGTTGGTGTGCAGCGCCTCGAGGATCATCTTCACGCCGATGAAGCCCAGGATCACCGCCAGCCCGACCGGCAGGTAGACCAGCCGCCGCAGCAGGCCGCCCAGCAGGAAGTACAGCTGCCGCAGGCCCATCAGCGCGAACGCGTTGGCCGAGAAGACCAGGAACGGCTCCTTGGTCAGGCCGAAGATCGCCGGGATCGAGTCGACCGCGAACATCAGGTCCGCCGAGCCGATCGCGATCATCACGATGAACAGCGGAGTCGCGAACCGCTTCCCGTTGACCTTGGTGAAGACCTTCGCCTCGTGGTATTCGTCGGTGACCGGGAAGAGCTTCCGCGCCAACTTCGTGACCCGGTTCTCCTCGTACTCCTCGTCGTCCTCGCCGCCCAGACCGGACTGGGACAGCTTCACCGCCGTGTAGACGAGGAACGCGCCGAACACGTAGAAGACCCAGCTGAACTCGGAGATCGCCGCGGCACCGACCGCGATGAAGATGCTGCGCAGGAACAGCGCGAGCAGGATGCCGACGAGCAGCACCTTGTGCTGGTGGATGGCCGGCACCTTGAACGCCGACATGATCACCAGGAAGATGAACAGGTTGTCCACGGACAGCGAGTACTCGGTGATGTAGCCCGCGAAGTACTCCCCCGCATGCGTCCCACCGGCGAACATCCAGATGCCTATGCCGAACAGCACCGCGACCGTGACGTAGAAGATCACCCAGCGAGCGGCCTCGCCGATGCCTACCTCATGCGGCTTGCGATCGACGATGAACAGGTCGATGGCGAGCAGCACGAGCAGGCCCGCGACGGTGGCGAGCCAGATCCACACGGGAACGTTCATACAGCGAACCTCCGGTCAACATAGGTCGTCTGACCGGAGGTCTCTTCCGCCAGCCGCGTACTGGCCGCCGACGCCGGGATCCGGAGATCCGTGCTGACGACGTCGACGCGAAGGAATACTCCCCTCCACAACTAGTGACCATTGTCGCGTGCGGATTCCCCACGCACCAGTCCAGCAACCCGGATGCCGAGTTGTCATAGATCACATTTTGGGCAGATCGGACGTACCGGATCGACCGGGCGGGCCTCTCAGTGACTCTCAGGAAAGGTCGAATACCGTTCTGGCGTGCCCCGAATCTCCCGCACGCTGTTGCGTTGGATCCTGCTCGCGCTGGCCGTCGTGATCGTTGCCACGGTCGGCGTGGTGTGGCTCAACAGCGGTGACCAACCGCCCGCGGTCCGAACCCGGGAGGAGGTCCTCGCCGGCGCCGGCAAGGACGTGAAGCTCGACTCGACGCTGTACCTGCCGGCGCAGACGCCCGCGCCGGCGATCATCGTCGCCCACGGGTTCGGCGGCAGCAAGCAGAGTGTGGACGGCGACGCGCGCGAGCTCGCGCGGCGCGGGTTCGTGGTGCTCGCCTACTCCGCGCGTGGGTTCGGCCGCAGCACCGGCCAGATCGCGCTCAACTCCCCCGACGCCGAGGTCGCCGACGCGAGTGCGCTGGTCAGCTGGCTGGCCAAGCAGCCAGAGGTGGTCACCGACGGGCCCAACGACCCGCGGGTCGGGGTCACCGGCGGCTCCTACGGCGGCGCACTGTCGCTGCTGCTCGCCGGCACCGACAAGCGGGTCGACGCGCTCGCGCCCACCATCACCTACAACGACCTGAGCCAGGCGCTGCTGCCGAACTCGGCCACGGCGGGCACGACCCCGAACACCCCGGCGGCCAACGCCTTCGCCCCGAACGGCGTGTTCAAGCGGTCCTGGGCGGGCATCTTCTTCGCCTCCGGCATGGGCGGCGCGAGCCTGGCCGACCCGTCCACGGACGCGGTCGAGGCCGGCAGCCAGGACGACAACGCGGCCGCGCCGGCCAACCCGGGCGGGGCGCCGACCGACACCGCGCCCGGCAGCGGCGCGCCGGGCGGCCGCGGCGGGGCCGGGCAGCTCGACACGGGCAACCCGTGCGGCCGGTTCCGGCAGGACTTCTGCGCCGCGTACGCCGAGGTGGCCACCACCGGCCGGGCCAGCCAGAAGACGGTGAACCTGCTGCGCTCGGTGTCGCCGGTGGCGGTGGCCAGCAAGATCACCCAGCCCACGATGCTGGTGCAGGGCGAGCAGGACACGCTGTTCGGGCTCGACCAGGCCGACGCCAACGCGCGGCAGATCAGCGCGGCGGGCGGCAAGGTCAAGGTCGTCTGGTACACCGGCGGCCACGACGGCGGCCGGCCCGGGCCGGAGCTGCGCGGCGAGATCGCCAACTGGTTCGACTTCCACCTGCGCCACCGCGGCAGCGACCCGGGCACCGGCCTGGAGTACGCGGTGCAGGGCGCGCTGCGGGTGCAGGGCGCGCCGTCCGTGCGCACGGTGTCCAGCACCACCTACCCCGGGATCGGCGGCACCGAGACGCAGCGGCGCGGCGTGCGGATCTACGGACCGGAGCAGACCATCGTCAACCCGCCGGGCGGCAACCCGGCCGCGGTCAGCAGCCTGCCGGGGCTCGGCTCGATCATCGGCAGCTCGTCGCGGCTCGCCGGCCGGCTCTCGATCGACCTGCCCGGCCAGTCCGCGCGGTTCTCCAGCCGGCCGCTGACCTCGCAGCTGCTCATCGCCGGGTCGAGCACGGTGCGGCTGCGGATCTCCGCGGTGCCCGGCGTGCCCGTGCCCGAGGGCGGCGCGGTGCTGTTCGCCAAGCTCTACGACGTCGGCCCGGACGGCACCCGGATCCTGCCCGGGGCGGCGGTGTCGCCGCTGCGGGTTCCGACCCTGCCGGCCGACGGCAGCCCGGTCGAGCTCACCGTCACGCTGCCCGGCATCGTCCGGCCGATCGAGACGGACCGGCGGGTCGAGCTGGTCGTGAGCACCACCGACCAGGCGTACGCGATGCCCGCGCAGGCCGCCGCGTACCGGGTGGCGGTCGCGCCGGACGCGACGGTCGACGCGCCGATCGTGTCGGGCACGCGGTCGGGCACCGGCCCGCCGATCGGCCCGCTGGTCGGGATCGCGATCGTGCTGGGCGTGGTCGTGCTGGCGGGTCTCTTCGGCGCGCTGCGCCGGCGCCGGTCCACCGACCACGACGCCTCGCTGACCGACGTGCCGCTGGTCATCGAGAACCTGTCGAAGTCCTACCCGGGCGGGGTCACGGCGGTCGACGACCTGTCGTTCCGGATGGAGCGCGGGCAGGTGCTGGGCCTGCTGGGACCCAACGGCGCGGGCAAGACCACGTCGCTGCGGATGCTGATGGGGCTGATCCGCCCGACCGGCGGCGACATCCGGGTGTTCGGCCACCGCATCTACTCGGGCGCGCCGGTGCTGTCCCGGATCGGCTCGTTCGTCGAGGGCGCCGGGTTCCTGCCGCACCTGTCCGGGCGGGCCAACCTCGAGCTGTACTGGGCGGCCACCGGGCGGCCGGACGACAAGGCGCACATCAGCGAGGCGCTGGAGATCGCCGGGCTCGGCGACGCGGTCGACCGGCGGGTGCGCACGTACAGCCAGGGCATGCGGCAGCGGCTGGCCATCGCGCAGGCGATGCTCGGGCTACCGGACCTGCTGGTGCTCGACGAGCCGACCAACGGGCTCGACCCGCCGCAGATCCACCAGATGCGCGAGGTCCTGCGCCGGTACGCCGCGGCCGGGCGGACCGTGCTGGTGTCGTCGCACCTGCTGGCCGAGGTCGAGCAGACCTGTGACCACGTGGTCGTGATGCACCACGGCCGGCTGGTCGCAGCCGGCCCGGTCGACGCCATCGTCGGCGGCGCGGGTGAGGCCACGTTCCGGGTGGACCAGCCCGACGAGGCCGCGGAGGTCCTGCGCAAGGTGGACGGCGTCGAGGACGTCATCGTCGACGGCCCGCTCGTGCACGCCGACCTGGACGGGCTGCCCCGCGCGGAGGCGCTGGCCACGCTGGTGCGGGCCGGGGTCGCCGTCGAGCAGGCCGGGCCACGGCGCCGCCTCGAGGACGCGTTCCTACAGCTGGTCGGAGAGGAGAGCTCAGCATGAGCTCGCGTGATTCCGTAGACGAGCACGACGTCCACACCGATCCGGCCGCGCTGGACGTGCTCGCCGAGGCGGCCGCGCACGAGACGGTCGAGGTGCAGCCGGACGGGTCGGTCGCCGGCTACCGGGCCGGGCGGACGCTGCGGCTGCGGGTGGAGCTCGCCCGCCAGCTTCGCCGGCGGCGGGTGCAGCTGCTGCTGGGGTTCCTGGTGCTGCTGCCGTTCATCCTGTGGGCGGCGTTCACGTTCGGCAACGACGGCGGTCAGCAGTCCGGCGGCTTCGTCGACCTGGCCACCGCGAGCGCGCCGAACTTCGTGGTGTTCGCGTTGTTCGCCACGAGCAGCTTCCTGCTGCCGATGATCGTGGCGCTGTTCTTCGGCGACACGATCGCCAGCGAGGCGTCGTGGTCGAGCCTGAAGTACCTGCTGGCCATGCCCATCCCCCGGCACCGGCTGATGCGGCAGAAGGCGGTGGCCTCCGGGCTGCTGTCGCTGTTCGCGATCACGCTGCTGCCGGCGGTGGCGCTGGTGGTCGGGATCGTCTTCTACGGCACGGGCGAGGCGATCAGCCCGACGGGTGACGCGATCCCGTTCGACCAGTCGATGATCGCGCTGGTGCTCACGATCTGCTACCTCGCGATCCACCTGTTGTGGGTGGCCGGGCTGGCGCTGTTCCTCACCGTGTCGACGGACGCGCCGCTGGGTGCGGTCGGCGGCACGGTGCTGGTGGCGATCCTGTCGCAGATCCTCGACCAGATCACCGCGCTGGCGGGCCTGCGCAACTACCTGCCGACGCACTACGCCTTCGCGTGGTCGGACCTGATCTCCACGGACATCGACTGGTCCAACATGGCCGCGGGCGCGTTCTCGGCGGTGACGTACGCGGCGTTCTTCGGCCTGCTGGCGTGGCGCCGCTTCCAGACGAAGGACATCACCTCCTGACGCGCTAGTCCGCCTCCCCGGGATTAAAAGTGTGCGTTGCGTCCCGGCGAATGGTGCGGGTGTCGAGGTGGATGGTGGCTGGGTGCCGTCACTAGTCCGCCTCCCCGGGATTAAAAGTGTGCGTTGGGTTCCGGCGGATGGTGCGGGTGTCGGGGTGGGTGGTGGCTGGGTGCCGTCACGGTCCCCTGAGGTTCCGGTGGTCGGCGCAGGACTAGTCCGCCTCCCCGGGATTTCAAAGTGTGCGTTGCGTTCCGGCGAATGGTGCGGGTGTCGGGGTGGGTGGTG
>NZ_DASWSJ010000330.1:0-2099 GCF_036402745.1 Actinophytocola sp. | reverse complement strand
ATACGCAATGGGGATGGGCCGCCTCCCGGCAGGCTGGGTTCGGTCATCTCGACCTCCCGGTCGCTCGTGATGTCGGTTCACTGGCCACGCGCGAAGTTCAGCGCGCGTCAACTCCGAACCGACGAGCCGCCCGGGTCCGCTGCCGACTCGCGCGCAGCCGGCGCAACCGCTTCACCAGCATCGGGTCGGCGGCCATCGCGGCAGGCTTGTCGATCAGCGCGTTGAGCACCTGGTAGTAGCGGGTAGCTGACATGTCGAAAAGCTCACGGATCGCCTGTTCCTTGGCACCCGCGTACTTCCACCACTGAGCCTCGAAAGCGAGGATTTCGTGTTCCCGCCGGGCCAGTTCGTCACTGGGGGCCCGGCGGTCCGGTAGTACCTCGACGGAATCCATTAACGCACCTCGACGGATCGGGGACCGAGCACAGTTACCTAAACAACATCCTTGTGATTCGGGGGGTATTAGACCACGGACCGCCGACAGGGTCCGGCTCCGACGCACCCGTAACTGAGAGTGGGAGGCACCCGATAGGGTCGCGCGCATGGCCGTCCGTCCCATTCGCATCATCGGCGACCCCGTGCTGCATACACCCACCCGCCCGGTGACGGAGTTCGATGACGAACTTCGCACCCTGGTGGTGGACATGTTCGACACGATGGAGGCGGCCGACGGGGTCGGGCTCGCCGCCAACCAGGTCGGCGTCGACCTTCGGGTCTTCGTCTACGACTGCCCCGACGACGAGGGCGTCCAGCACCGCGGTGTCGTGGTCAACCCCGAGCTGGAGACCTCCGGGCGGCCGGAAACCATGCCGGACCCGGACGACGACCTCGAGGGCTGCCTGTCGGTGCCGGGCGAGTCGTTCCCCACCGGCCGCGCGGCGTGGGCGAAGGTCACCGGGCAGGACCTCGACGGCGCCACGATCGAGGTCGAGGGCACCGGCTACTTCGCGCGCTGCCTGCAGCACGAGACCGACCACCTCGACGGCCTGCTGTACCTGAACCGGCTCGTCGGCCGGTACGCCAAGGAGTCCAAGCGCATGCTCAAGCGCAACGACTGGGGCAGGCCCGGCCTCTCGTGGGACCCGGCCGTGGAGCGTGAGCCGAGCGAGTGACTTCGCTCCTGGCGAACGGGGAATGAACGCCGGCCGGCGCACACTTGTAGTGAGCGCAACGGTGTAATCCTGGTGGGCGGTGATGGTCGTGTCGGACGAGCTGGACGCCTACTCCCGTACGGTCAGCGAGGTCGCCAGGTCGCTCACGCCGCACGTCGCGAGCGTGACGCTGCGGCGCGGGAGCGGCTCGGCGGTGGTGTTCACCGAGGCCGGCCACCTGCTGACGAACGCCCACGTGGTCGGCGGCGGCAAGCGTGGCACGGCCACGTTCTCCGACGGCACCGAGACCACCTTCGAGGTCACCGGCGTCGACCCGCTGTCGGACCTGGCGGTCGTCCGCGCGGCCGCCGACTGGCCGGCCCCGGCCAACCTCGGCGACGCCGACAAGCTGGTGGTCGGCCAGCTCGTGGTCGCCGTCGGCAGCCCGCTGGGCCTGTCCGGGTCGGTCACCGCCGGCGTGGTGAGCGCCCTGGGCCGGTCGCTGCCGGTGCGCCAGGGCCAGGCGGCGCGCGTGATCGAGGACGTCATCCAGACCGACGCCGCGCTGAACCCCGGCAACTCCGGCGGCGCGCTGGCCGACTCGGCGGCGCGGGTGGTCGGGATCAACACGGCGGTGGCGGGCTTCGGCCTCGGCCTCGCGGTGCCGATCAACACGACGACCCGGCGGATCATCGACACGCTGATGGTCGAGGGCCGGGTGCGCCGCGCGTACCTGGGCGTGGTGGGCGTGCCAGCGCCGCTGCCGGACGACGTCGCCGAGCGCACCGGCCAGCGGGCCGGCCTGCGGGTGATCGAGGTGGTCGGCGGCGGCCCGGCCGACCAGGCCGGCCTCCGCAAGGGCGACCTGGTGCTCACCGTGGCCCGCGAGCAGGTCCACGACGCGCAGGGCATCCAGAAGAAGCTGTTCGCCGAGGTGATCGGCACCGACCTGGCCGTGACGGTGCTCCGCAACGGCGCGATGGTCGACGTCTACGCCCGCCCGACAGA
>NZ_DASWSJ010000329.1:0-6452 GCF_036402745.1 Actinophytocola sp. | reverse complement strand
ACGTCGCCGGGCTGCCCGAGGGGGGCGCCGCCCAGCACCAACCGTCCGCTCACGCCTCCGAGCCTGTCACGACGGCAACGGTAGATGGTCCACCTACCCTGGCGGCCATGGCTGCGCCGGCGGAAACCGTGCCACCGGCGGCCGTGCCGTTCCGCCCGCACCCGCCCGCTCCGGTGCGCCGTCGGCCGGTGCCATCGACCCGCCGCGACCGCACTCCCCCACTGCCCGACGATGCCCGCCTGTCCTGGGTGCTGACTGCGATCCTGGGCGTGGCGAGCCTGGCCGTCCGGCTCTGGGGCATCACCTACCCCCGCGACCTGTTGTTCGACGAGGCCTACTACCCGCCACAGGCGCAGCAACTGCTGACGTGGGGCTTCGAGTACAACCGCGGTTACTCCTTCATCGTGCATCCGCCGCTGGGCAAGTGGCTGATCGCGGTCGGCGAGCAGCTGTTCGGCTACAACTCCTTCGGCTGGCGCTTTCCCTCCGCGGTGGCCGGGGCGGTCGCGGTCGTCGTCCTGGTGCGGTTGACCCGGCGGCTCACCGGCTCGACCCTGCTCGGGCTGCTGGCCGGCCTCCTGCTGGCGCTGGACGGTCTGTCCTTCACCCTGTCCCGGATCGGACTGCTCGACAGCTTCCTGCAGGTACTGGTGCTGTCGGCCGTGACCTGCCTGGTGATCGACCGCGACCGGGTGCGGGCCAGGATCCGCGCCGTCGCCGACGTGCCGGCCGCGGGCTTCCGGATCGGCCCGCGCGGCTGGCGGATCGCCGCCGGGTTCCTCTTCGGAGCCGCGTGTGCGGTGAAGTGGAGCGGCATCTGGTTCCTGGCCTTCTTCGCCGTCCTCGCGCTGTTCTGGGACCGGGCGGCCTGGCGCGAGGCCGGCGTGCGCAGGCCGACCAGGACGACGCTCCGCCGGGGGCTGCCCGGTGCGCTGTGGGCGCTGGCCGCCGTGCCGGTGCTGACCTACCTCGCGTCGTTCACCGGCTGGTTCCTGGGTGAGACCTCGCAGGGCAAGGCGTGGGCGCAGCAGCACCCCGACACCGCGTTCCCCTTCGTTCCCGACGCCCTCCGTTCGCTGTGGCACGAGCACGCGAAGTGGCTGGAGTTCCACAACGGCCTGTCCGCACCGCATCCGTGGGAGTCCGGCCCGTGGTCGTGGCTGGTGGACGGCCGCCCGATCCTGCTCTGGAACCCGCAGGGGCTCATCGACCCCGCCGGCGACCAGGTCGTCCGCTACATCCTGATGGTCGGGACGCCGACGCTGTGGTTCGCGTTCGCGCCCGCGCTGCTGTGGACCCTCTGGCGGATGGTCGCCCGGCGGGATCCGGCGGCGCTGACGGTGGTGGTGGCCATCGCCGCGGGCTGGCTCACCTGGTTCATCAACCTCGACCGGACGATGTTCATCTTCTACATGGCGCCGGCGGTGCCCTTCTTCGTGCTCGCCGTGACCCTCGTGCTGCAGGACGTCATCGGCAGCACGGGCGCCGACTCCCTGCGCCGGCAGGTCGGGCTGGGTGCGGTCTGCCTCTACGTATCGCTGGTGGCCGCGACGTTCGTCTTCTTCCTGCCCGTGCTCACCGGGGAGCCCCTGTCGCACGCGGACTGGCTACGGCGGATGTGGTTCCCGTCCTGGTTCTAGGGTTCCGCGGGCCGATCGCCGAGCCCTTACGGTGGCCGGACCAGCCGCAGACGGAGGAACGACGATGACCGACGCGCAGAGCCGGCCCCTGGTGCTCACCGAGGCCGACGGCGACCTCTGGCGGATCACCCTGGACAGCCCGGAGACGGGCAACGCGCTGACCCCCGCACTCGCGGCCCAGCTCGGCACGGCCTTCGCCACGCGGCCCGCGGACACGCGGGTGGTGCTGCTGCTGGCCAACGGCCCACGGTTCTGCGTCGGCGGGGACGTGCGGTCCTTCGCCGACGCCGAGGACCCGGGCGCCTTCATCGGGCAGCTGGCGCACGACTGGCACGAGGTCATCCGGGCCGTGCTCCACTGCCCGGTGCCCGTGGTCGCCGGCGTGCAGGGTGCGGTGGCCGGGGCCGGCGTAGGGCTCGTGGGGGCCTGTGACGTGGTGGTCTGCGCCCGGCGCACGAAGATCCGGCCGGCCTACGGCGCCCTCGGCCTCTCTCCCGACGGAGGCACCTCCTGGGCCCTCGCCCGCGCGCTGGGCGCTCCGCGCGCACTGGACCTGATGCTCACCAACGGCAGCCTCACCGCGGCCGAGGCGCACCTGAGCGGCCTGGTGGCCCGCCTGGTCGATGACGAGGACCTGGAGTCGACGGTGACCCGGGTGGCGCACGAGGTGGCCGCCGGCCCGATTCGCGCGATGGTGCGCACCCGGGCGCTGGTGCGCCGGGCGGCCACGCGGAGCCTGGAGGAGCAGCTGGACGACGAGGCCCGGCTGATCGCGGAGTCGGCGGCCGATCCGGAGGGCCGCGAGGGCGTCCGGGCGTTCGTCGAGAAGCGGGCGCCGGACTTCCGCAACGCCCGCTGAGCCCGACGACGCCGCCCGGCTCGGCGATCGACGGCGGCCCCGGCGGCCCCGGCGGCTCCGGGACCGGCCGCCGTGGCCGGCCCCGGGAGCCGCTCAGTACCGGCGGTCCAGCAAGCGTCCGGTGGCCGCCGTCCAGGTGATGTAGCCGCGCTCGAAGTTGACCCGCCGGCCACCGCTGATCGCGAACTCGTCACTCGTCGGGTAGCCGAGGTACGAGCGCTCCCAGCCCAGCTGCTGCCACCGGGTCAGGATCGCGCCGTGCACCTCGTGCGCGCCGGTCTGCGGCGTCCAGTAGACCGATCCACCCTCGAAGTGGTTGTAGCGGCCGCGACCGTCCGGCGTGACCGTCTCGTTGGTGCGCGGGAAGCCGAGGAACCCACGCTCGTAGCCCAGCGCCCCCCACTTCTGGTAGATCGCGCCGAAGACGCTGCGGGCCCCGACGCCGGGCCGCCAGTAGATGCCGCCGTTCTGGAAGTTGTTGTAGCGGCCTCGCCCGTTCGGCGTCGACAACTCGTCGCTACGGGGGAATCCGTGGATGCTGCGTTCGGCGCCCATGGACCGCCACAGAGCGGCGATGTCCCCGTGCAGGACGTGCGCGCCGGTCGCGGCGGACCAGTAGAAGGCCGCACCGTCCCAGGCGAAGTTGTTGTAACGCCCTGCCCCCACTGCCGCCGGTAGCTCGTCGGTCAGAGGAGCCCCCCAGACGACGTGCCCGCCGGTGTTCAGGTAGGCCGCGAGGATGAGCCCGTGCACCTCGTGGACGCCGGCCGCCGGCGTCCAGTACATCCGACCCTTGGCGTACGTGCGGTAGCGCAGCCCCGCGTCCCCGGCCTCCGGCGCCGTCGGCGCGCCCAGCAGCGTGCGCACCGCCGCGTCGGTGGCGTACCGGCGGTCGATCGGCGTGACGAAGGTGGCGCTCAACGTGAGGTCGGCGTCCGGCATGACCTGCACGCGCTCCCGCGCCGTCTGCCCGTCGCTCCACCGGTCGAAGGTGGCGACGTTGTCCGCGGCCACGGTCGGCGCGATGAGCGAGACCCTCGCGCCTGCAGTCACCTGAGTGGTGGCGCGCGGCGCACCGTTCACCGTGATGGCGGCCGGCGGCGAGGCGGCAACGGTCAGCGTCCGCAGCCGCGGTTCAGCCACGTAGATGTACTCGGCACGCACCCCGTTGCTGTCCGTGGCGCTCGCGGTGATCTGCAGCCGCGTCTGGTCGCCGTGGTCCTCGAAGGGCACGTCGTAGGTCCCGCCGGTGAAGGTCTGGCCGGGGTGGTCGTGGCAGTAGCCACCGCTGCAGTGCACGAGCACGACGCTCCAGGTCACCGGCCGGTTCGGGCCGTCCTCGGCGTCGGATGCCGTCGCCGTGAGCTGCACCCGTTCCCCCACCGCATAGCGTTGGGTCGACTGCGGGGCGACGACCGACAGCACGGGCACCCGGTTGCCCGGCGCCACGGTGAACGTCGTCGTCCCGGAGGCGCCCTGCGGATCGGTGACGGTCAGCCGCGCGGTCACCGACGTCGTTCCGGTGCCCCCGTAGGCGTGGGTGGCCCGGACGCCGGTGGCCGACGCGCCGTCACCGAACTCCCAGCGGTAGGTCAGCGCCCCGCCGTCGAGGTCGATGGACTTGCTGGCGTCGAACGTGAAGGACCGCGGCGACGCCGGGTCGTTGGTGATCACGGCCTCGGCGGTCGGCGGGCGGTTGCCTGCGGCGTAGATCAGCCTCTTGAGCCGGGAGCCGCCGATGTCGCCGTAGATGATGTCGCCGTTCTCGGCCGCGGCGAACTTGACCGGCAGGCCGTTCTCCACCCCGAAGCCACCGGCCTCCGGCTGCCGCGTCAGCTTGCCCTGGGCGTCGTGGCGCAGGCTGTAGACCCGCTGGGAGGCGTAGTCGCCGAAGAAGTAGGCCCCGCGGTACTGCTCGGGGTACGACGAGCCGGTGTAGACGATGCCGCCGGTCACGCTGGTGCCCAACGGGCCGTGCACGTAGGTCCACAGCGGAGCGGCGTTGCCCACGCCGGCGCACCCGGCCATGTCCCGGTATGCCGGGGTCCGGGTGTTGCCTTCCCAGCACGGCCACCCGTAGCTGGCGCCGGGCCGGACCAGGTTCACCTCCTCCCACGTCTCCCAGCCGACGTCGCCCACGATCGGGGCCCCCGTCGTGGGATCGAGGCTGAAGCGGAAGGGGCTGCGGAATCCGCTGGCGTAGACGCGGCTCTTCCACGAACTCGGCGCCGCGGCGTCGTAGAAGGGATTGGTGCTCACCCCGCGGCCGTCCGGCGTGATGTGCAGGATCTTGCCGTAGCCGGAGTTGATGTCGAGCGCGCGCAGCGCCAGGGGGTCGGCGAAGCGGAAGTCGGCGGCGTCGCCCTGTGACACCCACAGCGTGCCGTCCGCGGCAGCCTCGATGCCGGTGATCGTGTGCACGTCGGTGTTGATCGGCAGGTCCCACATGACCCGCTCGGGAGCCAGCGAGGTGGGGGGCGTCCCCAGCACCGTCGCCGCGCTCAGCCGCATCGTCCACTGCCCGTTCACGCTGAGGGTGCGGGCGAGGTAGATGACCCGGGACGTGAGGTAGTCCCGTGACACGGCGATGCCGCTGAGACCCAGGTCCTGCACGGTGACGACCGGAAGATTCGCGACCGTCCGGGTCGCGCCCTCCGCCGACACCCAGGCCACCCGGCCGTTCTTGCCGGTCGTGAAGTAGCTCCCGTCGGGTGCGAAGGCGAAGTCGGTCAGCAGCTCGCTCTGCCCGGTGGGCATGTCACGCACGGTGAAACCCGGAGGCAGGGACGGCGCAGCCTGCGCCGTCCCGCCACCGGCGACCACAACCGCGGTGGCGACCATCGCTGCGATCACGACGATGCGCACCACCGCGGCCAGGGTTTGGCGAGTTGTCGGACTGAGGACCCCGTTCATGGCGCGGACCTAATCAGCGCGAACGCGGCGCTCACAATGAGTTATCAGGGATAGCCTTTTGTAGGGCCCGTCCCGCCTGAGTGTCGTCACTCTGAGTGGGCACCCCCTCCGCCGACCGCGGTCCACGACGCACGAACGCCGCCAGGGCGGGTGCCCCGACGGCGTCGGCTGGTGGTGCTGTGAAGGTGTGGAGCTGAGGGGAGTTGAACCCCTGACCCCCTCGATGCGAACGAGGTGCGCTACCGGACTGCGCCACAGCCCCTTCGAGCGATGAGAATACCGCCCCGGCTCTCCGGCGCCGGCACCGGGGCGGTGCCGGCGAGCCGGATACGCGATGCGAGCGACCTCAGGCGTTGGCCGCCCGCCGCGGCTGGTACTCGTCGATGTCGGCGAAGCCGATGTCGTCGTCGTCCAGGCCCACGACCGCGCTGTGCTGCCAGCCGACGGGGGCCGGCGTGCGCGCCGCCACCACGCGACCCGGATGCAGCGGGTGCACCGGGGCCAGCGGAACGCTCGGGTGCGGCAGGTTCTCCTGCGCCACGGTCTCGTGGGCCGCGGCCGCTGCCCGCTGGGCCGGCACGGTCCGCACCGCGGGGGTGCGCAACGCCTCGCGTGCCGCGGCACGGGCCGCCCGGCGCGCGGCCAACCGCTCCCGGCGGGCGACCTTGCGCAGGACCAGCACGTAACCCACGACCGCGAGATCGAGCAGCACCTGCACCGTCCACAGCCAGGGGCTGTAGACCAGCGCGGCCAGGAGGGAGAGGGCGGCCAGCGCCACGAGTCCGCCCAGGGTGCGCCGGCGGAGGGCGTGCACGTCGACCTGCAGTTCACCGCTGGTGCGCAGCAGGTCCCGGTCGACGGCCACGCGCTCGGTGGCGGCGTGCACCGCCGGGTCCACGGTGCGCCGTCGCCGAAGCGTCCGGCCGGAGTCGGCCGACTCCGCTCGAGCGCCCTGCGCGTCGCCGCGGGTCACCACCATGGGCACCAGCACGACGAACCACAACACGACCAGAGCGGCCAAGAGAACGCCGGATCCCATT
>NZ_DASWSJ010000328.1:0-20838 GCF_036402745.1 Actinophytocola sp. | reverse complement strand
GTGAGGATTCCGCTCGCCAGGCCTTGGCCCCTGTCCTCCGGGGCGACGGTGATGCTGACCTCCCACACGTCACCCTCGGTGCGGTCGAAGCGGATCGTTCCCACCGGGTGGTCCGTCTCGACCACGAGCAGCAGGCGGTCGGGGTTCGTCAGGGAATGGGTCAGCCACGTCCGGTGGACGGGCTCGGCCACCGGCTGCTGACCGCGCGACCACCTGAGCGTCTCGGGGTCGTTGCGCCACCTCAGCAGCAGGTCCGCGTCGGACTCGGTGGCCTCGCGGGCCGTCAGGGCGCAGGCGTCCAGGATGCGAGCCGCCCCCCGGCCGTCCACGGTGGTCGACGCCGCCGTGCTCAGGGCGGCGCGGGCCTCGGGGTTCAGCAGCAGGTGGCGCAGCGGCTCGACGGCGTGCCGCAGGTCCTCGACGGTGCCCAGGCCCGCGGCCAGACCCTGGTCCACCGCGGCCCGGTAGCCGGCGGCCTGGTTGTCGGCCAGCTGGACCAGCGCCGCCGGCACCCCGACGCAGCACAGCTCCAGCAACGTCACGCCGGCCGCGCTCACCACCAGGTCGGCCTCGGCGAACAGGGCCGGCAGGGTCGGCGTCGGCGGCTGGACGGAGAAAACCTGCCCGGGATCGGAGGGCACCTCGACGGGCGACGCCGAGATAGCGTGGACGGTCATCGGCACGCCGGTGTCGCGCAAGGCTGTGAGGGCGGCGCCGACCGCGGGACCGGCCGCGCCGCCGCCCATCACCACCACCACCCGCGGCGCCCCCGCGCGCCGGGCGCGCCGCGCCGCGCGGGCCGCCGCGATGTCCGCCCGCAGCGGGGCGAACCGCGGCCCCGCCAGCACGACCGGCGACCCGTCGGGCGGCCGCACCGCGCGGAAGAGGTTGGCGTCCACCACGACGTCGGCGGCCCGGCGACCGAACGAGCCGTCCTCCATGGATACCAGCCGGGCGACCGAGCGCACCTCCGGCAGCTCGCCGAGCCCGTAGTGATCGACCAGCACGACGTCCGCGGCGAGCGACGCGGCCTGCGTGGCCAGCTCCGCGGGCGCGAGCACCGGCACCTCCACCGCCGCGAGCCGGTCGGCCAGCCACCCGGCACCACCCACCTCGCCGGCGAAGAACACCCGCCAGCCCCGCGCCACCGCGGCCTCGGCCAGCGCCACACACCGGGACAGGTGTCCCACGCCGATCGCGGGGCCGGCGTCGGCCCGCAGGAGCAACGTGGTCATACGATCTTCTGCACGACCTCGGCGTTCAGCGCGACGAGGTCCGGCCGCGACCGCAGCAACGCGACCACGTCCCGCCAGCTCGGCACCCCGCCACCCAGCTCCGCGACGACCGCGTCCAGCAGGGCCGCGTCCTGCTCGGTGTCCAGCGTGACCCGCAGGTCGGAGTTGTCCTGGCCGACGATCACGCCCGCGCACCGGTAGACGTCCGGCTGCGTGTAGATCGCCGACGTCACGTGCTCGCGGTGGCTGCCTGCGGCCAGCACGTTCTGCTCGGCCAGCACGTCGCGGCGCACCAGCTCGGCGTCGAACCCGCGCGGCAGCGTGCGCACCACCACGTTGCTCACGTACTGCAGGCTCGGGTCGGACCGCCACAGCGCGACGACCTGTCCGATCAGCGTCGGGTCGTGCAGCGGGCAGTCGGCGGTGAGCCGGACGATCGCGTCGCACGGGTGCTCGCGCGCGGCGAGCTCGTAGCGGGCCAGCACGTCGTCGAGGGGGCCGCGCACCACCTCGGCGCCGGAGCGGACCGCTTCCTGGGCGACCGGGTCGTCATCGGGCGAATCCGACGTCGCCACGATGACCGTCCCGAGGTCGACCGCGTGTGCCGCGGCCCGGATTCCCCAGCTCAGGACGCTGCGCCCGCCGAGCGGCCGGAGCACCTTGCCGGGCAGCCGGGTGGACGACAGCCGTGCCTGGATGACCGCGTTGACTCGCACGGGTGCCATGATGGCGCACTGGCGCAGCCCAGATATCACGGAGGTAACGATGGCTTTGCTGGATGGGGCCAGCATCCTGCTCACGGGCGGGACGGGGTCGTTCGGCAAGGCGTTCATCGCGTACGCGCTGGAGCACCTCAACCCGCGCCGGCTCGTCGTGCTCTCCCGCGACGAGCTCAAGCAGTACGAGGCGCGGCAGCTGTTCGACGACGACCCGCGGCTGCGCTGGTTCATCGGCGACGTGCGGGACCGCCGCCGGCTCGAGCGCGCGATGCACGACATCGAGTTCGTCGTGCACGCCGCCGCGCTCAAGCAGGTCGACACCGCCGAGTACAACCCGTTCGAGTTCGTGCAGACCAACGTCACCGGCTCGCAGAACGTGATCGAGGCGGCCATCGACTGCGGCGTGCGCAGGGTCGTCGCGCTGTCGACGGACAAGGCGTCCAGCCCGATCAACCTCTACGGCGCGACCAAGCTGTGCGCCGACCGGCTGTTCATCGCCGGAAACCACTACGCCGCAGGGCATCCGACCCGGTTCTCGGTGGTGCGCTACGGCAACGTGATGGGCTCGCGGGGCAGCGTCATCCCGTTCTTCAAGTCCCTCGCCGAGCGCGGTGAGGCGCTGCCGATCACGGACCTGCGGATGACCCGGTTCTGGATCACGCTGCCGCAGGCCGTCGAGTTCGTGGTCAGCTCGTTCGACCAGATGCACGGCGGCGAGCTGTACGTGCCGCGGATCCCCAGCATGCGGCTGGTCGACCTGGCCCGGGTGATCGCGCCGAACAGCCCGATGAAGGAGGTCGGCGTGCGGCCCGGCGAGAAGCTGCACGAGGAGATGATCGCGTCGGACGACGCGCGGCGAACCCTGCTGCTCGGCGACCGGTACGTCGTGATGCCGCACATCGCGGGCTGGGGCTACGAGCCGCCGACCGACGGCGCGGCGGTGCCGGAGGGGTTCGCGTACCGCTCGGACACCAACGACCTGTGGCTCACCGACGACGACCTGCGCACCCTGGTCGAGCAGTATGGCTGACCTGCTGCCCTACGGCCGCCAGTCCATTGTGGAGGACGACGTGGCGGCCGTCGCGGCGGTGCTGCGGGGCGACTGGCTGACCACCGGCCCGGCGGTCACGCAGTTCGAGTCCGACCTCGCCGGCTGGACCGGCGGGGTGCCGGTGGTCGCCGTGACGTCGGGGACCGCGGCGTTGCACGTGGCCTACGCGGCGGCGGGCGTCGGGCCGGGCGACGAGGTCGTGTGCTCGCCGATGACGTTCGTGGCGACGGCCGCCACCGCCGTGCTGCGCGGGGCCTCCGTGGTGTTCGCCGACGTCTCGCCGGACACCGGGAACATGTCCGCGGCATCGGCGTCGGCCGCCCTGTCGCCGCGGACCAAGGTCGTGGCGGCGGTGGACTACGCCGGGCATCCCGCTCCCCTGGACGCGCTGTCCACCGTGGCGCACGACGCGGGCGCGCTGCTGCTGGAGGACGCGGCGCACTCGATCGGCGGCTCGTGGCAGGGGCGGCCGGTGGGGTCGTGGGCGGACCTGACGACGTTCTCGTTCTTCCCCACGAAGAACCTGACGACCGCCGAGGGTGGCGCGGTGGCCTGCGTGGACCCCGCGGTGCTGCGCCGGGCCCAGGAGTTCCGCAACCACGGGCTGGTGCGGTCGCGGGACCGGCAGCGGTTCCCGGACGAGGGCGGCTGGCACCAGGAGGTGCACGAGCTGGGGCTGAACTACCGGCTGCCGGACGTGTTGTGCGCCTTGGGGTCCAGCCAGCTCAAGCGGCTCGCGTCGTTCGTGGCGCGGCGGGCGGACCTGCACGCCCGGTACACGGCCGGCTTGTCCGATGTGGACGGTGTGGCGACGCCGGTGCTGCTGCCCGGCGCCGAGCCGGCATGGCACCTGTACCCGCTGCGGGTGCTCGACGGCCGGCGGCGCGCGCTGTACGACCACCTGCGCGCGAACGGGATCGGCGTGCAGGTCAACTACCTCCCGGTGTACTGGCACCCGGTGTTCGCCGACCTGGGCTACCAGCGGGGGCTGTGCCCGAACGCGGAGCGTTTCTACGCCGAGGAGCTGTCGCTGCCGCTGTTCCCCGGGCTGGCGGACGCCGACGCCGACCGGGTGATCGAGCTGGTCCGGGCCTTCTTCCGGTGACCTTCCCCGGGACCTTCGCCGCCTGGGGTCCGGTGTCGGTCCTCGGCCCGCTCGGTGGCGGGCGGCGCAACGAGGTGCTGGAGCTGCGGCTGGGCGGGGAGCGGCTGGTCGGTCGCCGCACCCGGCGGTCGGTGGCGTCGCTGGACTGGGAGCTGGACCTGCTCGACTTCCTGTCCGGTCACGGTTTCCTGGTGCCGGCGTCGGTGCTGACCGTCGACGGCCGGCGGCACGTCGGCGGGGTGGTGGTGCAGCGGTGGCCGGCCGGGAGCCGGGTGCCGGTGACTGGCCCGCGGTGGCGCGAGAGCTGCGCCGGCTGCACTCGCTGACCGCGGGGTGGCCGCAGCGGCCGGGCTTCCGCTCGACGACCGAGCTGCTGACGGCCGACCGTGGTGGCGACGTGGACCTGACCGCGATGCCCGCCGACGCGGTGGCCGCGTGCCGGCGGGCGTGGGCGGCGCTGGGTGGGCCGCATTCGGTGGTCCACGGCGACCCGTGCGCGGCGAACGTGCGGATGTCTGCCGCGGGGATCGGGCTCCTGGACTGGGACGAGGCGCGGGTGGACCATCCGGCGCTGGACCTGGCGGATTTGCCGGACCTGCCCGGAGACGGGGTGGCGAAGTCGGCGGTGAACGCGTGGGAGGCGGCCGCCGGGTGGCGGCTGGAGCCGGCGTACGCGCGGTCACGGCTGGCGGAGCTGACGCCGCCCGACTGACTTGCGGCTTTGCTCGCGGAGCGGGCCTTCGTGACGGGGGCGCGGCCGCCGGCCCCCCGGTATCCAGCCTATCGACGGGCACCGACGGTTTCGGGCCGCCCGCGAGCCGGCCTGTGGACAACTCCGGCCGCCCCTGGGTCTTGCGTTTTCCTCGGTGGCGTTCATGATCGTCGGCATGGCAGGTGTGCGGCGGAGGGCCGAGATGTTCGTCGACGCCGAGCGGGATCCTCGGGTCGGAGCTCGTACCACCGGGGACGAGCGGGCCATGCTCGTCGACTTCCTGCGGGCTCAGCGGGCGACGCTGGAGCTGAAGTGCGCGGGTCTCGACGTGGAACTGTCCCGGCGGTCGGTGGAGCCGTCGACGCTCTCGCTGCTCGGGCTCGTGCGCCACCTCGCGGACGTCGAGCGGCGCTGGTTCCGGCAGGTGCTGGCCGGCCAGGACGTGGCACCCCGCTTCGCCACCAACGCGAACCCCGACGGGGACTTCGACGGCGCTACGGCGGACCCGGCGGTCGTCGCCGAGGCGTGGGCGGCCTGGCGGGACGAGGTGGCGTTCGCGGACGGGTTCGTCGGCGCGGCGCCGCACCTCGACGTCGTCGGCACCGACGGGTGGCGCGGGACCGTCTCACTGCGCTGGGTCCTCGTCCACCTGATCGAGGAGTACGCGCGGCACAACGGGCACGCCGACCTGCTCCGCGAGCGGATCGACGGCGCGACCGGCGTGTAGCGGCGCGACCGGCGTCTAGCGGCTAGACGATGTCCCAGGTCAGCGGCGTCCCCTTGGCCGCCGCCACGCGGAAGCGGCGACCCAGGACCGTCCCCAGCGACGCGGGCGGGAGGCCGCCGGACGGGCGGATCGAGCGGACGTTCGCCGTGGTCACCTCGTCGCCCTCGGCAACGTCCTCGACGACGTACAAGGAGCGGCGCAGGCGCAGCACCTCGCGCTCGCTCTCGCGCGGGCCCAGCCGCGGCGCGCCGAGCGCCTGCCAGGCGCGTTCGGTCTCCACGACGAGCGACGCCAGCTCGGCCGGCTCGAGGGAGAAGTCGCTGTCCACCCCGCCGTCCGCGCGCGAGAGCGTCACGTGCTTCTCGATCGCGCAGGCGCCCAGCGCCACCGCGGCCACGGGGACACCGATGCCCATCGTGTGGTCGGACAGGCCCGGGACCACGTCGAACATGTCGGCCAGCAGCGGGATGCCGCGCAGGTTGCTGTCCTCGGGCGGGGCCGGGTAGGACGCCGTGCAGCCCAGCACGATCAGCTGGTCGTTGCCGGCCGCGCGGGCCGTGGTCACCGCCGCGTGGATCTCGGCGACGCTCGCCATGCCCGTCGAGATCACCAGGGGCTTGCCGGTCCGGGCACACAGGTCGATCAGCGGCAGGTCGACGATCTCCGCGGAGGCGATCTTGTACGCGGGCGCGTCGAGGGACTCCAGGAGATCAATGGCCGTGGGGTCGAACGGGCTCGAGAACACCGTCAGGCCCTGGTCGTGGGCCCTGCGGAAGATCGGCTCGTGCCACTCCCACGGGGTGTGGGCCTTCTCGTAGAGCCGGTACAGGTTCTCCCCGCCCCAGAGCGAGTGGTCGGCGGAGATGCGGAACGCGGGCAGGTCCACGTCGATGGTGATCGTGTCGGCCCGGTAGGTCTGCAGCTTCAGCGCCTGCGCACCGGAGGCCGCCACGGCGTCGACGATGGCCAGCGCTCGGTCCAGGTCACCGTTGTGGTTGCCGGACATCTCCGCGATGACGAACGGCCGGTGGCCCGGACCGATCGTGTGCTTGCCGATTCGGACCTCACGCATGGCCGCCAACGTACAACTACGACGCGCGCCAGGTCGCCTCACCGTAGGAGTCGGCCAGGATGTCGCCGAAGATCAACAGGCACGCCAGACACCGCTCGCCGTCGTCCGTGCACGTGATCTTGGTGTTGGGGACGCTGTGCTCGCACAGCGCCTCACCGAAGTCGCGCCCGGCCTCCTCGCTGCCGAACGCGTGCACCCGATTGTCGTAGCCGGATAACCACCACTGGACGTCAACCATAGCCCCGACCTCCCGAAACCTGTGTATACACAGCGTCCAGGATGGGCGTGCCGACTGAACTGTTGAGTAGTGGAGTCTTCCGGTCAACAATTCACAGTTGAAGCCTAAACTGTGAATAATGGTAACGGAGCGTTGTGTACAGCTGTGTTCAGTTACTCCGCGTGCGATCTTCCAGCTGGCGCAACCGATCCTCGTACTGGGCGACCGCGGTGAGCCGCACCCGGATCTGGCTGTGCTCGCGCCGGATCTCCTCGATCAGCGTCCGCGACTCGTCGATCTGGGGCCGGTCGGCGGCCGGCACAGTCCCGAGCTTCTCCCGCAGCGACTCGAGCTGCGACTCCTGCGCGGCGATCTGCGGGATGATCCGCTCGAGCTCGTTGGCCGACCAGTGCTGGGCCCGCTCCACCTCGCCGAACCGGCGCTCCAGGTCCGCGAGCCGGCGCTCGTGGTCGTGCCGGACGCGCTCGAGGTCGTCGAGGTGGCGCCCGTGGGCGTCCACCGCGCCGTAGAACTCGTACAGCCGGTTGCCCTCGACCGGGTGGTTGATCCGCCAGTCGATCAAGTGTCCGATGCGGTCGGACACGAGCTTGCGCAACGTGGCGATGCGGCTGTCTGCCATGGTCAACTTCTCAATTCTCGAACTCAGCGGAGCAGGGTGGTGCGGCTGGTCTGCAACCAAGTCTCGAGCAACCTGCCCTCGGCGGCTATCCGGTGCTCCGGGCCGACGATGCACGAGTCGCCCGCGGCATGCATCCAGGACGTCTGGTTCGGGTTGTCGACGAAGGAGAACCCGGTGAGGATCAGCTCCGCCTCCGGGTAGCTGGTGCGCGCGATCCACGCGGCCATCGTCCCGGTCGTCGCCCACGTGGCCTGCTCGCCCGTGGGCAGGTCCAGCGCGTCCGACAGCGGCAGCGTGACCTCGCGGTTGGACACCGGCACGAACCCCAGGTCCGCCGGCCACCAGCCCGGGATCGCGTCCGGCTCCCAGTGCAGCCGGCCCGGCTCCACCATCAGGTACAGCCGCCGCCGGTAGTCCTCGAACACCCACTTCGTGGCGCGCAACGCCCTGTTGAACACGACGACATGGCAGCGGCTGCCGAGCGTGGGAGGGGTACCCGGCTCGTCGAGGCGGAAACCGTTCACCCGGATGACGAGGTCGGCCGCGTCGATCGCCTTGGCGCGCTCCGCGTCCGGCTCCAGCGGCTGGTTGCCCACGACGGCGACCGTGCGTGGCTCTGGGTGCTCGGCGTAGACGTCCAACAACGAGCGCAGCATGCTCTGCCCCGGGGCGACGTCGACCATGGGCGCAGAAGTTACCAGCACCAGGCGTCCCGATCGGGTGGCCGCCCGAGGTCGAGCGCGGATTCCGGCCCATGCGGAGCCGCAACCTGCCGCCGGTAGGCTCGATAGCCGTGCCAGCAACCGCCACGGCCGCGCAGGAGCAGGCCCCAGCACCACCCCCGTCGTCCCGTAGCTGGGAACGCGCATGGGCGGACATCTCCGAAGGCATCAAGCAGCGTGAGCTGTGGGGCCACCTGGGATGGCAGGACATCAAACAGCGCTACCGGCGGTCGGTCATCGGCCCGCTGTGGATCACGCTGTCGATGGCCATCACCGCCGCCGGCCTGGGCCTTCTGTACTCCCAGCTGTTCGGCGCGCGGATCCCCACGTTCCTGCCGTACATCACGGTCGGGTTCATCGTCTGGAACTTCATCCTCGGCTGCCTGACCGAGGGCACCGACACGTTCATCCGCAACGAGGGCCTGATCAAGCACCTGCCGGCGCCGCTCACGGTGTACGCGCTGCGCACGGTGTGGCGGCTCACGCTGATGTTCGCGCACAACATGCTGGTCTACGTCGTCGTCGTCATCATCTTCTGGTCGGACCTGACGAAGAACGGCTACACCATCCAGGACGGCAGCACGGTCCTCCAGCCGGGCATCAGCTGGACGATCGTGTTCGCCATCCCCGCGTTCGTGCTGCTCGCCATCAACGGGGGCTGGGTGGCGATCCTGTTCGGCATCATCAGCACCCGCTACCGGGACATCCCGCCGGTGATCCTCAGCCTCACCCAGCTGCTGTTCTTCATGACGCCGATCGTGTGGACGACCGACATCCTGACCAACGTCGGTCCGAAGGGCGGCGGCAGCTGGCGGATCCTGGTGGCCGAGCTGAACCCGCTCTACCACTACATCGAGCTGCTGCGGGCACCGCTGATCGGCAACACGCAGAGCTGGCATCACTGGGCGGTGGTCGGTGTGTTTACCGTGGTGGGGTGGGGCGTGGCTCTCCTGGCCATGCGCAACTACCGTGCCCGGATCTCCTACTGGGTCTGAGTGAGGCGAATTTAACGACATGGTGAGCATCGACGTCTGGAACGCCTCGGTCGACTTCCCGATCTTCGACGCCAAGTCGCGGTCGCTGAAGAAGGCGGTCCTCGGCAAGGTCGGCGGCAAGATCGGCACCGAGCAGAGGGTGCCGATCATCGAGGCGCTCCACGACATCTCCGTCTCCCTCAAGGAAGGCGACCGGATCGGGCTGGTCGGGCACAACGGCGCGGGCAAGTCCACGCTGCTGCGGCTGCTCGCGGGCATCTACGAGCCGACCAGGGGCTCGTCGCGGATCGTGGGCAAGGTCGCGCCGGTGTTCGACCTCGGCGTGGGCATGGACCCGGAGATCTCCGGGCTCGAGAACATCATGATCCGCGGGCTGTTCCTGGGCATGTCCCGCAAGCAGATGGAGAAGCGGGTCGACGACATCGCGGAGTTCACCGAGCTCGGCGACTACCTGCAGATGCCGCTGCGGACCTACTCCACCGGCATGCGGGTGCGGCTCGCGCTCGGCGTGGTCACCTCGATCGACCCGGAGATCCTGCTGCTCGACGAGGGCATCGGCGCCGTCGACGCGGCGTTCCTCAACAAGGCCAGAACGCGGCTCGTCGATCTGGTGAAGCGCTCCGGCATGTTGGTGTTCGCATCGCACCAGGACGACCTATTGTTCGAGCTGTGTAACACCGCGATCTGGATGGACGAGGGCCAGATGAAGATGCAGGGCTCGCTGCGCGAGGTCCTCACCGCCTACAAGGGCAAGGACCCGTTCGCGCACCTGGACAAGGAAGCCCTCGAGCGGCTCGAGTCCCCCGTGCTCATCACCAAGAGCGGCGAGGTCTGATGACGTCACGTGAGCAGTTGTCGGCCGATGCGGTGGTGGCCGTCGTGGTCACCCGGCACCGCAGGGAGCTGCTCGCCGACTCGCTGAAGATGATCGCGGCGCAGACCCGGCCGCCGGACCACCTCGTCGTCGTCGACAACGGCCCGGACGAGCCGGCGCGCGACATCGTCGAGTCGTGCCCGGTGCCGAGCACGTATCTCGTGTCGCGACGCAACCTCGGCGGCGCCGGCGGGTTCGCGCTCGGCATGCTGCACGCGCTCGCGCTGGGTGCGGAGTGGGTGTGGTGCGCCGACGACGACGGCCGGCCGGCGGACGAGACCGTGCTGGAGACCCTGCTGGGCGAGGCGTCCTCGCGCGGGCTGGCGGAGATCTCGCCGGTGGTGACGAACATCGAGACGCCGTCCCGGCTGGCGTTCCCCCTGCGGCGCGGGCTCACGTGGAAGCGCAGCGCGTCCGAGCTGGGGACCGACTTCCTGCCGGGCATCGCGTCGCTGTTCAACGGCGCGCTGTTCCGCGCGTCGACCCTGGATGTCATCGGCGTGCCCGACTACCGGCTGTTCTTCCGCGGCGACGAGGTGGAGATCCACCGCCGGCTGGTGCGGTCGGGGCTGCCGTTCGGCACGTGCCTGCGGGCGGCGTACCTGCACCCGGACGGTTCCGACGAGTTCAAACCGATGCTCGGCGGGCGGCTGCACGCGCAGGACCCGGAGAACGAGGTGAAGCGGTACTACACGTACCGCAACCGCGGGTACCTGCTGTCCCAGCCGGGGCTGCGGAAGATCGGCCTGCTGGAGATCGTGCGGTTCGGGCTGTACTTCATCGGCACGAAGCGCGACCCGAAGGCGTTCGTGCAGTGGCTCAAGCTGTGCCGGCAGGGGCGCAAGGAGCGGTTCTTCCGGCTCTAGGTTTACGTGTGGATCATCGAGCGGCGCCGGTAGAGGTGCCCGCGGTTGGGCACGACACCGAATCCACCCACGCGGGCATCCTGACGTGAGGCAACAGGGGTACCAACAGGTTGCTGTGGATAACCGGCGGCGTTGTGGACAACGTCGTCTGCTCCTGGCGGATCCGCTCTTGGTGAACTTCGGTTGCCGGGGGCGGGGATCGGGTGTGGGCTCGTGGCATGGCTGATCCCAAGCGTGCCCTCGTGCTCCATCTGTCCAACGGCGGTGAGCCGCTCGTCTTCGCCCTCTCCGAGGAGGGGGAGCGGGAACTCGACAACCTCCTGCACAACCTGCTCGCCACGGGGCAGGTGTACTCGCCGACCCTCGCCGACGGGACCAAGGTCTTCGTCAACTTCTCGCATGTCGTCACCGCGCATCTCGATGAGCTGCCGCCGCTCGCGCGGGTCTACGGGAGCGGCCAGCCGAAGCGGCACGGGTTCGCGACTTGAGCCGATAGCCGATCGGCGCGGACGTCCGCGAGCTGCGCAGCCGGCCGGCGGGTTCGGCTGGCCACGCTCACCAGCGCGGGCCGGGAGCAACGCGCCGTGCTCGACGAGCGGGCGGACAAGGTGAGCGCGTTGTCGGTCTCCAGCCGCGCGGTGTGCCAGCTGCGGCGCACCGCGGTTCGACGACGACACAGGCGACGACACAGGCATCGCGCAGATCGACGACGAGCACTACGCCCACCACTGGTTCGAGAAGCGGCGCTAGCCGGCCCGGAACACCACGGTCCGCAGCAGCACGAAGTTGATCGTGGTGGCGGTGCCCTGGGCGATCGCCCAGGCCAGCAGGATCTCCCAGCGGGATGCCGGCAGGACGGCCAGCAGCAGCGCGTTCGTGCCCACGTTGACGAAGAACGTCACCGTGTAGAGCAGGGCGAAGCCACCCAGCTGCGCGGCGCCGCCGGTGCGGGCGGCGGCGAAGGTGAAGCGGCGGTTGAGGAAGTACGCGGTCGTGGTGCCGACGATGAAGCTCAGCGCCTTCGCCAGGTGCACCCACAGGCCCAGGTGCAGCAGCCCCTGGTAGACGCCGAAGTCGACCAGCGCGCAGAAGCCGCCGATGAGCACGAACCTGCCGAGCTGGTTGACCAGCCCGATCTTCGGCACATCGCCCTCCGCTGTCGCGACCACGACGCGAGTCTAGGCACCACCCCCGCGCCCCGTACCCTCGGTGCGGTGAAGCCAGGACATGACGAGCTGGCCCAACTCACTGGCTGGGGACGCACCGCACCGACCGCCGCGCACGTGGTCCGCACCGCGGACATCGACGCGATCGCCACCGTGGTCAGGGAAGCCGGCGAGCGGGGCGTGATCGCCCGCGGGCTCGGGCGCAGCTACGGCGACCCGTCGCAGAACGCGGGCGGCGTCGTGGTCGACGTGACCGCGCTGGACCGGATCCACCGGGTCGACGCCGACGCCGGCCTGGTCGAGGTGGACGCCGGCGTCTCGCTCGACACTCTGATGCGCACGCTGCTCCCCTTCGGACTGTGGCTCCCGGTGCTCCCCGGCACCCGGCAGGTCACCGTCGGCGGCGCGATCGGCAGCGACATCCACGGCAAGGCCCACCACGTCGAGGGCAGCTTCGGCAACCACGTCCTGTCGATGGACCTGCTCACCGCCGACGGCACCGTCCACACCCTCACGCCGGACGGCCCCGACACCGACCTGTTCTGGGCCACCGTCGGCGGCATGGGCCTCACCGGCATCGTGCTGCGGGCCACCCTGCACCTCAACCACGTCGAGACCGCCTACTTCCTCGTCGACACCGACCAGGTCGGCGACCTCGACGAGCTGATGGCCAAGCAGACCGAGAACGACGAGTCCTATGTGGAGTCGGTGTCCTGGTTCGACGCGGTGACCACCGGCCCGCACCTGGGCCGCGGCCTGGTCACCCGGGCCAACCACGCGAGGATCGCCGACCTGCCGAAGAAGCTGCGCGACCAGCCGCTCACGTTCGACGCGCCGCAGCTGCTCACCGTGCCGAACGTGTTCCCGCCCGGCATGCTCAACCGCCTCACCGGCAAGGTCTTCAGCGAGCTCTGGTACCGCAAGTCGCCCACCCGGCACAACGTCGTGCAGAACATCACCCAGTTCCTCCACCCGCTGGACATGTTCGGCGAGTGGAACCGCGGCTACGGCCCGCACGGGTTCCTGCAGTACCAGTTCGTCGTCCCGTTCGGCGCCGAGCACGTCATCCGCCGCACCGTCGAGATGATCACCGAGGCCGGCCACGTGTCCGCGCTGAACGTGCTCAAGCGGTTCGGCGACGGCAACCCCGCGCCGCTGTCGTTCCCCATGCCCGGCTGGACGCTGTGCGTGGACCTGCCGGTCCGCGCGGGACTGCACGAGCTGTGCCAGGCGCTCGACGAGCTGGTGCTCGACGCGGGCGGGCGGCACTACCTGGCCAAGGAGTCGCGCGCGACGCCCGAGGTCATCCAACGCGGCTACCCGCGCCTCGACGAGTGGCGCAAGGTCCGCGCCGCCGTCGACCCCCACAGTGTGTTCGCATCGGACATGTCGAGAAGGTTGTTCCTATGATTGACGCGGTCGGAAATCCCCAGTCGCTGCTGCTGCTCGGCGGCACCTCGGAGATCGGCCTCGCCGTCGCCGAGCGCTATGCGAGCCGCCGGCCGCTGCGGGTCGTGCTCGCCGCGCGGCCCTCTCCCCGGCTGGACGCCGCCGCGGAGAAGCTGCGCGCGGCCGGCGCCACCGTGTCCACCGTGGAGTTCGACGCGCTCGACACCGCGAGCCATCCGGCGGTGCTCGACAAGGCGTTCGCCGACGGCGACCTCGACGTGACGGTCGTCGCGTTCGGCCTGCTCGGCGATGCGGAGCAGGCGTGGCAGGACCACGCCCGGGCGGTCGAGCTCGCGCAGGTCAACTACACCGCCGCGGTCTCGGTCGGCGTCGCGCTGGCCGAGCGGCTGCGCAAGCAGGGGCACGGCCGGATCGTGGCGCTGTCGTCGGTGGCCGGCGAGCGGGTGCGCCGGTCCAACTTCGTCTACGGCTCGACCAAGGCCGGCATGGACGGCTTCTACCTGGGGCTGGGCGAGGCGCTGCGGGGCGAGGGCATCACGGTCACCGTGGTCCGCCCCGGCTTCGTGCACACGAAGATGACCGAGGGCATGAAGGCCACGCCGCTGGCGGCCAAGCCCGAGGACGTCGCCGCGCTCGTCGTCGACGCGGTGCACAAGCGCAAGGAGCTGGTGTGGGCGCCGGCGGCGTGGCGGGTGCTGATGTCGGTGCTGCGACATGTCCCGCGGGCGATCTTCCGCAAGCTGCCGATCTGACCGGCGCCGATCCGCACACTTTCGCCACGGCGGGCACCCGCCCCCCATATGCTGGGCGCGACCCACGGGCAGTTTCTAGGAGGTAACCGGTGGTGGTCACCCCGGAGGAGTGGCTGGCGGACTTCAACGCCAAGATCGACGACATCAAGGCGAGAACCGCCGAGTTCCAGGAGAACCTCGAGGCCTCGGGGGTCACGGAGACCTCGCCCGACGGCTCGGTCAGCGTCTCGGTCGCGCCCAACGGCTCGCTGACCAACCTGCGCATCGACGAGTCCGCGTGGCGGGGCTCCGGGGCCGAGCTCGCCGGCAAGATCATGCACCTCGCCCGCAAGGCGCAGCGCTCCGCCGCGGTCAACGTCGCGGAGGCGTTCGCGCCGCTCGGCGCCGACTCCGAGGCCATGCACATGGTCACCGGCTACATCCCCGAGCCGGATCCCGAGGAGAACGCCGAGGACGAGACCGACTACGGGTTCAACGAGGAGCGGGAGGCCGAGCAGCCGCCGGCCCAGCAGCCACCGCCGCGGCCGGCGGACTGGTCGCGAACGGAAACACCTGGGATCGAGCCGCCGCGGATGGAACCGCCGCCGCGTCCGGCCCGTCCACCTCGGAGGAGAGGTCAGGCCGAGGACGACGACTTCGGTGACGAGCAGATCTTCGGCCGCGACGACCGGTAGGGCCTGAGCCGCCCGCTGGGGGCGCGCGTCATGGGAGGTGGCAGGCATGACAACGGCGACATCCGGAGCAGGGATCGTCGACAGCTATGCGGGACTTGTCGACTCGATCACCAGCGACTCGGCGTCCGAGGGTGAGAAGGTCGTCGACGTCGCGCTGAGCGCGACCGGCGTGGTGATCGACACGATCGGCGCCGCCATCGACCCGCTCGGCACGATCGTCAGCGCCGGTGTGGGCTGGCTGCTCGAGCACGTGTCGTTCCTGCGCGAGCCGCTGGACGCGCTGCTCGGCAACCCCGACGAGATCAACGCCAACGTCGACGCGCTCAAGTCGGCCGCCGCCGAGATGCGCACGATCGCCGAGGAGCACCGCCAGGACCTCGGCACCATCGCCGACTGGACCGGCGAGGCGGCCGACGCCTACCACGGCAGCCTCACCCAGCTCGCCGAGGAGCTCGACTCGATGGGCATGACCCTCGACGGCACCGCGGCCGTCGTCGGCATCTCCGGCATGCTGGTCACCACGCTGCGCGGCATCGTCTTCGACATCATCTCCTCGCTGATCACCGAGCTCATCCGGTACGCGCTGATCGCGGCGGCCTCCGCGGCGGTCACCTTCGGCGGCTCGATCGCGGCGTTCTGCGGGGTCGCGGGTGCCCGCGCGGTCGCCACCGCCACCCGGATCAGCGGCAAGATCACCAAGCTGCTGAGCGGCCTCGGCCGCCAGGCCGGCCGCCTCGGCGACCTGGCCCGCGCGATGCAGCACCTGGCCGACGGCCTCGACCGCTTCTCCACCGCCGGGGACCTGGCCTTCGGCGCCTACCAGGCGGCCAAGCCCTACGACACGCCACCCGCGCAGGCATGACCCCGCGCCGCAGGCACCACGGCGGCTCCTCGTCCCAGCACGACACGCCGGACCCGTCGACCCGGCGGCCGGCCGGGGGCACCGGGGGCGACGGGGTCACCGTCGACACCGACGGCATCGACACGATGGCCGGCCGGCTCGACGACACCGCGGGGCGGGTCGACGACATCGGCGGCCGGGTCGAGCGGGTCGACGTCGGCCCGCAGAGCATGGGCATGCTCGGCTCCGGCTTCACCGGCGCGGCCCGCACGCACCTGGGCAAGGCGCGGGCCCTGCTCGCACGCGTCAAGGAGCGCATCGGCCACGCCCGAGAGGGCACCAAGGCCACCGCGCAGACCTACCGCGACACCGACCGGACCAACGCCGAGAACCTCGCCCGGCCCGACGCCGAGACCGACGTGACGCCCGCCCGCGGGAACGACACCACCACCCCGAGCGGCACCACCGACCCGCCCGGCGGGACCACGACCAGGCCACCGGCCACCAACGACCAGACCCCGCCGCCAGGGCGCACCGACCAGCCGGCCAACCAGCCCGCGACCCAGCCGCCCGACTCCGGCGGCTCCGGCAACGAGCCACCCGGCCACCGGCAGGACCCGCCCGCGAGCGACGACGGCGGCGACAACCCGCTCCCCCGCCGGCCGAAGAACCCGAGGGAGCCGCACCCGGAGCTGACGCCCGAGGAGAAGGCCGCGCTCAACCAGCGCCTGACGCAGCTGGAGAAGGAGAACCCGGAGAAGTTCGCCGAGCTCGCGAAGGACCCCGACCACAACAACAAGGTCACCAAGGGGTCGCGGGACGAGGCCCGCATCGCGATGGACCTCCACGAGCGCGGCCAGGGCCCGTTCGCGGGCGACTACCGGCGGCCCGACGGACCCGGCCAGGGCGATTTCATCGGCGGCAACGGACGGCCCCAGGACATGAAGGGCGCGCACTCCGACTGGCCGCCCGAGGTGCCCGAGCACGTTCGGCAACGGCCGTTCCCCAATGCCTACAATGAGGCCGACTTCCGGGAAACCGTGGAGGGTCAGTTCGATCGCGGTCGCGATGTCGTCGTCGACACGCGCAATGCCAACCAGCACGACATCGATGAGATGCGGCGCATCGTCGAGGAGGAGGGCTGGGGTGACCGAATCACCTGGTACCCGTAGCAGCTGGACCCCCGCCCGGTGGCCGGCCGACGAGGTCGCGGCCAAGGCGTTGCGCGACTGGCTGGCCGGCCCGCCCGGCGAGGACTTCTACGGGATCGAGCTGGACTTCTCCGGCGCGGACCTGTCCGGTGGCGATTTCACCGAGGCGTGGTTCAGCAAGTCCCGGCTGCTCGGCGCCACCCTGCGGAACTGCTCGCTGGTGCGGGCGCACGTGGAGGAGGCCGACTTCTCCGAAGCCGACCTCAGCGGCGCCGACCTCACCAAGGCGTCCGGACGCGGCTCGGTGTTCCGCGACGCCCGGCTGCGCGGCACGGACCTCAAAGCCGCCGAACTCAACCGCGCCGACTTCACCGGCGCCGACCTCACCGGCGCCAACCTCGGCGACGCACTGCTCACCCGATCCACCCTCGCCCGCGCCAACCTCACCGACGCGACCGCCGACAAAGCCGTGCTGCGCAACACGATCCTCGACTCCGCGCAGGTACGCGGACTCACCGGCACCGTCATCGGGCCCATCTCGGTGATCTTCCGCGGCCAGCGCGCACTCCTCGACGGACCCGACCTCGAGCAATGGTTCAACACCCGGGGCGCCCGGATCACCCGGTTCCACGCCGACAAGGACGCTTCATGACCCCGCGCCGCAGGCACAGCGGGGGCTCGACGTCGAGCCACCACGACTCCGGGTCGACGACCACCACGCGCCGGCCGGGCTCGGGCGGGCCCGGGGGCAACGGCGTCGACGTCGACACCGACGGCATCGACACCATGGCCGGGCGCCTGCAGAACACCGGCGGTCGCGTCGACGCCGTCGGCACCACGCTCGACGGCGTCAACGTCGGACCACAGAGCATGGGCCTTATCGGCTCCGGGTTCACCGGCGCCGCGCAGACCCACGTCCAGACCGCACGCCAGCACGTCACCAAGACACGGCAGGCGGTCGACCACGCCCAGCAGGGCACCACGGCCACCGCGCAGACCTACCGCGACACCGACACCACCAACGCGCAGAACCTCGGCGGCATCGACACCACCACCGACGTCCGGCAGGCCAGCTCGGACACCACCACGCCGAGCAGCACCGGCGGGAGCTCCGGCAACAACGGCGGCACCACCGACCCGCCCACGACGAGCGGCGGCTCGAACAACGGCAACAACAACGGCGGCTCCAACAACGGCGGCAACAACAACGGCGGCAACAACGGGAACGACGGCGACGGCCCCAACAACCCGCCGCCGAACAACCCGCCCGGCGACGACCCGCCGCCGAACAGCCTCGGCAACAACGCCGGCAGCGACGAGCTCGCCCCGCAGTACCCGCGCGACTCCTACGACACCGCCACCAGCCCGCTCGACGACCAGGTCCGCCAACTCGCCCAGGACCGGGGCTACGACCCCGACCAGCACCTGGGCCTCACCCAGACGCCGACCGACCAGCTCAGCCACGACCAGCGCGTCGAGGTGGCCGAGGTGCGCAACGCGATCCCGGCCCAGCCGGGCGAGGTCATGACCAAGGTGATCAAGCCCGACCTCGCCGAGGCGCTGCTGCGCAACGACGACACCTACAACGGCGCCCCGCTCGACCCGGACACCCTCCGCGGCTCGGTGGCCCGCGGTCAGGACACCGCGCAGTACGACACGCCGGGCCAGTACCGGGAGAAGCTGGGCCTGGACGACCAGGGCGCCGGCTGGTCGCCGGTGCAGGCCGGCGCGAACGAGGCGTACCAGCTGCGGTTCCCCGCGCCGGGTGGCGACGCGCTCGACCCGAGCTTCGGCTCCACCAACCAGCACGACGCCGACGACATGCAGGCCATCGCCGGCAACCGGGAGGCACGCAACTGGCGGCCGCCGTTCCTCGGCACCGGGTACACCGACGGCGGCGCGTCCGGCTCGGGTGCCCCGGAGTGGATGCTCCGCGAGGACAACTACAACGGGCGCATCGAGCTGTGGGAGGTCCGCGCCGACGGCACCGAGGGCCTCGCCGGGGTGAACCTGCCCGGTCGCGGCTGGTTCGACGTGCGCGGCGGACCATGAGCAGGCGCACGCTCCCGTCCGGCTACCGCGCGGTCTACCGCGGGAAGCGGTACCGGTCCGACAGCGGCGACGGGAGCTCCGTGACCCTGTGGGACGAGGAGACGGGCGCGAACGAGGTGGCGACCGTGCCGATCGAGGACCTCGACGAGTGGTACCGGATCCGCACCGTCGGCACCTATGTCGGCGAGCCGTTCAAGGTGAATGCCGAGATGGACGACGGCACGTACTGGATCAGCTTCGACGGCGGCAACGGCCGTAAGATCGCCGACGAGTGGGAGGCCAGGAAGGACGCCGCGGACGGCTCCCGCCACTGGCAGGAGGACAGGTACACGTTCATGGCCACTGTGCCCAAGGCCGAGGTGCACGACGTGCGCGAGGACCGGTTCGACCTGCTCGGGCCGTGGCGCGCCGCGAAGGAGCAGCGATGACCGCGGCCGCGAGCGACGCACCGGCCGGCATCAACGGCGCCACCGTCATGCACGTGCCGGTCAAGCCCGGGATGGCGGGGCTGTACCTGGGCAACGTGGTGGTGCCGGGCCGGTTCGAGCCGCACCGCGTGCAGGGGTTCGCGAGCCGGGCGCAGGACACCGTGGGGTTCACCACCGCGGAGCTCGCCACCGAGTACGGGCTCACCAGGATCCCCGGCTGGGGGCCGGTCGACCACGTCTACTTCCTCAAGTTCTACGCGTGCCACACCTACCCGTTCCACACCAGCTTCGGCGGCGCCACCCGCGAGGTCGCGGCCGACCTGGGCGTGCAGCGGGTGTACCCGCCGCCGTTCCTGGGCACCGGCTACTTCCCCGGCGAGCGGCACCGGCTCGCCGAGTACGTGGTGACGCTCATCGAGCTGCCGATCGGCACGGAGCTGTGGGTGCAGGACGCCACCGACACCCCGCGCCGGCTGGGTCGCTACCGCGGCCGCACGGTCGGCTGGGAGCGGATCCCGGAGGAGCCGGCGTTCGGCGAGGCCGTGTTCTTCGCCCCGCCCGTGCCGCTGCCGCCGCTGGTCCGCCGCGGGTTCACCGCCCGCTACCAGGGCGGCGACTTCGACGTCGACCTGGCGGGCCCGGGCCAGCTGCTGCTGCACCCGATGCCGGGGCGGCCCGCGCCGGCCGACTTCGTCGACCTGATGGGCTCGCGGGTCAAGCTCGTGGACCACGCGGAGCTGGAGGCGCTGACCTTCCTGCGCACGCTGTGCACCTGGCGCGGCGCGCCGTTCGAGGTGCTCGCCCGCGGCCAGGACACCGCGGTGCTGCACCTGGCCGTCGAGGACTACCTGATCGCGACCGAGCTCGGCCTGGTCGAGGTCGGCTACCGGGTCTGGCGCACGGTCGCGCCGGCCGTGGAGCTCGCCGACGTGCGCACCGACGCCCAGCCGGTCCCCGTGGAAGGCGTGCTCGCGAGCTGAGGGAAACCGCCGCCCGACCGGGGCCGTCGACGTCGTGGCGGCGCCCGCGCTCGGGTGGTAGACCGATACGGGAGGTGGGGGCCGTGACTCCGCGACGCAGGCGACCAGGGGGCAGCTCGTCCGGCGGCGACGGCGGGTCGGGCACCACCCGTCGGCCGTCCGGCACGGGCGGTCCCGGCGGCAACGGCGTCGACGTCGACACCGACGGCATCGACACCATGGCCGGGCGCCTGCAGAACACCGGCGGTCGCGTCGACGCCGTCGGCACCACCCTCGACGGCGTCAACGTCGGCCCACAGAGCATGGGCCTCATCGGCTCCGGCTTCACCGGCGCCGCGCAGACCCACGTCCAGACCGCCCGCCAGCACGTCACGCGTACCCGGCAGGCCGTCGACCACGCCCAGCAGGGCACCACGGCCACCGCGCAGACCTACCGCGACACCGACACC
>NZ_DASWSJ010000327.1:0-7591 GCF_036402745.1 Actinophytocola sp. | reverse complement strand
GTGCCCCGCGTCGGTGTGGTGGACGGCTGCACGTATTGCTACCCACAGTCCGATCTGGATCGGCTCGGCGGTGACCCGGCGCTGGTGCCGGACGACCTCGTCGAGGCCTTCGCACGTGAGGTCCTCGATCACTGGTCGGAGGAGCAGTACGGCCTGCTGTGGCGTGGACTCGCGCCTCGGATCCTCAGCTTGCTGGAAGCCTCGCCCAATGAGCTCATGCTGCGTGGCCTGACCTTCGCCCGCTTCTCCACATGGCCGGACGAGGAGCAGGCCGCAGTGCGCGACACGCTCCGCGCGATGCTGGTGCGCGCGGTCACCGGCGACAAGACCCAACGCTTCGTGGAGGACCTGGTCTGCGCCGCTGCCCACGTCGACCACGACCTGACACCCTGGCTGACCTACCTCGACACGATGACCGGTGCCGACGCGGACGCCGGGATCGCCCGGCTCGCGCGCTACTGGGCCGACGACCTCGCCCGCGGCGGCGAGCCGAGCCTGTGGTGGTTCCCCGAGGATCCGGCTGCGCCGATCCGCGACTGGCTGTACTCCGATGCATTGCACGAGCGTCTGTCCCAAATGGATGATCGGGAAACGCTGATCGCCATCGCGGAGATGTGAGATCAGCACTCGATGACGTTCACCGCGCGCCCGTCGAGCGCGGTCGCCTTGTCCGGCGTGGACGCAGATGCTGGATGTTGGCGTCGGTGATGCCAGGTGTTCGGTGCCGGCCCAGCAGCAGAGAGTTCTGCTGGCGTCGTTGCTTGAGTTCGTCCCGGAGTTCGCCGACAGTGACGGTGCGTTGGCGGATGCGGGCGTCTTTGGACGCGTCGCTGGCCCGCTGCCGAGCGGGCTGCCGCTGGCTGGTGACGGCGTTGTCGGTCCCTGAGGTTCTGGATCTGCCCGACGAGGTCGGGTAGTCGGTAGATGAACCCGCGGGAGGCTCCGGAGGCCCGCATGACCGCGTTGACCGTGATCGGCTGGCCTTGTCGTGTCGAGGTCCCGAATGGCGTGGCGCACCTTGTCGATCAGGTCGGCGCGGCGGCGCGCTCACCTCGCGTGTCGTCGAGGCTGGCTTCGAGCTGAGTGATCAGAATTAGGGTGCCCCTGGTTCGAGGATGAGGCCGGTCTGGGTAGGAAGCCGTCCACGAGGTTGGATCGGTACTGGATGCGCTTGAGCCGGTTCTTATCGACGCTGACTCCTTCCGCGACCTCGACCTGGCGATCTCCGACGTCAACCCCAGTCACGCATCGGTTTCCAGCTTCGCACGTGCCCTGCAGCCGAAGTGACAATCGTCCCGCGAGTCACCGCACCGACTCGACGCCGGCCAGCCACACCCGGCGGATGGCCCGCGTGGCGCTGATGTTGGCGAGCGGGTCGCCGTCGACGAGCACCAGGTCCGCGCGCAGTCCCGGCTCGACCGCGCCCCGATCGGACAGGCCGAAGTGTTTCGCGGGCAAGGAAGTCGCGGCACGCAGCGCGGCCGCGGTGCTCAGGCCCGCGTCGACCAGCAGTGCCAACTCGTCGTGCAGGCTCACGCCGAACGCCGGTTGGTACGGGACACCGGGCGTGGCGTTAGCGTCGGTGCCGGCCAGGATCGGTACACCCGCGGCGTGCAGCACGCCGACCCCGCGCGCCGACGCGGCATAGGCCCCGGGCGGCAGGCCCAGGGGGTCGGCCAAGCCGCGCATCATGTCCAGCGTGGGGATCACGACGCGGCCGTCGGCTACGATCCTCGCCACGTCGCCGACGGCCACCGGCGCCCCGAGTGGCATGTGCGTGATGACGTCAGCGCCCACGTCCAGCGCCAACGTGTAGGCCCCTGGCGAGCCGGCGTGGGCGACCACCGTCAGCCCGTGCGCCCGCGCCGCGGCGACCAGCGCGGCGGCCACGTCCTCCGGCAGGCCGCCCTCGCCGGGCGCCTCGAGCATGATCTTGAGGTAGTCGATGCCCTCGGCGACCCGGTCGGCGACGAACCGCCGCGCGTGTGCCGGATCGCGCACCACCGCGTGCTCGGCCAGGCCGGGCATCCGCGCGTGCAGGCCGCTCGGGCCGATGGCCGGCAGGCCCGCGCTGCGGATATCGGTCATACCGGACACGTCCCGCATCGAGGCCACCAACTCGACCGGCCAGGTCGCCATGGTCAGTCCAGTGGTCACGCCATGCGCGGTCAGCGCGGCGAGCGCCGCACGGCCGTCGGGATGGATGTGCGCGTCAATCAACCCGGGCAACAACACACCCCCGGCCGCGTCGACCACCTCAGCGCCGGTCGCGTCGGCACCGATCACCGCACCGTCGATCACCACCGTGCGCGGCTCGGTCAGCCCCTGACCGTCGAAGACCCGGACGTCGCGCAGCGCTGTCTTACCGACCGTCGTCACACAGTCACAGTAGCCAGGTCGCGTAGCCGACGATGCCGCTGTAGCGGACCGGCGCGATACGCACCATTGGAGCAGGCGAGAATACGGGAGTAGAGGAAAAGCGAAGCTTAAGCCACAACTGACCGCTGACGGGGCAGTTCGGCGCGCCGCACCGAGTCGGAGGTCAGGGCGATGACCACGCCCAGGCTGGCGAACGCGCCGGACCCGACGAACACCGGGGCGGCTCCCCAGGCTCCGATCGCGGCGCCGACCAGCGGGTAGGTCAGTGGCGCCAGGCCGACCGAGGTGAGCATGACGACAGAGGTGACCCGGCCCAGATAGGCGGGGTCCGCCTCGGCCTGGATGAGGGTATTGTTCACGCTGCCGAAGACACCCGCGCTCAGCCCGGTCACCCCGGCCACCACCACGGCGAGCCACAGGATCGGCATCAGCGCGATGGCGGCCGCTCCCGCGCAGCCCACGAGCAGCGTTGCGGACATCGTCAGGCCGCCCCGCGGCAACCAGCCAGCGATGGCGAGCAGGGCGGCACTCGCTGCCGCTCCGGCTCCGAAGGCGCTGATGATGAAGCCGTAGCCGGAAGGTCCCCAGCCGCGCTCGCCGTTGAGCAACACCATGCCGACGTTGAGCGTCCCGGTCAGCCCGAGCTCGCTGATGGCGGCGGCAAGGACGAGCGGGAAGATGAGGCGTTGGCGGCGGATGTAGCGCAGGCCATCGACGATGTCCTGCCACGCATTGCCGGCCGGCGGCTGCTCCTCGTCGCGCGATTCCAGGGGTCGCAGCCGCATGGTCAGCAACAGCGGCAACGACGTTGCCGGTGGTGCTGGCGTTGTGCGCGGGCGCGGTCGTGGCGGGAATGGCGTCGTTCACCGCCCGCCACCTACCGCCACCAGCGAGGCGCCGACTTCTTCTGTGTCAAGGAAAACCAGCCGAAACTATTCGCCGCGCTGAACGCCTTGCCCGGGAACACCGTGCCAGTCAGGCACACCCAAACTGACCGCGGCCATGGCCGCGTCGAACGCCGCACCATCCACCGCCCGAACCAAATCCGGACCCCAGGTCATGGCCGGCCTACGGCATTCAATCGACCCCATCCTGCGGAATGTCAACCTTGTGTCAACTGATCAGGCAGCGGTTCCGGGCGACCCGGCAGGAGCCAGCCGGCGCCCAGGATGAGCACGACCGTGCCGAACACGAACCAGTAGGCGCCGTGGAACCCGGCCTCGGACGAACCGCTCGTCTGCAGAATGAGCGTGATGACGGCGATGCCGATCGCCGCGCCGAGCTGGTTGAGGATGTACAGCACCGAACTGCCCTGCGGCACCAGGTGCGGCGGCAGCGTCCGGTACAGCGCACCCATGGTGGGCGCGCCGACGAAGCTGAGCGCCACACCGAACACCACCGCGCCCACGACCGGCCACACCAGACTCGTCCCCTCGCCGATCTGCGTCAGGGTCAACACGCCGAGCAGCGACACGGCGGCGCCGATCCGCGCGAGGTTGCGCGGGCCGAGCCGGTCGGACAACCGTCCGGCGATCGGCATCGCGACCGCAGTGCCGATGCCGTACGGCGCGAGCAGCAGCCCCGCGGCGAGCGCGCCGAGGTTGTGCAGCTGCTGGTAGTACAGCGGCAAGATGAACAGGCTCGCGAACGTCCCCATCCCGATGAGCGCCATGATCGACACGGTCGCGGCGAATTTCGGGTTGGCGAACAGGTGCAGGTCGATCACCGGCGGCACGCGTTTGCCGCGCAACGCGTGCACCCCGTACCCGGCGAGCACGACGACACCGGCGGCGACCGGCACCAGCACCTGCCAGATCGAGAACGCCGCGTGCTCGGCCGCCTGCGACATGGCGAGCACCAGCAGCGCGAAGCCCGGGCCGAGCAGCGCGACACCGACGACGTCGAGCTTCGGCAGCTCGGACCGGTCCCCCAGGTCGTCGGCGGGCAGCACCCGCTGCGCGCCGGCGAGCGCGACGAGCCCCAGCGGCAGGTTGATGAAGAACATCCACTGCCACGACAACGCGTCGAGCACGATCCCGCCGACGATCAGCCCGAGCACCGGCCCGGACGACAGCACGATGCCCATCAGTCCCATCACCCGCCCGGCCCGCGCCGGGCCGGCCGCCTGCGCCAGGATCATCAGCAGAAGCGGGTCGAGGATGCCCGCCCCGAGGCCCTGCACCACCCGGAACACGATGAGGCTCGCGACGTTCCACGCGAGCGCGGACGCGAGCGACGCGAGCAGGAACAGCGCGAGGCCGAAGATCCACAGCCGCTTCGCGCCGAACCGGCCCACCGCCCAGCCGGTGATCGGGATCGCGACGGTGAGGGCGAGCAGGTAGCCGGTGGACACCCAGCTTATCGCCGACAGCGACGTGTCGAACTCCTCGGCGAGCGTGTCGACGCCGACGGCCACGATCGTGCCGTCGATGATGCCCATCGTGCCGCCGAGCAGCACCACGGCGATCAGGCGCCGGAGCGCGGTGTCGAGGCGGCCGTCCGCCAGTTGCGTCATGGAAGTCATCTCCTGGTGAGTAATGGCGTTAACATGAGTCGGTGAGCCCGCCACCCGACGGCACCCTGAAGCGGCTGGAGACCGGACTTTCGGCGCTGGTGCGCTGGAACGAGAGCAAGCACATCCGCCACGAGGTGGCCGCGCGTTCGGGGTGCGAACTCCAGTCCAGCGAACTGCGCCTGCTCGAGCACTTCGACCTGTCCGAGCCCATGCGGATCTCCGACATCGCCGAGTGCATGCGGATCGACATCTCGACCGTCTCGCTGCAGTTGCGGCCCCTGCGACGCGACGGCCTCGTGGACGCCACCCCCTGCGACCGCGACCGCAGGGTCACGCTGATCGGCATCACGGCCAAGGGCCGCGCCACCGTGGCGAAGGTGCGTGCCGCCCGGCGCGAGCTCCTCGCGGAGGTGTTCACCGACGTGCCCGCCGACGACCTCGAGAAGGCCGCCGACGTGCTGCTGGTCGTGCAGGAACACATGCTCGCGGGCATGCGTGAGCTACTCGGGCTGACCCCCACGAGCTGACCCCTCCAGTCTTGCAAGCCGTCGCGACAAGATGCTTTGATTCATCAAAGTATCAGGCGGCGGTGCCGCCCGGCCACACCGAAGAGGGGCTCATGGGCACGGCAGTGATCACCGGCGGGACCGACGGCATCGGCAGAGGCCTCGCGGCCGAGTACCTGCGCCGCGGCTTCGAGGTCCTCGTCATCGGCCGGAACAAGACCAAGGGCCAGGCGTTCGCCGACTCGGGCGAGCAGGCGCATTTCGTCGCCGCGGACCTGAGCCGCGTCGGTGAGACCGGACGGCTGGTGGCACAGGTCGCCGACCGCGTCCGCGCCGTGGACGTCCTGGTGCTGGGCGCGCGGTACTGCCGCTCGACCCGCCTGGTGACCGAGGAGGGTTTCGAGAGCAACTTCGCGTTGTTCTACCTGAGCCGGTTCCTGTTCAGCCACGGGCTGGCCGGTGCGCTCCAACGTGCCGAACACCCGGTGGTCCTGAACTTCGGCGGCGCGGGCCAGCCGGTTCCCGTGCGGTGGCACGACCTCCAGCTCGAGCAGGCCTACCACGGGGTCGGCGCGATGGGGCACGCCGCGCGGCTCAACGACCTCCTCGGCGTCCACTTCACCGGGCTGCACCCGGACATCCGCTACGTCCTCAACCACCCCGGCGTGGTCGCGACGAGCTTCGCGGGCGAGTACGACCCGATCACCGCCACGCAGGTCGAAAGCCTGAAGGTCACTGGCAAATCGGTCGCACAGAGCGTCGCGCAGATCCTCCCCTACCTCGAACCACCGGGCCGCGACCGGCTTACCGCGGTGCTCGAGGGCGCGCGTGTGCCGCTCGAGCCTCGGTTGTTCGACCGCCGCGACGCCGCACGTCTGCACGAGATCACCGAGAAGCTACTCACGGACCTGCCGCGATGACAGGCACCCTGCCCACAGCATGGCGAACGGTCGTGCCCGGCAACCGGATCGCCGCGGCGTCGGGGACGTTCAGGGCTGACATCGAACGCAACGGCACCCCGCTGGTGGCGCTCGCCCCCGGCGACGCGGTGGACGTGACGTTCCTGCTGCGCGCCGCCCCGGACTCCGGACCGTGGACGCTGACCGACGGCATCTCCCCCGGCGCCAACCCCGAGTTCGCGCTGACCAACGTGCCGGGCACCGACGTCTGGCACGTCACGTTGCGCCTCCCCCGGGACACCCGCGTGACGTACACCTTCACGCGAGACCCGCGGTTCGGCGCGGCAAACCGGACTTCGACATCGCCGCGCACTTCGCCGCACACGTGGTCGATCCGTACAACCCGCGCACGGTGACCTACCCGGACCAGGGTTTCCCGAGCCCGTGGGGGGCGGACCGGGTCGCTGCTCGCACTGTCCGAACCGGACAGTCCGCCCGCGACCGGCGCGCTGCCCGTGCACCGGCTGACAAGCCGCGCACTCGGCCGCGACGTGCCGGTCCACGTGTACACCGCCCCGGTGTGACCGCGTCGTACCCGCTCGTGGTCCTGTTCAACGGGTGGGAACTGGTGGAGATCGGCCGGATCGGCGCGGTGTTCGACGCGGCCGTCCACAGTGGCCTGTTGCCGCCATTCGTCGCCGTGCTGCCGGACCCCGCCGAACACCGCACCGGCGACCTGCTCTTCTCCGCTGACCACCACACGTTCGTCACCGGAGAACTGCTCGGTTGGGCCAGATCCACCTTCAAGGTCGGCGACCGTGCGGTCGTCGGCGGCGCGAGCCTCGGCGGCCTTGCCGCTCTGTACACGGCGGTCACCAGCCCCGGCACGTTCACCGGCGCCGTGTCTCTGATCGGCGCGGTCGGCGCGAACCGGGACGGCGAGCAGGACTGGCTGGCACAGCGGTTCACCCAGACTCCGCTCGACGCGCTCCGCGTGTACCTCGCGGCCGGACTGCTGGACGACGACACCTTCCCCGGCGGCCACGACTGGCTCTGGCTACCGGAGAAGTTCGTCCACGGGATCGCACACGTCCTCAAGTGACGGTCAACCGTCGTCACGCGCCAGCTCGCTGAGGGTGAGTCCACCTGCGGGGTTGCTCAGCCGACGCCGATGGTCTGTCGCTCGGGCTCGATCACGGCCACGACGCGCTCTTGCCCTCGGGGGTAGGGCGTACCGGTGTACTTCGTGGCCAGCTGGTCGATGATCTCCCACGCCACATCGCCCTCGAGCC
>NZ_DASWSJ010000326.1:0-6834 GCF_036402745.1 Actinophytocola sp. | reverse complement strand
CGGGCCCGTCCGCACGTGCGTCAGCGCCGTGCGGGCCGCGTTGCCCGAGCCGACGGTCGCCGCGAGGCCGCCCGTCGACGCCAGTGCGCCGCGGGCCGCGCCCAGCCGGCCGAGCGCGTCGTCGACCGCGTCCAGCAGTGCCGGCCGGTTCCCCTCGCACATCGCCAGCACCAGCTCGGGCCTGGTGCCCGCCACCCGCGTCCCGTCGGTGAACGAGCCCGCCGCCAGCGCCAGCGCGAGCGGCCCGCCGTCCGCGCCGGTCGCCGCCAGCACCGCGGCCAGCAGGTGCGGCAGGTGCGACACCCGCGCCACCGCCGCGTCGTGCTCGCCCGCGGTGGTCGGCACGACGTGCGCGCCGCAGTCCAGCGCCAGTACCGCCGCCTCCCGCCACGCCGCCGGATCGGTCTCCTCGTCGGCCACGACGACCCACGGCGCGCCGTCGAACAACGTCTCCGACCCCGACGCCCACCCGGACTCCGACCGCCCCGCCATCGGGTGGCCGCCGGCGTACCGCGCGGCCGGCACGAGCCGCCCGACCGCGTCGGCCACCGGCTGCTTCACGCTCACCACGTCGGTCAGCAAGCACGACGGCGCCAGCGACGCCACGGTCGCCAGCACCTCGGCCACCGCCGGCAGCGGCACCGCCACCACGACCAGCGCGTCCAGCGCCGCCGCCTCCGCGACCGCCTCGTCCACAGTGGACATCACGGTGAAGCCGTCCGCGCGTGCCGCGTCCGCGTCCGATGTGGACGACGTGGCGCCCCACACCGGCCGCCCCGCGCGGGCCGCCGCACGCAGCACCGAGCCGCCGATGAGACCGAGGCCGATCACGCACACCGCTCGCATGTCGACCATCATTCTCCGGCCGGGTCAGCGCAGTGCGTCCAGGGCGAACGCGGCGTACATCGCGACGCCGTTGGCGAACGCGGACTCGTCGAAGTGCACCCGGTTGGAGTGGTTCGGCGGCGCCTGCTCCGGCTCGATGCCCGGCGGGCACGCGCCGAGGAACGCCAGCGTGCCCGGCACCTTCTGCAGGACGTAGGAGAAGTCCTCGGCGGCCATCAGCGGGTCGGTCATCAGCGGCGCGGCCCGGGGGCCCAGCACCGACCCGGCCAGCTCGAGCACCCGCGCGGCCACCGTGTCGTCGTTGCGGGTGGGCGGGTAGCCGGCGTTGACCTCGAACTTCACCGTGCACCCGTGGGCGGCGCCGATGTGCTCGCACACCTTGGGAATCTCCGCGAGCACGGCCTCGTGCACCGCGTCGGACAGCGTCCGCACGGTGCCCTCGAGCTCCGCGGTCTCCGGGATCACGTTGGACGTCGTGCCCGCGGTGATCCGCCCGACCGTGAGCACCGCCGGGTCGAAGACGCTGAACCGCCTGGTCACCATCGTCTGCAGCGCGCCGACCATGGCCGCCGCCGCGGGCACCGGGTCGACCGCGTGGAACGGCATCGCGCCGTGCCCGCCCCGGCCGGTGACGGTGACCGTCCACGCGTCCGCGCTCGCCATGATCGGCCCGGGCTTGCAGGTGATCACGCCGGACGTGGCGGTGGCCGTGATGTGCAGCGCGAGCGCCCGCTCCACCGCCCGCCCGCCCGCGTCGAGCACGCCCTCGTCGATCATGTGCTTGGCGCCCTGGTGGCCCTCCTCGCCGGGCTGGAACATGAAGATCACCCGCCCGGACAGCGCGTCCCGCCGGTGGTGCAGCAGCCGGGCGGCCGAGGCCAGCATCGCGGCGTGCGTGTCGTGCCCGCACGCGTGCATCGCGCCCTCTTCCTCGGACGCGAACGCGAGCCCGCTGTCCTCACGCAGCGGCAGCGCGTCCATGTCCCCCCGCAACAGCACGCTCGGTCCCGGGTGGGCGCCGTTGAGCACCGCGACCACCGAGTCGCACGACTCACCCTTGGTGACGTGCAGGTCCAGCCCCTCCAGCGCGTGCAGTACCGCGGCCTGCGACTTGGGCAGCCGAAGCCCCAGCTCGGGGTGCTTGTGGAGCTGCCGGCGCAGCGAGACGGTTCGCGGCTGCAGCGCGCGGGCGGCCTCCACCAGCCCGGTGAACCTAGGATCGTTGGCCAGGGCTCGGGAGGTATCGGCGGGTGTCATGAGTTGATGATGGCACCCGGGGACCGTCGGTGAGGGTCTCTTACCCCGCGTAGTGGTCGGGTGGCAACACCCGGTGACCCGCTTCTTCCTGCGGAGGGGCAACAGGAATACCGTGTCACCATGTCCGAGGAGGATGTGGTGCCCGGCTTCGCGATCGCCGTCGTCCGCGAGGACGGCAAGTGGCGGTGCACCGCGATGGACGCCTTTGTGCTCAACGAGCTCGACGCGGCCATCACCGAGCTGCGCAAGGTCCGCTCCACCGGCGCGGTGATGGGCATGCTCGGCGTCGACGACCAGTTCTTCCTCCTGCTGCGGCCCTCGCCGAGCGGCATCTCGCTGCTGCTGTCGGACGCGGCGGCCGCGCTCGACTACGACATCGCCGCCGACGCGCTGGACCTGCTCCGCGTGGAGCCCCCGTCCGAGGACGACGAGGACGTCTGGCCCGAGGGTGCCCTCGACATCCTCGCCGACATCGGGTTGCCGGCCGCGGAGCTGCAGGTCATCGTGGGCGAGGTGGACCTCTACCCCGACGAGCAGCTGCAGATGATCGCGCAGCGGTGCGGTTTCGCCGACGAGTTCAGCAAGCTGCTGGACACCATCCCCCAGTGACCGACGAGTCCCTCATCCGCGCGGCGATAGCCGCCGCCCGCCGCGCGGCCGGCACCGACGACGTGCCCATCGGCGCGGTCGTCATCGGCCCGGACGGTACGGAGCTGGCGAGCGCCTGCAACGCCCGCGAGGCCCTCGGCGACCCCACCGCGCACGCAGAGCTCCTGGCCCTCCGCGCCGCGGCGGCCGCTCTCGGCGACGGCTGGCGCCTGACCGGCTGCACCCTGGCGGTGACGGTCGAGCCGTGCACGATGTGCGCGGGTGCCCTGGTCCTGTCCCGGGTCGCGCGCGTGGTCTTCGGCGCCTGGGAACCCCGAACCGGCGCGGTGGGATCCCTGTGGGACGTGGTCCGGGACCGCCGGCTGACCCACCGTCCCGAGGTCGTGGGCGGCGTCCTGGCCGACGAGTGCGCGGCCCTGCTGGACGAGTTCTTCGCCGCCCACCGCTGACCGGGGACCGGTCCCGAGCCGCCCGGTCCATGCTGCCCTACGTCCGACCGGGGAGCCGGACAGGCGACGGCCGGTCACAGATGGGGGCGTGACCGGCCGTTCGTCAGGTGCGGTCGATCGGGGTGACAGCTGACCACCGTCGACGGCTACCTGGCCGACCCGAACGGCGAGCTGGACCGCTTCCCGTGGACCGACGACATCGGTGCCCACGTGGACGCGCGCACCGAACAGGTCGACTGCATCGTGCTGGGCCGCAAGGTCGTGATCTCCAACAGCCTCACCGAGTCCCCCTGGGAGAACGCCGTGCTGGCCGAGACGGTGAACCGCCTGAAGGCTTGTGTCCGCCCAGCCGTTCGACTGCGGGATCACCGCGTCGCACTACGCGCCGAAGCGCTCCTGAACACGCGAAACGCCGGTCACCACTTGACGCATGGTGACCGGCGTTTCGGCTGTTCGGAGCGGTAGCGGTGGGATTTGAACCCACGGACGGGGTGAACCGTCACGCGCTTTCGAGGCGCGCTCCTTCGGCCGCTCGGACACGCTACCGCCGAGAACCTTACCGGACGGGCGGCGCGGCTTGCGCAGGGTAGGCGCGCGTGTGCATCCGTACAGAGTGTTGTGCGTTGGTCTTCTCTCGTTCACTCGATCGGGGCAGGATGCGGGCTCTGTCGGGGTTACGAGGGCGAATGGAAGGCCAGGCGCGGTGAGGACTAGGCAACGGCACGGCATGGTGTTGCTCGGAGTGGCGGCGTTATCGCTGGGTGTCATCCCGGTGGCGGGGGCCGCCGCGGACGCACGGATCCATGACATCCAGGGCGACACCCGGCTGTCCACACTGGACGGCCAGCAGGTGAGCAACGTGCCTGGCGTGGTCACGGCCATCCGCGCGTTCGGGTCGGCGCGCGGGTTCTGGATGCAGGACCCCAACCCCGACGCCGACCCCGCCACCAGCGAGGGCATCCTCGTCTTCACCGGGTCCACCACGCCCGCGGTGACCGTCGGCGACGCGGTGGTCGTGGCCGGCACGGTCGCCGAGTTCTACCCGGACGGCGCGCCGGCGACGTCCATCCACCAGTCGATGACGGAACTTACCCGGGCCACCTGGACCGTCCAGTCCAGCGGGAACGCGCTGCCGGCGGCCGAGCCGGTCGGCCCGGCCACGGTGCCGGACGCGATGGCGCCCGACGCGAACGGCGGCAGCGTCGAGGGGCTCACCCTGCGCCCCGCGAGCTTCGCGATTGACTACTGGGAGTCACGCGAGGGGATGCGCGTCCGGGTGGACGATGCCCGCGTCGTCGGGCCGACCACCGCCTTCAACGAGGTCTACCTCACCACCAAGCCGAACCAGAACCCGTCCGCGCACGGCGGGACGATCTACACCGGCTACGCCGACTCGAACACCGGCCGCATCAAGGTCAAGTCGCTGATCCCGTTCTCGCAGCAGCCGTTCCCGAAGGCCGACGTGAACGACCGGCTCGCCGGCGAGACCTCCGGCCCGGTCGACTACGACACGTTCGGCGGCTACCTCATCCAGGCGACCACGCTCGGCACGCTGGTCGACGGCGGGCTCCAGCCGGAGGCGACCCGGCCGCAGCGGTCGAACGAACTCGCGGTGGCCACCTACAACGTCGAGAACCTCTCGCCGCGCGACACCCAGGCGAAGTACGACCGGCTGGCGCACGGCGTGACCAGCGCGCTGGCGAGCCCGGACATCCTGTCCCTGGAGGAGATCCAGGACAACAACGGCACGACGAACGACGGCACGGTCGCCGCGAACGTCACCCTGCAGCGGTTCGTCGACGCGGTCGTCGCGGCCGGCGGCCCGCGCTACGAGTGGCGCGAGATCGACCCGGTCGACGGCCATGACGGCGGCGCGCCCGGTGGCAACATCCGGGTGGCGTTCCTGTTCAACCCGGCCCGCGTGTCCTTTGTGGACCGACCGGGTGGCGACTCGACCACGGCCGTGCAGGTCACCGGCGGGCACAAGCCCGCGCTGTCGGTGTCGCCGGGCCGGATCGACCCGGCGAGCACGGCCTGGACGGACAGCCGCAAGCCGCTCGCGGGCGAGTTCACCTTCCGCGGCCGAACGGTGTTCGTGGTGGCCAACCACTTCAACTCCAAGGGCGGCGACCAGCCGATGTACGGCCGGTTCCAGCCGCCGACCAGGGGGAGCGAGACGCAGCGCGTCGCCCAGGCGACCGAGGTCAACGAGTTCGTCGGGCAGATCCAGAAGGTCGACCGGCTGGCCAACGTCGTGGTGCTCGGCGACCTCAACGACTACCAGTTCTCGCCGGCGCTGCACGAGCTGACCGATCACTACCGCCTGCTCGACCTCATGAACGTGCTGCCGCGCAACGACCGGTACAGCTACGTGTTCGAGGGCAACTCGCAGGTGCTGGACCACGTGCTGGTGACCGGTCTGATGCTGCCGGACTACGACGTCGTGCACGTGAACGCGGAGTTCGCCGACCAGGCGAGCGACCACGATCCTCAGGTGGTACGCCTCACCCCGTTGGGGTAAGGAATACTGCGGGGATGATCAGCTGACGTGGGAGACGAGGAGGACGTCATGCAAGCTGACCAGCAAGAGCGGGGGGACCAGGCTGCGGAGCGGGAGTCCGATGAGGGCCGCCACTCCGCCCCGGAGGGGGCCGAGCGCCACCCGCTGATCGATATGGAGAGGGACCCGACGCCGGGCGTGGCGAACCACGCGAAGCAGGAGGAGTAGGGCCCGACCCGACAAGAGAGCGCCGGTCACCCCAGAGGTGGCCGGCGCTCCCGCATGAGACCACGACCAGGCGCTGACGAGTTTGGAGAAGGGGAACCCGAGCGCCGAAGCCACCGCCGCGGGCCCGAAGGCCCACGCGTTCCGGACAGGAAGCCCGACCGAGCAGCCCGAGCACGGCGGCGGAGCCGAAGGCAAACACGTTCCCGAAAGGAAGCCGACCGCCGAAGCTGACCAGGGCGGCGGGGCCGAAGGCTGACGCGCTCGCAAGGTGAGCCGTGTGGTGAAGCCGACCAGGGCCGAGGGCCGAAGGCTCCCGCGCTCGAAACGGCAGCTGTGTGGTGAAGCCGGACCAGGGCGGCGGAGCCGAAGGGCTGACGCGCTCGCAAAGGAAGCTGAGCGCCGAAGCTGACCACGGCGGCGGCGCCGAAGGCTCACGCGCTCGAAACGGGCAGCCGTGTGGTGAAGCCAATCAGGGCCGCGGCGCCGAAGGCTGACACGCCCGCAAAGGGGAGCCGAGTCGCCGAAGGGCGACAACGGCGGGGGTCCGGGGGCGAAGCCCTCCGGGCGGGCCTGGGGTTGCACCCCAGAAAACAGGCGAGGCGACAAGGCCCGCGCTTTCCGCGGGCACACGTCGCCGGAGACGAGCGGAGGATGCGGGATTTGAACCCGCGAGGGTTGTAACACCCAACACGATTTCCAGTCGTGCGCACTAGGCCACTATGCGAATCCTCCGCCGGGCAGCCTACCGGAGCGGCTCGAGTCGCCCAAAACGGCTCCCGGGGCCCTGGGTCTGGACCGAACGGTGGTTCGCCCCCTAGGCTGCGGTCGGGTAATCGATTACCGGAGGCGATCAATGTCGACTGCATCCGAGTGTTGTTCCGACGGCGAATGCTGCGGCCACGGCCAGTCCCGGCGCGCGTTCCTGTCCATGGGAATGGCCGGGCT
>NZ_DASWSJ010000325.1:0-14542 GCF_036402745.1 Actinophytocola sp. | reverse complement strand
CCCAGCGCGCGCTCGAGATCGCCCAACGTCGGCTAGTGCCGCTTCTTGCCGGATGGGCGGCCCGAAGGTTTGCCCGTCGCCCGGCCGCCCTGCTTTCCCGTCGGCCTGCGGCGGTTTTCCGCTGCCTTCGGGTTGCGGGTGGGCACGCTCGACGCCGCCGCCATCGCTCGTTCCTGGCGGAGGTCGGCGTCCAGCGACTCGTCGTCGATGGACGGGGCGTCCAGGTCGTCCGGCGTCACCACGGCGTTGGGGTCGCGCTCCGCCGCCTTGCGGGCCAGGTTCTCGCGGCGGGCGTGGACCCTGCGGGCCTGGTCCTTGAACTTCTGCTCGCGCATCTTCAGGTCCACGAGGATCGGCGTGGCCAGGGCGATCGACGACAGGGCGCCAGCGATGATGCCGGTGAGCTGCACCAGCGCCAGGTCCTGCAGGGTGCCGACACCCAGCAGGCCGACGCCGACGACCAGCAGGCCGATGACCGGCAGGACCGCGATGAGCGACGTGTTGATCGACCGCATCAGGGTCTGGTTCAGCGCGAGGTTCGCCGCCTCGGCGTACGTGCGGCGGGTGAGGCCGAGCAGACCCCGGGTGTTCTCCCTGACCTTGTCGAACACCACCACCGTGTCGTACAGGGAGAAACCGAGGATGGTGAGCAGGCCGATGACCGTGGCGGGCGTGACCTCGAACCCGACGATCGAGTACACGCCGGCCGTCACCAGGACGTCGTGGATCAACGCCGCCAGCGCCGCCACGGCCATCCAGCGTTCGAAGTAGAGCGCCAGGAACACCGTGACCAGCACCAGGAAGACCGCCAGCGCGATCAGCGCCTGCTGCGAGATCTCCCCACCCCACGACGCGCTCACCGCGCTGTCGCTGATGGACCGCTCGCTCGGCTGCCCGTTCTGGTTCACCGGGTGCAGCTTGTCGAACAGCGCCGTCTTGAGGCTGGTGACCTGATTGTTGTTCAGCGTCTCCGACCGGATCTGGATCGACGTGGCGTTGCCGGTGCCGACGGTCTGCACGGCCGCCGGCTCCTTGTGGAGCGTGTCCTTGAAGACAGTGGTGACCTGCTCGGTGGAGATGGCACCGCCGGTGCCGTGCGCGGGCATCGAGATCCGGGTGCCGCCCGTGAAGTCGATACCGAGGTTGAAGCCCCGGAAGATGATCGACGCGAGGCAGACCAGGATCAGGATCGCGAAGAAGATGTACCACCGCTTGCGCTTGCCGACGACGTCGAACGCGCCCGTGCCGACGTACATCCGGTGGAACACACCGTCCCGCTTGACCGGGGTGGCGGTGCTGGGGGTGTCAGTGCTGGGGGTGTCGCTGCTGGGGGTGTCGCTGCTCGCCACGTCACGCCTCCTTCACGGCGGTGCCGGTGCTGGCCGCGGCTCGCCGGTCTCTGGCCAATCGCTGTACTCCGCCGAGGCCGGAGAACCTCGGGTTGGACAGCAGCTTCGACTTGGACGCCAACGCCACCAGCGGGTGGGTCACGAGGAACACGACGACCAGGTCGAGCACGGTCGACATGCCCAGGGTGAACGCGAAGCCCCGCACCTGGCCGACGGCGAGCACGTACAGCACGCCGGCGGCGAGGAACATCACCGCGTCCGCGGACAGGATCGTGCGCCGGGCACGGACCCAGGCCCTGGGGACGGCCGACCGGAACGTCCGGCCCTCGCGTATCTCGTCTTTCAGGCGTTCGAAGAACACGACGAACGAGTCGGCCGTGATGCCGATCGCGACGATGAAGCCCGCCACGCCCGCGAGGTCGAGGGTGAACCCGATCCACCGGCCGAGCAGCACCAGCACCGCGAACACGATCACGCCGGAGAGCAGCAGCGACAGCATGGTGAGGACGCCGAGCATCCGGTAGTAGAACAGGCAGTAGACGAACACCAGCAGGAGCCCGATCGCGCCGGCGATGAGGCCGGCCTCCAGCGACGCGAGGCCGAGCGTGGCCGACACGGTCTCCGCCTCGGAGGACTCGAACGACAGCGGCAGCGAGCCGTACTTGAGCACCTCGGCGAGGCTGCGGGCCTCGGTGTTGCTGAACCCGCCCTGGCCGCCGCCGGAGATCGTGGTGCTGCCACCGCTGATCGCCTCGCGGATCGACGGCGCCGACACGACCTGGGTGTCGAGCACGAACGCGGCCTGCTTGCCCACGTGGCTCGCCGTGTAGTCGGCCCAGATCTTGCTGCCCGCGCTCTTGAAGTTGAGGTTCACCACGTAGCCGACGCCGTTCGGGTCGATCGTGGCGTTGGCGTCGGAGATCTCGGTGCCCTCGAGGAAGGACGGGCCGAGGATGTACTTCAGCGTGCCGTCCCGGTCACAGGCGACCAGCGGCTTCTTCGGGTCGTCGTTGCCGACCAGCGGGTCGCCGACCCGGGTGCCGGTGGTGCAGGTGGTGGCGGCCAGCGCGGCCTGCTGCACGTTCGGGTTCGCCTGCACGGTGCCGTCCGCGCTCGCCGCCAGCCCGTCGGCCTGCCGGCAGGCCTTGCCGAGCGTGATCAGCTGCGGGACGGTGATCCGGCTCTCCCGATTGGCCTGCACGTCCTTGGCGTAGGTCGCGAAGTCCGCCGAATACTGCGTGCACGCCGCGATCGGGTCGGCCGGCGGCGGCGCGACGCTCGACGAGGACGGCGGGGCCGACGGTGCCGAGCTCGGCTGGGCCTGCTGCGCCGGCGCGGGCCGGCCCTGCGGCGCACCCGAGGTGGCCGGCGGGTTCGACGCGGCCGGCGGCGCGGTGGAGCTCGGCGGCGGCGCGGTCGTCGAGGGGTTCGGCTGGGCCTGCGGCTGCACCGGCACCGGCTGGCCCTCGACCTGCCGGAAGCGGAGCTGGGCGGTCTGGCCGAGGTCCTTGGCCTGCTGGCCCTCCTCGCCCGGCACGGTGATGACGAGGTTGTTGCCGTCGAGCACCACCTCGGCACCGCTCACGCCGATGCCGTTGACCCGGGTCTCGACGATCTGGCGGGCCTGCTCGAGGGACGCCTTCGGCGGCACACCGCCGTTCGCGGTGCGTGCGGTGAGCGTGACCCGGGTGCCGCCCTGCAGGTCGATCCCCAGCTTCGGTTTGAGCTGGTGGTTCGGGGTGGCGAACACCAAGGTGTAGAGGAGAACCACGATGAACACGAAGAACGCGAGATAGCGCCCTGGGCGGAGCTGCCCTGAGGGTGGGGCCACGGTCGGTCGATCTCCTCGAACTGGCGTTGGGTCACGCGACGCATCTGGTCATGAGACTGCGCCCGCACCCGTTACACGTGTGGGTGAGGGCGCAGCGTACCTCCCGCAACGTGAGGCCGGTGTCACACGGTCACGTCACGCTCACACGGGAGGCTACTTCTGCTTGTTGGTCTCCAGCGACGGCTCGTCCCGGCGGTCCTTGTCCGTGTCCTGCACGTCCTCGTCCACCAGGTCGTCCTCGACGGCGTCCACATCGTCGACGTCGTCGACGTCCTCCACGAGCTCTTCGTCGTCCTCGACCTCGGGGTTGACCTTCTCGCGCACGGCGGCGCGCAGCCATTCGGTCTCCAGGCCCGGAGCGATCTCGATACCGATCGTGGAGTCGCTCGAGGTGTCGACGACAGTGCCGTAGAGACCGGAGGTGGTCATCACCCGGTCACCGACGGCCAACGAGTTCTGCAGCGTTGCTTGCTGCTCCTGCGTCCTCCGCTGGCGCCGGCTCATGAAATACATCATGACGCCGAGCAGCCCGAACATCAGAAGCAAGGGAAGCAGGTCCATATTTCTCCGTCCATGGGAGTCTCATTCACTCTGCGGTGTGCGCAGGGTTACTCTCGAACAGGGTAGGCGGAATCTGACCAGGAGCGTTAGCCGGGGCCGACAGCCCGAGATGCGCCCACGCCGCCGCGGTTGCCACCCGGCCTCGCGGCGTCCTGGCCAGCATGCCCGCCCGTACGAGGTACGGCTCGCATACCTCCTCCACCGTACTTGGCTCTTCCCCCACCGCGACAGCCAGCGTGGACACACCGACCGGCCCCCCGCCGAACGACCGCACGAGCGCGTCGAGCACGGCCCGGTCCAGCCGGTCCAGGCCCAGCTCGTCGACGTCGTAGACGCGTAGCGCCGCGCGGGCGACCTCGCGGGTGATGGAGCCGTCCGCGCGGACCTCGGCGAAGTCGCGCACCCGGCGGAGCAGGCGGTTCGCGATGCGCGGCGTGCCCCGGGAGCGGCCGGCGATCTCCTCGGCGCCGTCCGCGTGCAGGTCCACGCCGAGGATGGCGGCCGAGCGGCGCAGCACCCGGTACAGCTCGTCGACGGCGTAGAACTCCATGTGCGCGGTGAAGCCGAACCGGTCCCGCAGCGGGCCGGTGAGCACGCCGGACCGGGTCGTGGCCCCGACCAGGGTGAACGGCGCGATCTCCAGCGGGATGCTGGTGGCGCCGGGACCCTTGCCGACCACGACGTCGACCCGGAAGTCCTCCATCGCGAGGTAGAGCATCTCCTCGGCGGGGCGGGCGACGCGGTGGATCTCGTCGATGAACAGCACGTCGCCCTCGACGAGGTTGGACAGCATCGCGGCGAGGTCACCGGCCCGCTCCAGCGCCGGGCCCGAGGTGATGCGCAGCGCGCTGCCCAGCTCGGCGGCGATGATCATGGCGAGACTGGTCTTGCCGAGCCCGGGCGGGCCGGACAGCAGCACGTGGTCCGGCGGCGTGCCGCGCTGGGTCGCGCCCTGGAGCACCAGCTCCAGCTGCTCGCGCACCCGCGGCTGGCCGATGAACTCGGCGAGCGTGCGCGGGCGCAGCGAGGTCTCGTCGTCCCGCTCCCCCGGCTGCACCAGCGGGGACAGCGGCTCCTCCTCGGTCACGGGGCCTTCCACAGTGCTATCCACGGTGCCGTCCACCGTGCCATCGTGCACGACCCGCTACCGCTTGCTGCCCAGGGTGGCGAGCGCCGTGCGCAGCACCACGGACTGGTCGGTGTCGTGCCCGTTGCCGGCCAGCGCGGCGTCGACCGCCTGCTCGGCCTGCTTGGCCGCGAAGCCCAGGCCCACCAACGCTTCCACGACCGAGCCGCGCACGTTGCCGTTCCGCGCGGGGGCGGACACCGCGGGTAGCGCGCCGACCTTGTCGCGCAGCTCGATGATCAGCCGCTCGGCGCCCTTGCGGCCGATGCCGGGCACCTGGGTGAGCACGGTGATGTTGCCGTCCGCGAGCGCGGAGCGCAGCTGCGCCGGGTCGAGGACGGCGAGCGTCGCCATCGCGATCCGCGGGCCGATGCCCGACACGGTCTGCAGCAGCCCGAACAGGTCGCGGGCCTCGGCGTCGGCGAACCCGAACAGGGTCAGCGAGTCCTCGCGCACCACCAGCGAGGTGGCCAGCACGGCCTCGGTGCCGGAGCGCATCGTGGCGAGCGTTGCCGGGGTGGCCTGGACGGCGAGGCCGACGCCGCCGACCTCGACCACCGCGTGGTCCAGCCCGATCGAGAGCACCTGGCCGCGTACCCGGGAGATCATCGCTTCGTCGTTCCTTTCGCGGCACCGTGGGCGCCACCTCGAGCGGCGCTGGCGAGGCGGGCCTTGTGCCGGCGAGCGAGCTCGGCCGCCTTCGCCTCGGCCTCGGCGAGCCGGGTGCGCATCGGGCTGCGCCAGATGTGGCAGATCGCCAGGGCCAGCGCGTCCGCGGCGTCGGCCGGCCGGGGCGCCTCGGCCAGCCCGAGCAGCCGGGTGACCATGGTGGTGACCTGCGCCTTGTCCGCGCGGCCGGAGCCGGTGACCGCGGCCTTGACCTCGCTCGGCGTGTGGAAGGTGACCGGCAGCCCGCGCCGCGCGGCGGCCAGCGCCACCACCCCGCCGGCCTGCGCGGTGCCCATCGCGGTGCGCACGTTGTACTGGCTGAACACCCGCTCGACGGCGACGACGTCGGGCTTGTGCCGGTCGAGCCAGCCCTCGACCGCGTCGGCGACCGCGAGGAGCCGGTGGGCGAGGTCCGCGTCCGGCGGCGTGCGGATCACGTCGACCTCGACGCACCGCACGGCACGGCCGGCCTCGCCGTCCACCACGGCGATGCCGCACCTGGTCAGCCCGGGGTCGACGCCCAGCACGCGCATGCCACCACTTCCTGAGAACATCAGTTCGAACTCTAGGGGGCGGCGCCTCCCCGGACGCGCAGCGACACGGGCCAGACCGCTGAAAGCGCTCCCACCGTGCCAATGGTTGATGCCACTCGTCCGTTCGCTGCATCCGACCTTGACATGCGTGCTAAAAATTTGGTCAGCACGAAATGTAAGCGCTTCCAACGGCGGAAGGCAGCCATGTCAGCTCGTGAGCGTCGGCCGGTCACCATCTACGAGGTGGCCGACCGGGCGGGCGTCTCGATCGCCACCGTCTCACGGGCGTTGCGCGACTCCGAGGTGGTCGCGGCCTCCACCCGGCGGCACGTGCGGCAGGTCGCCGAGGAGCTGCGGTTCCGGCCCAGCCGCGCGGGCCGGGCGCTCGCCGAGGGCCAGCACGCGGCCAACGGCATCGTCTTCCCCGATCTCGCCGGGCCCTACTACGCCGAGGTCGTGCTGGGCTACGAGGAGGTCGTCGCCGAGCTCGGGCGCAGCGTCCTCATCCTCGCCACGCAGGGCCGGGACAACGCCGCCGAGCTGGTGGCCGAGCTCGCCGGCCGGGTCGACGGCATGGTGATCATGGGCCGCACGGTGAGCGACCCGGCGGTCGCGCGGATCGCCGACACCGGGCTGCCGCTGGTCCTGCTCGCGCGGCCGCCGGTCGGGCTGGTGGACACGGTGACCGCGGACAACGAGGACAGCGCGCGGGCGCTCACCGCGCACCTCATCGGCCACGGCTACCGCCGGTTCGCGTTCCTCGGCGACCCCGGCCAGTCGCCGGATGTGGCAGGCCGGCACGCCGGCTTCGCCGCCGCGCTCACCGACGGCGGGCTGGAGGTGCCGGCCAAGCCCGTGCGCTGCGCGTTCGACGTGCGGGCCGGCTACGCGGCGGCCCGCGAGCTGCTGCGCAGGCGGTCCCACCCCGAGGCGCTCGTGTGCGCCAACGACGAGGTCGCGCTCGGCGCCCTGCGGGCAGCCGAGGACCTCGGCCTGTCCGTACCCGGCGACGTCGCGCTGACCGGGTGGGACGACATCATGGCCGCCCACTACGCCCGGCTCACGACCGTGCACCAGGCCATGCGCGAGCTGGGCGCCACCGCGGCCAGATGGCTGGACGAGCGGATCTCCGGCACGTCACCCGGAGTGCGCCGCGAGGTACTTCCCACCCGGCTGGTGATCCGGACCAGCTGCGGTACCCACGACAACTGACCGGAGGTATGAGATGACTCGACCTACCAGGCGGACCGTACTGCTCGCCGCCGTCACGGCGGTGGCGCTGGCCGCTACCGCGTGCGGCCGGGACTCCGGCGGCGGCTCGGCGTCCCAGGGCGGGGCGGTCTCGCAGGGCAAGGCGTCCGGCGAGATCACCGTGTGGGCCATGGGCACCGAGGGCGAGAAGCTCTCCGTGCTGGCCGACGACTTCATGAAGGACAACCCGGACGCCAAGGTCACCGTCACCGCGGTGCCGTGGGACGGCGCGCACAACAAGATCTCCGCCGCGATCGCCGGCCAGCAGACGCCGGACGTGACGATGCTCGGCACCACCTGGATCGGCGAGTTCGCCAAGACCGGCGCGCTCGACCCGGTGCCGTCGGACTTCGTGCGGAAGGCCGACTTCTTCCCCGGCGCGTGGGAGACCGGCGTCGTGGACGGCACCTCCTACAGCGTCCCGTGGTACGTCGAGACCCGGCTGCTGTTCGTCAACAAGGCGGTGGCGAAGAAGGCCGGCATCACCGAGGCGCCCAAGACCTGGGACGGCCTGAAGCAGGCCGTCAAGGACATGCAGACCAAGGGCGGCGCCAAGTGGGGCACCTACCTCCAGCCCGGGCAGACCGGCGCCTGGCAGACCGTGATGCCGTTCGTGTGGCAGAACGGCGGCGACATCTACGACGGCCAGAAGTTCACCCTCGACTCCCCCGAGGCGGTCAAGGCACTCGAGTACTACAAGTCCTTCTACGACGAGGGACTGTCCACGAAGGACCGTTACCGCGAGGGCGAGACGGAGCCGAAGATCCTCAGCGGTGAGGTCGCCTCGTTCGTGTCCGGTCCGTGGCACATCGGCCTGCTCAACGGGCTCGGCGGCGCGGGCAAGTACGAGCTGTGGCCGATGCCGAGCGGCTCCGGCGACGCGACCTCGTTCATCGGCGGCAGCAACATGTCGGTGTTCAAGAACACGAAGAACCGGGACGGCGCCTGGAAGTTCGTGTCCTACCTGATGCGGCCCGACGTGCAGGTCAAGTGGTACAAGACGGTCAGCGACCTGCCGGCCGTGCAGAAGGCGTGGGACGACGGCACGCTGGCCGGCGACGACCTGCTGACGACCTTCGGCGACCAGCTCGGCAAGGCCAAGGCACCGCCGTCGATCCCCACCTGGGAGCAGATCGCCGCGGGCGTGGACACCGAGCTCGAGAAGATCGCCAAGGGCACCGAGTCCGCCGCGGACGCGGCCAAGGCGATGCAGGCGCAGGCCACCTCGATCGGCACGGGCGGCTGACGTGGCTGTCGCGTCCGGACGGCCCGGCACCCTGTCCCGGGCGCTGACCGGCTGGGCCTTCGCGCTGCCGTTCGCGGTGCTGTTCCTGCTCTTCACCGCGGGGCCCGTGCTGGCCTCGCTGGCGATGAGCCTGACCGACCTCGGCAGCACCGACCTGCTCCACCCGCTCGGCGTGAACATCGTCGGCCTGGACAACTACGTGCGGCTGCTCGACGACCCGAAGTTCCTCACCGCCGCGACCAACACCGCGATCTTCGTGGTGGTCGGCGTCCCGCTGACGATGGCCGCGGCGCTGCTGGTCGCGCTCGGGCTGAACTCCGGGCTGATCAAGTTCCGGGCGCTGTTCCGGGTCGGCTACTACCTGCCGGTGGTCACGAGCATCGTGGCGATCTCGGTGGTGTGGCGGTTCGTGCTCCAGCCGGAGACCGGGCTGCTGAACGAGTTCCTCGGGCTCTTCGGGGTCGCCGGGCCGAACTGGCTCAACGACAAGGCGTTCGCGCTGCCCACGCTGATCGTGATGGGCGCGTGGCGCAACCTCGGGTTCGGCATGGTGATCTTCCTGGCCGGGCTCCAGGCCATCCCGAAGGACCTGTACGAGGCGGCGACGATCGACGGCGCGCGCAAGTGGGCGCAGCTGCGGTACCTCACGATCCCGATGCTGCGGCCGACGATGCTGTTCGTCGCGGTGATCACCACGATCGGCTACGTGCAGTTCTTCGAGGAGCCGTTCGTGATGACCCAGGGCGGCCCGCTCGACTCGACGCTGTCGATGGCCTACCACACCTACAACCAGTTCGGGTTCGGCAACTACGGCTACGCGTCGGCGATGGGCTACGTGCTGTTCGTCGTCGTGGTGCTGCTGTCGATCGCCTGGTTCCGGCTGCTGAGGAACAACGTTGACTAGCGCACTGGACACGGTGGCGCGGGACCGGACCCGGGGCGCGGCCGACCCCGCCCGCCGGCCCCGCCGGGACGCGCTGCGCTCCCGCGACTACCTGGCCCGGGTGGTGCTGCACACGCTGCTCGGCGCGGGCCTGGTGGTGATGGTCGGGCCGTTCGTGTGGATGGCGCTCTCGTCGTTCAAGAGCGAGACCGAGATCCGGGCGAACCCGCCGACGTGGCTGCCGGGCAACCCGACGTTCGACAACTACGGCGTGCTGGTCAACCGGCTGGACTTCCCGACCTACTTCGCCAACTCGGCCGTGGTCGCGGTGGTCACCACGGTCGGCAACCTGCTGTTCTGCTCGGCCGCGGGCTACGCGCTGGCGAAGCTGCGCTTCCCCGGCAAGCAGGTGCTGTTCCTCGTGGTGGTCGGCACGATCATGGTGCCGAGCATCGTGACGATGGTTCCGCTGTTCGTGCTGTCCAGCAACCTCGGCCTGGTCAACTCGCTCGCCGGGCTGATCCTGCCGTTCCTGGCCCAGGCGTTCGGCGTGTTCCTGATGCGACAGTTCATCCAGTCCATCCCGGACGACCTGCTGGAGGCCGCGCGCATCGACGGTGCGAGCGAGCCGCGGATCTACTGGCAGATCGTGCTGCCGCTGTGCAAGCCGGCGCTGGCCACGCTCGGCATCCTCACGTTCCTGGCCTCCTGGAACAACTTCCTGTGGCCCCTGGTCGCGGCCACGACCGAGGACAAGTACACGCTGCCGGTCGCGCTCGCGCTCTACGCGATCGGGAAGAACCAGACCCGGTACGACCTGCTGCTCGCCGGGTCCGTGCTGATCGTGGTGCCCGTCCTGCTCGTGTTCGTCCTGCTGCAACGCCATTTCGTCCGCGGTATCGCCACCACCGGACTCAAATGAGGAGGGTTCCCTGATGGCCCGATTAGTCTCCGCCCGCCGGCTCGCCGGCGCGGCCCTGCTCGCGGTCGCCCTGGTCGCGCCGCTCACCCCGGCGGCCAGCGCCGCACCGCCCTCGGACCGCGACCTGGCCACCCAGGAGCGCGGGAGGCAGCTCTCGCTCGCGCGCGACACGTGGAAGTCGTTCACCGCGATGGTCGCGCCGGGCACCGGCCTGCCGGCGGACAACATCAAGGGCGACCTCGACCCCACGTCGCGCTCGGGCTACACGTCGCCGACCAACATCGGCTCGTACCTGTGGTCGGCGGTCGTGGCCGAGGACTTCGGCATCATCGACCGGCGTGAGCTGGTCGCGCGCACGAAGAAGACGCTGGACTCGATCGGCGGGCTGGAGCGGCACCCCGCGTCCGGCCAGTTCTACAACTGGTACGACCCGGCGACGCTGGCGAAGCTGCGCGTCTGGCCCGAGGACGGGTCCACCGTGCACCCGTTCCTGTCCAGTGTGGACAATGCCTGGATGGCCGCGGCGCTGATGGTGGTGCGCAACGCCGTGCCCGAGGTCCGCGCGCAGGCGCAGCGGCTGCTCGACCCGATGGACTTCGCGTTCTACTACGACCCCGCGGGCCGGTCCCCGGACGTGGCCGCGGGCCTGATGCGCGGCGGCTTCTGGGACGAGCAGCCACCCGGCTGCTCGCTCGTCGGCAACTACCCCGGCCACGGGCCGGACGTCTGGTACACCTGCCACACCTACGGCAACTTCGCGAGCGAGGTCCGGATCATCAGCTACGTGGCCATCTCGCTCGGCCAGGTGCCGCCGGAGCACTACTTCGTGCCGTGGCGGACCTTCCCGGACACGTGCGACTGGGGCTGGCAGGAGCAGAAGCCGGCCGGTGAGTTCGTCGACTACCTGGGCATCCCGGTGTTCGAGGGCCAGTACACCTACCGCGGGCTCAAGTTCGTCCCGACGTGGGGCGGGGACATGTTCGAGGAGCTGATGCCGGACCTGTTCGTGCCCGAGGTCAAGTGGGGTAAGGACTCCTGGGCGCGGCAGCACCCGGTGTACGTGCGGGGCCAGATCGAGCACGGCCTCAACGACGCCCGCTACGGCTACTGGGGTTTCTCGCCGTCGTCCAACCCGGACGGTGGGTACCGCGAGTACGGCGTCGACATCATGGGCCTGGACACGCCGGGCTACACGAGCGACCAGGAGCGCACGTCGGTCGACGTCGGCTTCGCGGGGTGCCGGGACGCCCAGCCGCCGCCCGCCGCGTACGGGGACGGTGTGGTGACCCCGCACGCGGTGGTGCTCGCGCTGCCGTACCAGCCGCAGGCCGCGCTGACCGAGCTGGCGAAGCTGCGCAAGGACTTCGACAGCTACGGCCCCGGCGGCTTCTACGACGCGATCGCCGTGCGCAGCGGGAAGGTCGCCAAGCGGTACCTGGCGCTGGACCAAGGCATGATCATGGGCGCGCTGGGTAACCTGCTGGGGCACGACCTGCTGCGTGACGCGTTCACGAAGGGCGGCGCGGAGCGGAACCTGCGGCCGGTGATGGCGATGGAGGAGTTCAACCTCCCTGCCCACCAGTGAGACCAGTGCCGGAGGCGGGACACCCCCCTCGCCCGCCTCCGGCACGTCCCCTCACTCGCCGTGGACTCAAGGGTGCGGGATGCGGAACGGCTCCTCGATCAGCGTCGGGCGCAGCTCCTGGGCCGGCAGCAGCCACGGGTCGGTCGGCGCGCCGTCCGGGTTCGGCCGCCACTGCCGGCACACCTTCGGCACCGCGATCGGGTACACGGTCAGCCCGTCCGTGTCGATGCGCAGGCGCAGGAACCCCTTGTGGTCCTCGATGCTCTGCCCGGCGAACACCTCGTTGGAGTTGATCCCGTGCCGGCTCGCGATCAGCAGGTACAGCGCGACCACCTCGGCGTCGACGAACCCGATCACCACCGGCGTCACCACCACGACGATCGCGACGATCAGCCAGTCCGCGGCCAGCCCGCCGGGCAGCACGTCGCGGTAGAGCCAGCGCACGACGAGCGCCCAGCCGAAGCTCAGCGCCAGGTGGGCGACCGCGTGCGCGACGCCGGCGACCGCGTTGGTCTGCCCGGTCTTCGGCTCGTCGATGCGCGCGAACGCCATCCCGGCGAGCACCAGCACGGCGGCCACGAGCATCCCCGGCGCCCACGCGCCCAGCTGCCCGAACACGCCCTGCCGCGCCGGGTTCGCCGACTCCGCCAGCCCGAACAGCACGGCCAGCGCCATCACCGTCTGCATGAAGCCGGTGAGCCCCCAGAAGCCGGGGTTGCGCCACGGCAGCCGGAAGATCCCGGCCGCGAGCCACCGGGAGGTACGCACGCTCGGGTACTGCGCGACGAGGTCGAACCGGCGCCGCTCGACCGGCCCGCGCCCGCGCACCCGCGACTTGGCCGGCGGCAGCGCCAGGTCCCCGGGTACCTCGTGGGTGCCGATGAGGTACGCGCCGCCGAGCCCGCAGGTGATCGCCTGCGCGGCGCCGTCGCGCTCGACGTAGCGGGTGTAGTGGTGCTTGTCGCCGGTGAGCATCAGCGGCACGGTGGCGCCGTGCGGCCGGATGACCTCGCGCAGGAAGAACTCGATCGTGTCGTAGCCCTTGGTCTTCCCGCCCGAGCCGGCCGGCACCCACGCGGGCGTCGACGTGCACAGGATCACCGCGTCGCCCTGCCGCAGGTTCTCGGCCGCGTCGCGGAAGTACTGCAGCTGCGGTGCGTCCACGTAGTCGTCGAACTGGGTGTCGATGGCGTAGAGCCACCACCGGTGCGGCAGCGAGACCGCGAAGTAGCTGCGGGTCTGCTCGGTGGCCCAGCCGCCGAAGTCCCGCCGCTGCGTGAAGACCCGCAGGAACGAGGTGAGCCCGTCGTACCAGTCGTGGTTGCCGGGCAGCGCGAACAGCGTCGGCCGCTGCGGCGGGACCACCGGCAGCGCCGCGCGGTAGACGCCCTTGCTGCGGTCCTCGTAGTTCACCGTGGACGCGGCCGGGTAGACCTCGTCGCCGCCCATCACCAGGATCTTCCCGCGCGGCAACGGTTCCGTGACACCCTCCGGCCGCAGCTCCGCGGCGGCGAGCAGCGAGGCGACCGAGTAGGTGGCGTCGAACCCGTCGCCGAGGTCGGCCACGAAGTCCAGCCACAGCTCGTCGCCGGTCGCATGCTCGTGCACGGTGGCCGGCAGCGTGCCCTGCAGCTCCCGTTTGTCCGAATAGGACCCGAAGATCCCCGCCATCAGCGACTGCGCGCCGGTGCTGATCAGCACGCTCGGCGCGAGCCAATGCACCGCCCGCTGCGGCCGGAACCCCAGCTGCTCCTCGGAGATGTCACGTGGCCGGGGGCGCTCCACCCTGGGCGGCGGTTCGGGTTCCGGGACAGCCATCGTGCGCGGGCCTCCTCAACCATCGTCGGCAGGTCGGATGCTAGTGCTCCGGCACGCCCGCCCAGGCGCTTAGCGCTCGCCGTCCGTTGAGGACCGCCACACCGGCCCGCTCGGTCGAACATCAAGGAGGGCGACTGCCGCGCGCTGCTCCGGTCGGTCGCGGACGAGTACCGCGACCGGGCATGATCGTCGTCATGTCGAGCACGCACGAGATCACGACGGCGCTGGGCCTGGAGCCGCTGCCCATCGAGGGCGGTTTGTTCACGCAGAGCTGGCGGGACGAGACCTGCTCGGCGATCTACTACCTGCTCGCCGCGCCGGAGTTCTCCGCGGTCCACCGGCTGGACCGGATCGAGATCTTCGCCTACCACGCGGGTGCGCCGACCCGGATGTTGCTGGCGCACAACGGAACCGTCACCGAGCACGTGCTCGGGCCGGACGTCGCCGCCGGGCAGCGGCCGCAGGTCATCGTCGCGCCGGGGGTATGGCAGGCCGCGGAGACACTCGGCGAGTGGACGCTGATGGGCACGGTCGTGGTGCCGCCCTACACCGACGGCTGCGTGGAGTTCGGGGTGGCCGACGAGCTCGCCGCCGAGTACCCCGACCACGCCGAGCGCCTGCGCGCGCTCTGCCGCCGGTGACTCAGCGCTGCGGGTAGCCGTTGGGCGGCGGGTAGCCCTGCGGTGGGTACGGCTGCTGCGGGCCGGGCTGGCCGTACGGCTGCTGCGGGTACCCGGGCGGCGGGCCCTGGAGCTGCGGCTGGGGGTA
>NZ_DASWSJ010000324.1:0-17114 GCF_036402745.1 Actinophytocola sp. | reverse complement strand
CCGGGTGCGTTGCATTGGGCAACTGGGGTTCGGGGGCAGTAGGTTGCCCTCGTGGCGGGTAAGTCCGCTCCCTTCGAGGAGCTCGAGGTCGGGGACCGGGTTGTGCGGATCAGCAACCCGGATCGCGTCTACTTCCCTGCGCGGGGGGAGACCAAGCTCGATCTCGCGCGGTACTACCTGTCCGTCGGCGACGGGATCGTGCGGGGGCTTCGGGAGCGGCCGTGCATGATGCACCGCTTCCCCGACGGGGTCACCGGCGAGAAGGTGCACCAGAAGCGCCTGCCGCGCGGCGCGCCGCCGTGGGTGGAGACCGTGCGGGTCGACTTCCCCCGCTACGGGCGGCACGCCTACGAGCTGTGCGTCACCGAGCTGGCGAGCGTCGTCTGGGCCGTCCAGATGTCCTGTGTGGAGTTTCATCCGTGGAACTCCCGGCGCGCGGACACCGAGAAGCCCGACGAGTGGCGCATCGACCTCGACCCCATGCCGGACTGCACCTTCGACCGCGTCCGCGAGGTCGCCGGGGTCGCCAAGGACGTCCTTGACGAGCTCGGCGCCGTCGGCTGGCCGAAGACCTCGGGCGGCAAGGGCCTGCACATCTACGTCCGCATCGAGCCGCGCTGGGGCTTCGCCGACGTCCGGCGCGCCGCGCACGCCTTCGCGCGCGAGGTCGAGCGGCGGGCCGACAACCTCGTCGACCTCACCTGGTGGCGCAAGGAACGCGACCCGAGCACGGTGTTCGTCGACTACAACCAGAACACCCGCGACCACACGATCCGCAGCGCCTACTCCGTCATCGGCGTCCCCGAGGCCCGCGTCTCGACCCCGATCCGCTGGGACGAGCTCGCCGACGTCGACCCGCGGGAGTTCACCATCGCCACCGTCCCCGCCCGGTACGCCGAGCTCGGCGACCTCCACGCCGGCATCGACGACGCGGCGTACTCCCTCGACCAGCTCCTCGAGTGGGCCGACCGCGACGAGCGTGAGGGCGACGCGCCCCCCGACGAGGACGAGACCCATTAGCCTGCTCGCATGTCGGACTGCCTGTTCTGCAAGATCGTCGCCGGGGACGTCCCGGCCACCAAGGTGCACGAGACCGAGACCACGCTCGCCTTCCGCGACATCAACCCGCAGGCGAAGGTGCACGTCCTGGTCGTGCCGAAGACCCACCACGAGGACGTGGTCGAGCTCGCCGCCGCCGACCCGCAGCTGCTGGCCGACGTCGTCGCCACCGGCGCCGCGGTCGCCAAGGCCGAGGGCATTGACGTGTCCGGCTTCCGCTTCGTGTTCAACACCGGCGAGCACGCCGGCCGGACCGTGTTCCACGCCCACCTGCACGTGCTGGGCGGCGAGCAGCTGGGCCTCTTCGGCCGCCCCACCGGCTGACCGAGGTGATCGATCCGGCCGGCCCACGGCCGACCCGAGCGGCAACGTCGATGCGAACTGTCGGTACGTGCGGCTAGCATCATTGGGGTAGAGCATCGACGAGTGGGCGCATCGGCGCAGAAGGCAGGACCGAACGCACGTGACCGGTACCGCACGGGGCAGCGAGCCCCAGACTTCTGCGCAGTCCACCAACGGCCCGAGCAAGGCGGGCACGCTCGACTCGACAGCCCAGTCCCGGTTCGTCGTCCCCGACGAGGCGGTGCTCGCGCTGCTCGGCTCGCGCGACGAGAACCTGCGGGTCGCCGAGGAGCTGCTCGAGGCCGACGTCCACGTCCGGGGCAACGAGGTCACCCTCTCCGGTGAACCTGGTGACGTCGCGTTCGCCGAGCGGGTGTTCGCCGAGCTCGTCACGCTGGCCGGCCGCGGCCAGCAGATGGCCCCCGACGCCGTCCGCCGCACGGTCGCCATGCTCTCCGCGGGCGCGGCCGAGTCGCCGGCCGAGGTGCTCAGCCTCGACATCGTGTCCCGGCGCGGCCGCACCATCCGGCCCAAGACGCTCAACCAGAAGAAGTACGTCGACGCCATCGACCACAACACGGTCGTCTTCTGCATCGGCCCGGCCGGCACCGGCAAGACCTACCTGGCCATGGCCAAGGCCGTCCAGGCCCTGCAGGCCAAGCAGGTCAACCGGATCATCCTCACCCGCCCGGCCGTCGAGGCCGGCGAGCGGCTCGGTTTCCTGCCGGGCACGCTCTACGAGAAGATCGACCCGTACCTGCGCCCGCTGTACGACGCGCTGCACGACATGGTCGACCCCGAGTCCATCCCGCGCCTCATGCAGGCCGGCACCATCGAGGTCGCCCCGCTGGCCTACATGCGCGGCCGGGCCCAGCCGGTCTTCACCAAGGTGCTGACCCCCACCGGGTTCCGCCCCATCGGGGAGCTCGCGGTAGGTGATCTCGTGACCGGGTCGGACGGGCGTCCCACGCCGGTCATCGGCGTCTACCCACAAGGCCCGAAGGAGATCTACCGGCTCACCACGCACGACGGCGCGTCGACTCTCTGCTCCGGGGACCATCTGTGGGCGGTGGCCACTCGTGACGATCGGCGCCGGGGCAAGCCGCTGCGGGTACTCGAGACCAAGGAGATGGTTGGTCGGCTGAAGGCGGCGCACCACCACCGCTACGAGCTTCCGCTCCTCAGCGCTCCGGTGGAGTTCGAGCCTCGGCAGACGCCGCTGGACCCGTACGCGCTGGGGGCCTTGCTCGCAGAAGGGTGCCTCACCGGCTCGGCCACCCCGGGCTTCGCCCCTGCGAAGGGTGGCGCTGACCACGTGCTCAACCGTGGGGCAGCGCCAGGAGACGTCATCACCCTCGCGAACCCGGTGCCGGCGGCCCTGCGCGAGCTCGGCCTGTCCGGCACGACTCCGGGCACCACGTTCGTGCCGGACGCGTACCTGTACAACAGCTCGGACGTTCGGGTGGCGGTACTGCAGGGCCTCCTGGACACCGACGGAGCACCGGTCACCCAGCGCGATCGCACCTGCCGCATCCAGTACACCAGCACGTCCCGGCGGCTCGCTGACGACGTCGCCTTCCTGGTGCGATCCGTCGGCGGCGTCGTGTACGACCGCGGCGATGCCTCCGACCTGGACCTCCGGCTCCCGGCCGGGATCGAGCCGTTCCGCCTGCCGCGAAAGCTGGCGAAGTACCACGCCGGCGGTGGCGGCGGGCGACCGATGCGCTACATCGACAGCATCGAGCCGGCCGGCACCGAGGAAGCGGTGTGCATCCAGGTGGCGGCCGCCGACTCGCTGTACGTCACCGAGGACTTCCTGGTCACGCACAACACGCTCAACGACGCGTTCATCATCCTCGACGAGGCGCAGAACACCTCGCCCGAGCAGATGAAGATGTTCCTCACCCGCCTGGGCTTCGGCTCCAAGATGGTCGTCACCGGCGACATCACCCAGGTCGACCTGCCCGGTGGGCAGAAGAGCGGGCTGCGCGTCGTCCAGGGCATCCTGCAGGGTGTCGACGACGTCCACTTCTCGGTGCTCAACAGCCACGACGTGGTGCGGCACCGGCTGGTGGGCGACATCGTCGACGCCTACGACAAGTGGCAGGCCGACCAGGACGCGCAGGACGAGGTACGCCACTCGGGCCCGCGGGGACAGGCGCGGCGAGGACGCTGACCCATGAGTATCGAGATCGCCAACGAGTCCGGGGTGGCGGTTGACGAACCGTCGATCGTTGCCGCCGCCCGGTTCGCGCTCGACCGTATGCAGGTCAGCCGCCTGGCCGAGCTGTCCGTCCTGCTCGTCGGCCTCGAGGTGATGGCCGACCTGCACGAGCGCTACCTCGACCTGCCGGGCCCCACCGACGTCATGGCCTTCCCCATGGACGAGCTCGACTCGGCCCGCCGGCCGGACGCGCCCGACCCGGGACCCACGCTCCTCGGCGACCTGGTGCTGTGCCCGCGGTTCGCGCGCGACCAGGCCCGCAAGGCCGGCCACGGCCTCATGGACGAGCTGCATCTGCTCACCGTCCACGGTGTGCTGCACCTGCTCGGCTACGACCACGCGGAGCCCGCCGAGGAGCGCGAGATGTTCACGCTCCAGAAGCGGATCCTCGCGGACTTCACGTCCGAGCGGGCCGCGGCCCAGCGCCGGGCGGCCCAGCGCCGCGAGGACGACAAGCTGCTCGGCGCCGTGGGCCTCGCCGCCCCCGACGCGGAGCCGAAGACAGACCCGGAAACAGAGCCGGAAACAGAGCCACCTTCCACGTCGAAGCCGGACGAACCGGCCCACTAGCTCCTCGGGGGACGCGGTGTCGAACACGGCCGGACTCCTGGTCATCGCGGTGTTGCTGGTGGTCGCGGCCGGGTTGTTCGCCTGCGCGGACGCGGCCCTGTCCGCGGTGTCCCGGGCCCGGGTCGAAGGCCTGGTCCGGGCGCGGAGCGCCGGGGCGCGGCAGCTGCTCGCCGTCCTGGCCGACCGGCCGCGGCACATCAACCTGTTGCTGCTGCTGCGGTTGGGCTGCGAGCTGGCGGCCACCGTGCTGGTCACCGTCGCGTGCCTGCGGCTCACCGACTCCGACTGGCTCGCCGGGCTCATCGCCGCGGTCGGCATGATCGTCGTGTCCTACGTGCTGGTCGGCGTGGGTCCGCGCACGCTCGGCCGGCAGCACCCCTACGCCGTCGGCCTCATCGCGGCCGGGCCGGTCCGCGCGCTCGGCACGGTGCTGGGCCCGCTGTCGCGCTTCCTCATCGTCGTCGGTAACGCCATCACCCCGGGTCGCGGCTTTCGCGAGGGCCCGTTCTCCTCCGAGGTCGAGCTCCGCGAGCTGGTCGACATGGCCCAGGAGAGCGGCGTCGTCGACGCCGACGAGCGGGAGATGATCCACTCGGTGTTCGAGCTGCGCGGCACGATCGCCCGCGAGGTGATGGTGCCGCGCACCGAGATGGTGTGGATCGAGCAGACCAAGTCCGTGCGCCAGGCGCTCGCGCTGTCGCTGCGCACCGGGTACACCCGGCTGCCGGTCATCGGCGAGAGCGTCGACGAGGTCGTCGGCGTGGTCAACCTCAAGGACCTGGTGAAGGCCTCGATGGAGACGTCGGCCAACGGGCGCGGCGGGCTCCAGCGCACGGTCGGCGAGCTGATGGGCGAGGCCACGTTCGTGCCCGACTCCAAGCGGCTCGACGACTTACTGCGCGAGATGCAGGTGTCCCGCAACCACCTGGCCATCGCGGTCGACGAGTACGGCGGCACGGCCGGCCTGCTCACCATCGAGGACATCCTGGAGGAGATCGTCGGCGAGATCACCGACGAGTCCGACACCGACGACCGCCCGCCGATCGACCACCTCGACGACGGCGCCATCCGGGTCAGCTCGCGGCTGCCGGTCGAGGACCTGGGCGAGCTGTTCGGCATCGAGCTGGACGACCACGACGTCGAGACCGTCGGCGGCCTGCTCGCCCAGCGGCTCGGCCGGGTGCCGCTGCCCGGCACGGAGGCCGAGATCGCGGGCCTGCGGCTGCGCGCCGAGGGTGGTAAGGACGGTCGCGGCCGCATGCGCATCACGTCGGTCGTCGTCCGCGGGGTGCCGCCGGCCGAGGCCGAGACCATCGAGAACGCGGACGAGAGGAGTGCCGAGCGTGCCTGAGCTGGACCCCGAGGACGCGAAGCTGATCACCCTGGCCAGGTCGGTGCGGGCGCGCACGGGTGCCGCCGAGGGTGCGGCGGTCCGCGACAAGGACGGGCGGACCTACCTGGCCGGCACGGTCGCGTTGCCGTCGCTGTCGCTGTCGGCGTTGCAGGCGGCCGTCGTGGCGGCGGTGTCCTCCGGCGCCACCGGCCTGGAGGCGGCCGTGGTCGTCTCGGAGTCGGGGTCCGTCGACCCCGGCGGCGCGGCGGCGGTCGCCGACCTCACCGCGGACGCGCCGGTGCTGCTGGCCGACCCGTCGGGCGCCGTGCGCTGACCACGGACGACAATGGACCGATGACCACACCGGACGTTCGGCACCGCTCGGGCTTCGCCTGCTTCGTGGGCCGCCCCAACACGGGAAAGTCGACGCTGACGAACGCGCTGGTCGGGTCGAAGGTCGCGATCACGTCGAGCAAGCCGCAGACCACCCGGCACGCCATCCGCGGCATCGTCCAGCGCGATGACGCGCAGCTGATCATCGTGGACACCCCGGGTCTGCACCGCCCGCGCACGCTGCTCGGCCAGCGGCTCAACGACGTCGTGCGGGCCACGTGGTCCGAAGTGGACGTCGTCGGCTTCTGCGTGCCGGCCAACGAGAAGATCGGCCCGGGAGACAAGTTCATCGCCGCGGAGCTCGCCAAGCTGTCCCGGCACACGCCGATCATCGGCGTGGTCACCAAGACGGACCTCGCGTCGCGCCAGCAGATCGCCGACCAGCTGGTGGAGCTGCAGGACGTGATGGCGTTCGCGGACCTCATCCCGGTGTCCGCAGTGGACAACTTCCAGGTCGACGCGCTGGCGGACGTGCTGGTGACCAAGTTGCCGGAAGGTCCGCAGCTCTACCCCGACGGCGAGCTCACCGACGAGCCCGAGCAGGTCCTGATAGCGGAGCTGATCCGCGAGGCCGCCCTGGAAGGCGTCCGCGACGAGCTACCCCACTCGATCGCGGTGACGGTGGAGGAGATCGTTCCGCGCGAGGACCGCGAGGACCTGCTGGACATCTACGCGAACCTCTACGTGGAGCGCGACAGCCAGAAGGGCATCGTGCTGGGCCACAAGGGCGAGCGTCTGCGCACGGTCGGCTCGACGGCCCGCCGCCAGATCGCGGCGCTGCTGGGCAGCAAGATCTACCTGCACCTGCACGTCAAGGTGGCCAAGGACTGGCAACGCGACCCCAAACAGCTCCGCCGCCTGGGCTTCTAAAGCCGTGTCCAGAGACAGGCCCTATTCTCGTCGGCAGGCCAGGATGTCGTCGCCGCCCTTGCTGTAGGCCGACTTCGCCTGGCGCAGCTCCGTCGACACCCCGTGCGACGCCAGCGCCGAGCGCACCTCGTCCAGGCGCGGGTACGGCACCCCGGCCGGGTCGGCCACCGGGCACACGCGGACCTCGCCGCTCGTCACCCGGGTCATTTCGAGCAGGAACGTCACGTGCTGGTCGTAGGTGACGTACTCCGGATACGTGAACAGCAGGTGGCTGCTCAACGTCAGCCGGAACCGGCCGGAGGAGAACGGCAGCGACGGCAGGCCGGCCGCCACGTAGTGCGGGCTGCCCTCGACGTAGTCCGCGAGGAAGTAGTCCGCCGACACCTCGAACGCGCGCAGCATCGCGTCCGCCGAGCCGAGGTAGGACCAGTCCAGCCCCACCGGCCCCGCGGCGAGCCACGAGTGCACGTGCGCGAGGTCCGCGGCCACCCGCGACTCGACCGACGCGCGTGGACCGTAGATCGGGTCCACGCTCACCGCCGTCCCGCCGCGGGAACGGACCTGCGCCCCGAACGGCGACGCCCCGGCCGGGCAGTCGAGGATCGGCCCGGCGAGCAGGTCCTCGTCCGTCAGCAGGAACATGTTGCGGTAGTCGAACAGTGGGCGCGGCGTCACGATGAGCTTGCCGAGCAAAGGCCCCGAAACCGACGTCACACCCCAGATCTCACCACACCGTGTCGGGCACGAAACTGTCGGCAGGGAATGAGACGATGGGGCGGTGAGCCTCTACCGCGACACCGGAGTGGTGCTGCGCGTACAGAAGCTCGGTGAGGCCGACCGCATCATCACGCTCGTCACCCGCAAGCACGGCAAGGTCCGCGCGGTGGCCAAGGGCGTGCGACGCACCACCTCCCGCTTCGGTGCGCGGGTGGAGCCGTTCGCCCACATCGACGTGCAGTTCTACACCGGCCGCACGCTCGACATCATCACCCAGGTCCAGACCCTCGACGCCTTCGGCGCGGGCATCATCTGCGACTACCAGCGCTACACCGCGGGCTGCGCGGTGCTCGAGACCGCCGACCGGCTCTGCCCCGAGGAGGGCGAGCCGGTGCTGCGCCTCTACCTCCTCGTCGCCGGCGCGTTGCGGGCCCTCGCCGACGGGCAGCGCGACCCCTCGCTGGTGCTCGACGCGTTCCTCATGCGTGCCATGGCCTTCGCCGGCTGGGAGCCCGCCGTCCGCGAGTGCGCCCGCTGCAACGAGCCCGGTCCGCACAAGTCGTTCTCCGTCCAGGCCGGCGGCTCGGTCTGCCCGCGCTGCCGCCCGGCCGGCTCCGCGGTCCCGGCCCAGGACACCCTCGCCCTCATGTCCGCGCTCGCCACCGGCACCTGGGACATCGCCGAGGCGTCCACGCCGGCCGCCCGCCGCGAGGGCAGCGGCCTCATCGCCGCCCTGCTCCAGTGGCATCTCGAACGCCAGCTCCGCTCCCTGCCCCTGGTGGAGCGACGCGGCGTCCCCAGCGGTCAGTAGGGTCGGGCCCGGAAGTCCCGACCCTGGAGGATGGCCTTGCTCCGGCGACGAGCCAGCACCACGACGGCGCGAAAGACCATCGAGCCGCCCGAACCGCACCCGTCCGGCGCCCGCCCGCCGGCGATCCCCGCCGACCTCGTGCCCAAGCACGTGGCCATCGTCATGGACGGCAACGGGCGGTGGGCCAACCAGCGCGGCCTCACCCGCATCGAGGGCCACAAGCGTGGCGAGGCGGTGGTCGTCGAGGCCGCCCGCGGCTGCCTCGAGCTCGGCGTCAAGTGGCTCTCGCTCTACGCGTTCTCCACCGAGAACTGGCGGCGCAGCCCCGACGAGGTCCGCTTCCTCATGGGCTTCTCGCGCGACGTCATCCGGCACCGCACCGACGAGCTCGACGCGATGGGCGTGCGCGTCCGCTGGGCCGGCCGCCGGCCGAGGCTGTGGCGCAGCGTGGTCACCGAGCTGGAGTCCGCCGCCGAGCGGACCAAGGACAACACCGTGCTCAACCTCGCCATGTGCATCAACTACGGCGGCCGCGCGGAGATCGGCGACGCCGCCCGCGAGATCGCCCGGCTCGCGGCGGCTGGCAAGATCAACCCGGAGAAGGTCGACCAGCGCACGGTCGCCCGGTACCTGTACCAGCCCGAGATGCCCGACGTGGACCTGTTCATCCGGCCCTCCGGCGAGCAGCGGACCTCCAACTTCATGCTGTGGCAGTCCGCCTACGCTGAGCTGGTCTTCCAGGACATCCTGTGGCCCGACTTCGACCGGCGTGACCTGTGGCGGGCGTGCGAGCAGTTCGCGCGGCGGGACCGGCGGTTCGGTGGCGCCATCGACGCGGCGGCGGCCGCGGCGGCCGCTGCGGCCGACACCGACGAGCAAGGAGAGGCATGACCGAGCAGGAGGCGTTGACCACCGGTGATCTGCTCACCAAGGCCCGCGTGGCGCTGGAGCAGTTCCACGACGTGCACGTGGACGACGACGGCGCGCTGAGCTTCCGGCACGTCGACGTGCCGTGCGCGGTGCAGGCGATGCAGCTCGCCGAGGGGCTCACCGTGCTCAGCCTCACCTGCGTGGTCGCCTGGGACCTCCCCGACGACCCGAAGCTCGCCGCGTCCGCGGCCGAACGCGCCGGCCAGGGCCTGTTCGGCACGCTCGGCGTCGTGCACACCGAGGCCGGCATGGACGTCACGCTGCGCTACGCGTTCCCCGCCGACGGCATCGAGTCCGCCGCGCTCGGCACGCTGCTGATGCTCGTCGTGTCGACGGCCTCGCAGCTGCGCGTCGAGTTGCTCGGCGAGGTGGGGGAGCAGACCGAATGACCACCGAAGCGCCGCCGCGTCGGCGGGTGACCTCGCTCGAGGTCCTGTGCGTTGTGTTGGTGGCGGCGTTGCTGGCCCAGCACTGGCTCGCGAGTGTTCTCGACGTGCCCGCGTTGCAGACCGGTGCGACGGTGTTCGTCGCGGTGTGTGTGCAGGCGTTGCCGTTCCTGGTGTTGGGGGTGTTGGTCAGCGGGGCGATCGCGGCGTTCGTGTCCGCGGACGCGTTGCGCAAGGTGTTGCCGAAGCGGGCCGCGCTCGCGGTGCCGGTGGCTGGGGTGGCCGGGATCGCGTTGCCGAACTGCGAGTGTGCCGCGGTGCCGGTGGCGCGTCGGTTGATCCAGCAGGAGGTGCCGGCGTCGGTGGCGGTGACGTTCTTGTTGGCGGCGCCGGCGGTGAACCCGATCGTGTTGGTCGCGACGGCGGTGGCGTTTCCGGGTCAGCCGTCGATGGTGGTGGCCCGGTTCGCCGGGTCGATGGCGACCGCGGTGGTGATGGGTTTTCTGTGGGCGCGGTTCGGGCGGATGGAATGGTTCGCGGAGCGGGTGATGCGTCGGCTGCCCGAGCACGACGGCAGCCGGTCGCGGTGGGGGTTGTTCGCGGAGACCGCCCGGCAGGATCTGGTGGACGCGGGTGGGTTCCTGGTCGTCGGTGGGTTGACCGCGGCGGTGCTCAACGTCGTCGTGCCGCGCTCGTGGTTGGACACGCTCGGCTCCCAGATCGTGCTCGGCATCGTGGTGATGGCGCTGCTCGCGGTGTTGCTGGCGTTGTGTAGTGAGGCGGACGCGTTCGTCGCGGCGTCGTTGGCGACGATGCCGTTGTTGCCGCGGTTGGTGTTCCTGGTGGTGGGGCCGGCGGTGGACATCAAGTTGTTCTCGTTGCAGGCGGGGACGTTGGGGCGGCGGTTCGCGGTGCGGTTCGCGCCGGCGACGTTCGTGGTCGCGGTGGTGTGCGCGGTGCTGGCGGGGGTGGTGTTGTTGTGAGGCGGGAGACGCAGAACATTCTGTTGGTGTTGCTGGGTGGGGCGTTGCTGAAGATCTCGCTCAACGGCACCTACCTGCGATACGTCAAGCCGGCGCATCAGTGGCTGCTGATCGTGGCCGGGGTGGTGATGCTGGCTCTGGCCGCGGTGTCCATCGCCCGCGACATCCGCGGCCGGCAGGTCGAGTCACACGAGCACGACCACTCGGCGAGCAGCGCGTGGCTGCTGGTGTTGCCGGTGCTGGCGGTGTTCCTGATCGCGCCGCCCGCGTTGGGGTCGGACTCGGTGGTGCGGGCGGCGGACAGCCCACCGCGGAACACCACGACCGCCGCGGACGGCTCCGCGTTGTTCGACGCGTTGCCGCCCGGGACGGCGTTGCCGTTGCAGCTCTCGGAGTTCTCGGAGCGGGCCGCGTGGGACTCCGCCCACTCGCTCAACGGCCGGACGGTCACGCTCACCGGGTTCGTGGTGCAGGAGGGCCGGGACACCTACATCGCGCGGATCGCGATCACCTGCTGCGCCGCCGACGCCTACCCGGTCAAGGTCAAGCTCCTCGACCGCGACCTGTCCAGCCTGGCCGACGACAGCTGGATCGAGTCCGTTGTGGAGCTTGAGCCGAACTCGGCGACCCGCGCGAACGAGTACGTCCCCTCCGCCCACGTCCAGTCGGTCACCCCGGTCGCCGAACCCGAGGACCCGTACGAACACTGAGGTCTACGCGGAGTCGCGGACCGCCAGGGTCACCGGCAGGACCGTCGTCTCCGGACGGACCGCCTCGCCGGCCAGCAGGGCCATCAGCCGGCGCACCATCTGCCGGATCTGCTCGCGCGGGTCCTGGTGCACCGACGTGAGCGGCGGGTTCATCGCGGGCGCCAGCGTCGGGTGGTCGTCGAAGCCGACGACGCCCACGTCGTCCGGCACGGCGCGGCCCGCGGCCCGCAGCGCCCGCATCGCGCCGGCCGCCATCAGATCGCTGGCCGCGAACACGCCGTCGAGGTCGGGTTCCCGGGCGAGCAGGGCGGTGGTGGCCCGGTCGCCGCTCGCCATCGTGAAGTCGCCGGCCTCGGCCAGGTCCGCCGGGTCGAGGCCGGCCTCCTCCAGTGCCTCCGCCCAGCCCGCCATGCGCGCGGCGGCCGCCGGGTGGTCGAGCATGCCGGTGATCGTGCCGATCCGCCGCCTGCCGGTGGCGAGCAGGTGGCGGACCGCGAGCCGGGCGCCGGCCTGGTTGTCGAAGTCGACCGCGTGCACGCCGCGCCGCCCGGTCCCCGGCCGGCCGCCGTAGACGACCGGCAGCCGCAGCAGGCGCAGTGCCGTCGGCAGCGGATCCCCCTGGTGCGGCGCGAAGACGAGCGCGCCGTCGACGTGCCCGCCCTCGAGGAAGCGGATGGTGCGCGGCACGTCGTCGCGGCTGTCGACGAACATCAGCAGCATCTGCACGCCGGTGCCGGACAGTTCCCGGTACGCCGAGTGCATGACCGTCGCGAAGTACGGGTCGTCGAGCACCTTGGACTCGGGCTCGGACAGCACGAGTGCCACCGCGCCGGTCCTCTTGGTCACCAGTGACCGCGCCGCCTGGTTGGGGGAGTAGCCGAGGTCCCGGGCCGCGTCGAGCACCTTGGCCCGCGATCGCGAGCTGACGTAGGCGTCGTCGTTGAGCGCGCGGGAGGCGGTGGAGCGGGAGACGCCGGCGTAGGCGGCGACGTCCTCGAGCGTCGGGCGCTCGTCCTGCTGCGGGGATCGTGCTGGCACGGCTGGAATTGTAGCTGCCGATTCTGGGAGCGCTCCCCAACAATGCCGATACCGGCCGCCCGGTTTTTCTTGACAGTTATGGTGGCGAAGGACACACTCAGAACTCCCATTCTGGGAGCGCTCCCAGAATCGAGTCAGCAAGGGACAACTGACGTGCGACGACAGCAAACAAGGGTGTTAGCCGGCGCGATCGCCCTTGCCGCGGTGGCCGGCCTAGCCGCCTGCGGCCAAGACGGATCCGGTGGTGGCTCCGGCAGCGGGGGCCAGATCGAGCTCACCATCGGCACGTTCACGGAGTTCGGCTACGAGGACCTGCTCACCGCCTACCAGGACCTGCACCCGAACATCAAGATCACCCATCACAAGACGGGCGAGGGCGGCCCGTACCACCAGCAGCTGCTCACCAAGCTCGCGGCGAAGTCCGGACTGGAGGACGTGGTCGCCATCGAGGAGGGCCACCTGCCCGACGTCCTCGACAAGCCGCAGCTGTTCAACGACCTGGCCGACATCGGCCCCAAGGACGTGCGGCCCGACCGCTGGCTGGACTGGAAGTACCAGTCGGCGGTGGCCAAGGACGGCACCTGGATCGGCTACGGGACCGACATCGGCCCGCTCGCCATGTGCTACCGCAAGGACCTGCTCGCCGCGGCCGGCCTGCCGTCGGACCCCGAGTCGGTCAAGCCGCTGTTCGCGAGCTGGGACTCCTACTTCGCGGCCGGCGACGAGTACGTGCGCAAGACCGGCAAGGCGTGGTTCGACTCGGACTCGCAGATCTTCAACGCCATGCAGAACCAGCTCGAGACCGGCTACCTGACCAAGGACGACAAGCTCGCGATCGAGTCCAACGCCGACATCAGGAAGAACTGGGACCAGGTGACCGAGGCCGGCAAGGGTGGCCAGACGGCGAAGCTGGTCGCGTTCGGTCCGGAGTGGAACACCGGGTTCAAGCAGGGCGCGTTCGCCACCAAGACCTGCCCGTCGTGGATGCTCGGCGTGGTCAAGGAGCAGGCCGGCCCGGCCAACGCGGGCAAGTGGGCGGTCACCGACAGTTTCCCCGGTGGCGGCGGCAACTGGGGCGGCTCGTTCCTCGCCGTGCCCAAGCAGAGCCAGCACCCGAAGGAGGCCGCCGCGCTCGCCGCCTGGCTGACCGCGCCGGAGCAGCAGATCAAGGCCTTCCAGAAGACTGGCAACTTCCCCAGTCAGGTCGAGGCACTGTCCTCACCGGAGCTGCTGAACACCACCAACGACTACTTCGGTGACGTCAAGGTCGGCGAGCTGTTCGCCGCCCAGGCGCGGAAGGTCGGCCGGGCCCAGTACAAGGGTCCCGGCGACGGCAAGATCCAGGAGAACGCCACGAGCCCCGCGCTGCAGGCCGTCGAGCAGGGCAAGTCGCCCGAGGACGGCTGGAAGCAGGCGGTGGAGGCCGCCAAGAGGATCGTTGGCTGATGGCCGGTCCGGTCATCACGGACCCGGGGCGGGCGCCGAGCAGGGCAGCGCCCGCCCCGCCCCCTGCCCGCCGGCCGCGGCTGACCTGGCGGCAGCGGCTGAGCCTGGCCGACGTCAGGTGGTCGCCGTACCTCTACGTCGCGCCGTTCTTCGTCGTGTTCGGCGTGGTGGGGCTGTTCCCGCTGCTGTACACGTCCTACCTGTCGCTGTTCGACCGGGACCTGCTCGACACCGAGGGGACCTACGTCGGCCTCGCGAACTACGCCACGCTGCTCGGGGACACCCACTTCTGGACGGCGTTGGTCAACACGCTCAGCATCTTCCTGCTGTCGACGATCCCGCAGATCGTCGTCGCGATCGGGGTGGCCGCGCTGCTGAACACCCGGCTGCGCGCGCCGACCGGCTGGCGGGTGGGCGTGCTGCTGCCGTACGTGGCGAGCCTGGTGGCGCTCGGCATCATCTTCGCCAACCTGTTCGGGCCCAACTACGGGCTCGTCAACGGGATGCTGGAGCTGCTCGGGCTCGACCGGATCGACTGGCAGGCCAACCGGCTCGCCTCGCACGTGGCGATCGCGATCATGGTGAACTGGCGGTGGACCGGCTACAACGCGCTGATCGTGCTGGCCGCGATGAAGGCCATCCCCCGCGACATCCACGAGGCCGCGATGATCGACGGGGCCGGTGCGGTGCGGCGGTTCTTCAGCGTCACGCTGCCGCTGCTGCGCCCCACGCTGATCTTCGTGGTGGTCACCTCGACCATCGGCGGCCTGCAGATCTTCACCGAGCCCAAGCTGTTCGACGCGATGCCCGGGTCGAACAACGGCGGATCGTCCAACCAGTTCCAGACGATCACGCTCTACATGTACCAAACCGCGTTCGAGACCCAGCACCTCGGCTACGCGTCGGCGATCGCGTGGGTGCTGTTCCTGCTGATCATCGTGATCGCCGTGGCCAACTTCCTGCTGACCCGCCGGCTGGCGTCGACGGGGTCCATCGAGGACGGTGCCCGGTGAGCGAGCTTGCGCGCGGGTCACGGACACGGAGTGCGCTGTCGGTCGCCGTTCGCCGCCGCACGGTGGACTCCACGGGTGCCCGGCGCGCCCGGTTCTGGGTGTACGGCCTGCTGATCGCGTTCCTCGTGGGCTCGATCTTCCCGTTCTACTGGTCGTTCCTGGTGGCGAGCCGGGACAGCTCGATGCTCGCCGAGCGGGTGCCGCCGCTGCTGCCGGGCGGGAACTTCCTGTCGAACGCGGCGCGGGTGTTCGACTCCGTGCCGTTCTGGAAGGCCATGGGCAACAGCATCGTCGTGTCCGGCACGGTCACGCTGACGACGGTGCTGTTCTCCACGCTCGCCGGGTTCGCCTTCGCCAAGCTGCGCTTCCGCGGCCGCAACGCGCTGTTCCTGTTCGTGGTCGCGACGCTCGCGGTGCCCACGCAGCTCGGGATCATCCCGCTGTACATGGCGATGGCCGAGTTCGGCTGGGCGGGCGAGCTGCAGGCGGTGATCGTGCCGAACCTGGTCACCGCGATCGGCGTGTTCTGGATGCGCCAGTACACGTTGCAGGTGGTGCCCTACGAGCTGATCGAGGCGGCCAGGGTGGACGGCTGCTCGATGATCCGGGTCTACTGGCACGTCTGCCTGCCGGCGGTGCGCCCGGCGGCCGCGTTCCTCGGCATGTTCACGTTCATGACGTCCTGGAACGACTTCCTGTGGCCGCTGGTCGTGCTGAACGCGGACAACCCGACCGTGCAGCTGGCCCTGGAGCGGCTGCAGAGCGGGTTCTACGTCGACTACTCGCTCGTGCTGGCCGGGACCACGCTGGCGACCATTCCGATCCTGATCGTTTTCATCGTGCTCGGCCGCCAGATCGTGGCCGGGATCATGCAAGGCGCCGTGAAGGGGTGACCATGTCAGCACTGCCATCGTCGGTGGACCAGTCAGCGGAGTCGGTGTCGCTGCGCTTTCCCACCGGGTTCGTCTGGGGCGCGGCGACGGCGTCGTTCCAGATCGAGGGGGCGACCACTGTGGACGGTCGGACCGACTCGATCTGGGACGAGTTCTGCCGCCGCCCCGGCGCGGTCACGAACGGCGACACGGGCGAGCCGGCCGCCGACCACTACCGCCGCTACGCCGACGACGTGTCGCTGATGTCCTCGCTGGGCCTTGGCGCGTACCGGTTCTCGGTGGCCTGGCCACGGGTGCGGCCCGACGGCGGGGCGGAGAACAAGGCGGGGCTGGCCTTCTACGACCGGCTGGTCGACCGGTTGCTCGAGGCGGGCATCGCGCCGTGGGCGACGCTGTACCACTGGGACCTGCCGCAGGCGTTGGAGGAGCAGGGCGGGTGGACCTCGCGCGACACGGCCCACCGGTTCGCCGAGTACGCCGAGTCGGTGCTGCGCAGGCTCGGGGACCGGGTCGCGGGCTGGCTGACCCTGAACGAGCCGTGGTGCTCGGCGTTCGCCGGCTACGCCTCGGGCCGGCACGCGCCGGGCGTCACGTCGCCGCCGGCGGCCGTCGCCGCCGTGCACCACCTGCTGCTGGGGCACGGGCTCGCGATGGAGCGGATCCGCGCGTTCGCGCCGTCCGCGCCGGCCGGGATCACGCTGAACCTGTTCCCGGTCCAGGCCGCCTCGCCGGCCGACGAGGACGCCGCCCGGCGGGTCGACGGCCTGCAGAACCGGGTGTTCCTCGACCCGGTGCTGCGTGGCTCGTACCCGCCGGACGTCGTGGCAGACCTGACGCCGTACGGCCTGCCCGGGCTCGTGCGGGAGGGGGACCTGTCGGTGATCGGCGCGCCGATCGACCTGCTGGGCGTGAACTACTACCGCGCGCTGCTGGTGGCCGCGCCGGTCGCCGCCGATCCCGCGCCGAGTGAGTGGGTCGGTGTGGAGGGCGTGCGGTTCCTGCCGAGCGGCGAGCCGCGGACGGACCTGGGCTGGGAGGTGCAGCCGGCCGGGCTGACGGAGTTGTTGGTGCGACTGCACGAGGAGTACCCGCGGCTGCCGCTCTACATCACGGAGAACGGCGCCGCGTATCCCGATGTCGTGGGGGAGGACGGTGCCGTGCGCGACCACGACCGCATCGCCTTCGTCGACGGGCACCTCCGGGCCGCGCACGCCGCGATCCGCCGAGGGGTCGACCTGCGGGGGTACTTCTGCTGGTCGCTGCTGGACAACTTCGAGTGGGCAGAGGGCTACGCGAAGCGGTTCGGCCTGGTGCACGTGGACTTCGAGACCCAGCGCCGGACCGTGAAGGAAAGCGCCCGCTGGTACGCGAACGTGATCGCCCAGGGCGGCCTGCC
>NZ_DASWSJ010000323.1:0-17347 GCF_036402745.1 Actinophytocola sp. | reverse complement strand
GGTGAACGCCACGAAGTCCCCGGCCCGCTCGGCCGCGCTGGGCTCGACGGCCAGGCCGTGGTTCTTCGCGACCAGGTCGACGATGCTGCGGCCTTCCGGGGTGCTGTCGGCGAGGCTGGACAGCCGCGCCGCGGCCGCCAGCTGCTCCACTGTGGACGATCCGGTGGGGATCAGCTCGGTGGCCTGCCGGTTGCCGAAGGTGATGGTGCCGGTCTTGTCCAGCAGCAGCGTGGACACGTCGCCGGCGGCCTCCACCGCGCGGCCCGACGTGGCGAGGACGTTGCGCTGCACCAGGCGGTCCATGCCGGCGATGCCGATGGCGGACAGCAGCGCGCCGATGGTCGTCGGGATCAGGCAGACCAGCAGCGCGGTCAGCACGATCACCGACTGCAGGCTGCCCGAGTAGCGGGCGACCGGCTGCAGGGACACGACCGCGAGCAGGAAGATGATCGTCAGCGTGGACAGCAGGATCGTCAGCGCGATCTCGTTCGGCGTCTTCTGCCGCGTCGCGCCCTCGACGAGCGCGATCATCCGGTCCACGAAGGACTCGCCGGGCTTGGTGGAGATCTTCACGACGATCCGGTCGGACAGCACGGTGGTGCCGCCGGTGACGGCGGAGAAGTCGCCACCGGACTCGCGGATGACCGGGGCCGACTCGCCGGTGATGGCCGACTCGTCGACCGTGGCGATGCCTTCGACCACGTCGCCGTCGCCCGGGATGATCTGCCCGGCCTCGATGACGACCCGGTCACCGATCCGCAGGTCGGCGCCGGGCACCTGCTCCTCGGTGCCGTCGGCCCGCAGGCGGCGGGCCATCGTCTCCTTCTTGGTGCGCCGCAGGGTCTCGGCCTGTGCCTTGCCCCGGCCCTCGGCGACCGCCTCGGCGAGGTTGGCGAACAGGACCGTGAACCACAGCCACAGGGCCACGCCGATGGTGAACACGCCGGGGTCGCCGATCGCGAACACCGTGGACAGCACCGACCCGACCCACACCACCATCATGACCGGGTTCTTCAGCTGGTGGCGGGGGTTGAGCTTGCGCAGCGCGTCGGGCAGCGAGACCAGGAGCTGGCGCGGGTTGAACACGCCCGCGCTGATCCGGCCGGTCTTCTCGGCGTGGTGCTGCTGCGCGTCCAGCGGACCTCGCTGGGGTTTCTCAGTGGTGGTGGTGCTCACGCGAGTGCCTCCGCGATCGGGCCGAGCGCTAGTGCCGGGATGAAGGTGAGTGCGGCGACGAGGACGACGGTGCCGGTCAGCAGCGACGCGAACAGCGGTCCCTGGGTCGGTAGCGTGCCGGCGGTCGCCGGCACCTTCTTCTGCGCGGCAAGGGATCCGGCCAGGCAGAGCACGGCCAGGATCGGGACGAACCGGCCGAGCAGCATGCAGATGGCCAAGGTGGACTGGAACCACGGGCTGGTGACGGTGATCCCGGCGAACGCGCTGCCGTTGTTGTTCGACGCCGACGTGTAGGCGTAGAACACCTCGGACCACCCGTGGATGCCGGAGTTCGCCATATATCCGGGCGTGCCGGGCAACAGGATCGCCGCGCCGGCGCCGAGCAACAGCACGGTCGGCATGGCCAGGATCGAGATGGCCGAGGCGGTCACCTCGCGGCGGCCGAGCTTCTTGCCGAGGTACTCCGGCGTGCGGCCGACCATCAGCCCGGCGAGGAACACCGCGATGATCGCCATCACGAGGATGCTGTACAGCCCGGTTCCGGTGCCGCCCGGCGTCATCTCGCCGAACAGCATGTTCAGGATCGTGCCGCCGCCCCCGAGCCCGCTGAAGCTGTCGTGCATCGCGTTGACGGCCCCGGTCGACGTGCCGGTGGTGCTGTCGGCGAACAACGAGGAGCCGGCGATGCCGAAGCGGACCTCCTTGCCCTCCATGCCCGAGCCGGCGAGCAGCGCGGCGGGGCCGTTCGGGTGCGCCTCGGCCCACCAGATCACCGTCAGCATCGCGCCCCACAGGAACGCCATCACCGACAGCAGCGCGTAGCCCTGCTTGCGGTTGCCGACCAGCGTGCCGAACGTCCGGGTCAGGCTCACCGGGATCACCAGCAGCAGGAAGATCTCGATGAGGTTGGTCCAGCTGTTGGGGTTCTCGAACGGGTGCGCGGAGTTGGCGTTGAAGATGCCGCCGCCGTTGTTGCCGAGCTCCTTGATCGACTCCTGCGAGGCGCCCGGCGCCAGCGCGATCGTGCTGTGCGAGCCGTCCGGGTTGGTCACCGCCACCCCGGAGTGCAGGCTCTGCACCACACCCAACGCGATCAGCACGATCGCGAACACGAACGACATCGGCAGCAGGATCCGCACCACACCGCGGGTCAGGTCGACCCAGAAGTTGCCCAGCCGGTCCGTCGCCGACCGGGTGAACCCGCGGACCAGCGCGATCGCGACCGCCAGGCCGACCCCGGCGGAGACGAAGTTCTGCACGGTCAGCCCGAGCATCTGCACGGTGTGCCCCATCACGACCTCGGGCACGTAGGACTGCCAGTTCGTGTTGGTGACGAAGCTGATCGCGGTGTTGAACGCGATACCCGGATCGACCGCGCCGCGGCCGAAGTTGAACGGCAGCAACGGTTGCAGCCGCTGGATCAGGTAGAGCAGGACCACGGACACGAGCGAGAAGCCGATCACGCCGGCGGCGTAGACGGGCCAGCGCTGCTCGGCGTCCGGGTTCACCCGCACCGTTTTGTAGATCACCCGCTCGACCGCGAGGTGCTTCTTGTCGGTGAACACCCGCGCCATGTAGTCGCCCAACGGCTTGTACACGGCGGCGAGCGCCACGACGAGGATGCCGACCTGCAGGAGACCGGCCACAGTGGACGACATCAGAACTTCTCCGGCCGGATCAGCGCGACGAACAGGTAGATGATCAGCAGCAGCGCGAGCACGCCGCCGACGACGTTTGCCAGGACGCCAACGCCACTCACAGCTTCTCCAATCCGCGCAACGTCAGTGCGAGAACCAGGAAGCCGGCGACAAGCAGCGCGGCGTAGGCCAGATCAGCCATCTGCCCATGCCCCCTCCACGTGGGTCGCCTCGATGGCGACCGGACGACGCGAGTCTGGCCCGTACGACAGGGCCGGTGGGGCGGCCTGACGGGACCTTGACACCGTCGAGGCGCGCATTTACGGAATCCGAACGCTCCCGTGAGCGGCGCCACTGGAGGTCGCCCGCCACCGCGATGAGGCGCCGGCTCGGACGAGATCGGGAATTCAATGGAAGGTGGGCGCGATCCTGCATAGCGTGCAGCTGACATTCCGGGCCGCGGAGCCGTGGCACTCGGGCTGGGGCTGGGCTGGGGAGGACGGGTGACGTCGGTGCGGTTTCGCGCAGCGGTTCCTGACGACGCCGAGGACGTGGCGCTGTTGCACGCGGACAGTTGGCGGCGGTACTACCGGGGCGCCTACGCCGACTCGTTCCTGGACGGTGACGTCGTCGCCGACCGCCGGACGACCTGGTCGTCGCGGTTCGCCGCCCCGGCCAACAGCATGACGGTCGTCGCCGCCGACGACACCGGGCTGACGGGGTTCGTGCATGTCATCTTCGACGACGACGACACCTGGGGCAGCCTCGTCGACAACCTGCACGTGGTCCACAACCGTCACCGGACCGGTCTCGGCAGCGCGTTGCTCGTCCGTGCCGCGCAGGCCGTCGCCGATCGAGCGATCGGCAAGTCCGTTCATGTGTGGGTCCTCGAGCAGAACACAGCCGCTCAGCGGTTCTACCGCGCGCTGGGCGGCACCAACGCCGAGAAGGCACCGGTGTCACCGCCCGGCGGCCTACCAGACCGGCTGAACGGCTCCCCGAGCATGCTCCGCTTCGTCTGGCCGGACGCCGCGTCGCTGGCCGGCGCCCGCTGACGTCGAGCACCGGATCCCATCGGTGGCAGACGACAACTCGACCGGGTAATGGCTGGAGTCAAGGCCGCGTCAACATTACCGAGCACGCCGTTGGATCCGCGGCAAGAAACCACCGCGCCGACGCCCTGCGCGGTGCACTGGACCTGTGCACGAGATCAGAGACGTCGAGCCACCGATCCGCGGCTGGACCGGCTACCCGCTGGGGTTCGCCGCCGCGATCACCGTAACGCTCGTGGCGGTGGCCGCCCACGGGACCGCTCATCCACAGTGGACACTGGTGGCCCTGGCCGCCACCGCGGCCGCGATCGCGGCCGTCGCCACCCTGCGCGCCGCGCTCGCGACGGCGGCCCTGTGCTGGGCGCTGGAGACGGGCTTCGTCATCGGCCGCCGCGGCGTCCTCAGCGTCACCGCCGAGTCGGTCCGGGATGCCGCGATCCTCGCCGCGGTCGCCCTGCTCGCCTACGCCATCGCCCTCGCCGTGCGCATCGCCCGCCGGGCCGCCGCGCGCCGGGCCGCCCGCCCGGTCGCGATCCCGAGCCAGCGGGTCCCGGCGGTCGGGGTCCTCCGGTCCACCGGCTCCGGGCACGCCTTGTGACCACACCGACGTCGTGGTCTGCCGCCTCCGCTTCAGGATCCACCCTCGCCTGACCGTCGCCTGACCGCGGCCAGGCCGCGGTCAGGCGGCGCGGTCAGGAGCCGTTCGGGCGCTTGCCGTGGTTCGCGCCCTTCTTGCGCCGGGTTGCTCGCTTGCTGGTGCGCTTGGACATCGGGGTCCTCCTGTACGGGTGTGGGGTCCCATCGTGCGCCTGGGCTCCCCGCCGGGCAAGCGCGGGGCGGTCGGGTGCGGCGGACGTCCTGGGCTGAGCTCAGCCCAGCTCGGCCAGTTCCCGGACCTCGCCGGGCAGCTGGGCCATCACGTGGTCGAACTGCTCGTCGCCGAGGGCCTCACGCAGCGTGGCGAGCACGGCGCGGACGCCGTCGGTCGCCTCCCGGACGGTCAGCCCGGTGTGCGCGCTGACCCGCCGGACGAACTCGTCGAGGCCGAACTTCTGGGCGGACCCGGTCCGGGCGCCGAGGGACTCGCCCAGCGGCTCGGGTACTCGCAGCGCGAGATGGCGGGCCTCCCCCGCGCTGAGCCGGTCGGCCAACGTCGCGAGCGTTGCCCTGGTCAGGTCCGCCGCTTCCGCGCGCGACAGGCCCGAACGGCGCGCCACGGTACGGATGAGCTCCTTGGCGTCCACGTCGGTCCTCCTCTCCGCTGGCCGGGGATGCCCGGTCCGGGGCCGACCATGCGCACGGTCACCGGCGTCGGCCGAACCCGGTCGCCGGTGGTGGTGTAACCGGGATCGATCGGGGTACCGCCGCATCGACCTCACCCGAGGAGGAACGGTGCAGCACGTCCAAGTCATCCTGCTGACGGCAGACCCGGAGCGGCTCGACGACGCGATCCGCTACCTGCAGGACAAGGCGCGTCCGATGCTGGCGGACCTTCCCGGCAGCCAGGGAATGTCCGTCTGCGCGAACACCGAGCTCGGGATCGCGGTGGTCGAGTCGTTCTGGGTGTCCCACCACGCGATGCGCGAGCACGAGCGGTCCGTGGCGCCGGCCCGCGAGGAGGCGGCCCGGCTCAGCGGCGGGACGGTCTCGGTCGAGCGGTTCGTGGTCGCGAGCTTCACCCGGGTCAGGCGCCCGCAGCCCGGCGCCGGCGTGCGGCTGACCCGGATGGACACCGACGCGACGCGGATCGACGAGGTCGTGGCGGCCTACGTGGACACCACGCTGCCCTGGCTCACCGAGACACCGGGGTTCGTCGCCGAGCTGCTGTTCATCGACCGGAGCACCGGGCACTCGATCGGCGAGACCCGGTGGCAGGACGCGGCCGCGCTGGCCGCCAGCCGCGGCGCCGCCGCGGCCATCCGCGCCGACGCGGTCGCGGCGACCGACAGCTCGATCCGCGCGGTCGAGGAGTACAGCCTGGTGTTCGACACCGCCGAGCCCGCCTGACCCAGGTTCGTCCGGGGACATCGAGCGGGTGCGTGGAGTTCGCGACCACCAACGACACGATCACCTGCGACGTGCGCGGGCCACCCCTTCACCGGCCTGTCCGCCGTGCGGCTGGAGGACGAGAACCTGTGGTGGGTCCACGAGTTCTCCGACCACGCCGCGCCGTCACCCTACTCAGTGGTGGACGGTATCCGTCGTTTCCTCCGCCGCTGCCGGTGGTTCCGCGGGTCGCCGCGGCAGCACCCGCCGAACCAGGGGCCACAGCAGGATCACCGCGATCGTCGCGTAGATGACGTAGGACACCGGGCCGCCGATGAGGCCCGACAGGTCGCCACCGGACAGCTGGAGTGCCATGCGCCCCTGCCGTTCGGCGATGGGGCCGAGGATCACCCCGACGATCAGCGGCAGCACGGGCAGGCCGAACCGGCGCATGCCGAAGCCGATGAGGCCGAGGATCAGCAGGAGGAACAGGTCGAACGGCTGGGCGTTGACCGCGTACGCCCCCATGGAGGCGAAGAACAGGATGCCCGCGTAGAGGTAGGGACGCGGGATCTGGAGCAGCTTCGCCCAGGCGGGAGCGAGGGGCAGGTTGAGCACCAGCAGGAGCAGGTTGCCCACGAACAGGCTGGCGATCAGCGTCCAGACCAATGTGGACTCGCGGGTGAACAGCAGCGGACCGGGCTGGATGCCGTAGGACTGGAACGCGGCCAGCATGACCGCCGCGGTGGCGTTGGTCGGCAGCCCGATCGCCAGCATCGGCACCAGCGTTCCCGCCGCGGAGGCGTTGTTCGCCGCCTCCGGGCCCGCGACGCCTTCGATGGCACCCTTGCCGAACTCCTCGGGGTGCTTGGTGAGCTTCCGCTCCGCGGCGTAGGACAGGAACGTCGGGATCTCCGCACCACCCGCGGGGATGGCACCGAACGGGAAGCCGAGCGCCGTGCCGCGCAGCCACGGTTTCCACGACCGCTTCCAGTCCTGCTTTCCCAGCCACGGCTGGCCGACCGGGATGACCTGGCCGGAGGTGTGGCGCAGGTGCGCGGCCACCCACAGCGCCTCGCCGACGGCGAAGATGCCGACCGCGACCACCACGACGTCGATGCCGTCGGCGAGCAGCGGCATGCCGAGGGTCAGCCGCTGCTGCCCGGTCACCTTGTCGATGCCGATCACGCCGATCACCAGGCCCAGCAACAGGGCGGCGAAGCCCCGGACCCGCGACGCGCCGAGCACCGCGGTGACCGCGATGAACGCCAGCACGATCATCGCCAGGTAGTCGGGCGCGCCGAGGCTGATCGCGAAGGTGACCACGATGGGGGTGACCAGCACGAGCAGCAGGGTGCCGATGGTGCCGGCGACGAAGGAGCCGATGGCCGCCGTGGCCAGGGCCTGCGCGGCCCGGCCGGCCTTGGCCATCTTGTTGCCCTCGATCGCGGTGATCACCGACGAGGACTCCCCCGGCGTGTTCAGCAGGATCGACGTCGTCGAGCCGCCGTACATGCCGCCGTAGAAGATGCCGGCGAACATGATGAACGCCTGCGTCGGGTCCATGCCGTAGGTGATCGGCAGGAGCAGGGCGACGGTCATCGCCGGCCCGATGCCGGGCAGGACACCGACGGCGGTACCCACCGTCACGCCGATCAGCGCGATGAGCAGGTTGGCCGGGGTGATGACGTGCCCGAACCCGGCCAGCAGGTTGGTCAGGTTGTCCATCTACAGGATCCCTTGCAGAACTCCGGCCGGCAGGTTCACACCCAGCCCGATGGCGAACGCGTAGAAGGTGACCAGCGACAACGCGATCGCGATCGCGAGGCTGAGCACGACCCGCCGGCTGCCCAGGGCCAGCGCCGAACCCCAGAACAGCAGCGACCCGCTGATCACCCAGCCGAGCCACTCGATGAGCAGCGCGTTGGCCACGAACACGGCGACCAGGAGGCCGACGGTGCGCCAGCTGACGGCGGCCGTCAGGTCGACGTCCTCGCCCTCCTCCGGCTGGCCGGTGCCGCCGCGGTACACGTCCACGGCGTACACCACGGCCACCACGAGCAGCAGCGCCCCGAGGATGATCGGCACCGGACGCGGCCCGATCGGGTCGTTGCTGCTCGTGGCGTGCCCGATGCGGGTGGCGTCGAGGATGACGGCGCCGCCCAGCAGGGCGAGGAACGCGCACACGCCGTACTGTGCGCGGTCCCCGCTCCGCCGGTCGTCCAGGGTGGTCCGGTCGCTCATGCCAACCCGAGCTGCGCAAGGATGTCGGCGACGGCCTGGTCCTGGTCCTTGAGGAACGCGGCGAAGTCGCCGCCGGTCACGAAGGCGTCGCTCCAGCCGTGCTTGGTGAGCTGGTCCTTCCAGTCCTTCGTGTCGTGCATCTTCGTGAGCACGTCGACCCAGACCTGCTTGTCGGCGTCGGAGATCCCGGGCGGCGCGACGATCCCGCGCCAGTTGGTGAAGACCAGGTCGATGTCGGACTCCTTCAGCGTCGGCACATCGCCCAGCACGTCCATGCGCTTCGCGCTCGTCACCGCGAGCACCCGGACCTGACCGGCCTCGACCTGGTCGAGGAACTCGCCGAACCCGCTGGCGCCGAAGGCGACCTTGCCGCCGAGGATGGCGGGCAGCAGCTCCCCGCCGCCGTCGTAGGACACGTAGTTGACCTGCTTGGGGTCGATGCCGACGGTCTTCGCGAGCTGCATGGGCAGCAGGTGGTCGGGCCCACCGGGTGACGAGCCGCCACCGACGGCAAGCTTCCTGGGGTCGGCCTTCCACGCGGCGACCAGGTCGCCGATGGTCTTGTACGGCGAGTCCTTCGGCACGACGATCGCGCCGGGCTCCTCGATCATCTTCGCGAGCGGCGTCGTGTCGGTGAGCTTGCCCTTCGAGTCGGCGGTGTACGACGCGCCGACGACCCCGAGCCCCATGAGCATGGCGAGCTTGCCGTTGCCGTTCTCGTTGATGGTGCGCTGCAGGCCGACCGTGCCACCGGCGCCGGAGAGGTTGAACACGTCCACACCGGTGGCGATCGTGTTGTCCTCCATCACCTTGGCCGCCGTGCGGGCGGTGGTGTCGTAGCCACTGCCCGGGCTGTTCGGCACCATGACCCGCAGCCCGGCGGCCGGACCGCTGTCACCGCCCCCGCCCGTGCCGCTGTCCTTGGCGGTGGCGCCGCACGCGCTGACCGCCAACACCGCAACGGTGACGAGTACGCCACCCAAAGCACCCTTGCCAAGTTTCATCGCGGTTTCTCTTTCGTTTCGCGGGAGTCCGGCGCGATGATGGTGGCGCTTGAGGACGTGGGCGTCATCGTTAACGCCAGTAGCGAAGGTTGTGTTCATAGTGGTTATGGCGTCTCGCCGCTCGCTGTCCGGACAGCTGCTGGCATTGCAGGTCGCGATCATCGTCCTGGTGCTCGTGGCCGTCGCGGCGCTGTCGATCACCCAGTCCGCGGCGACGTTCAACCGGGTCGAGGGGCGCCGGGTCGTCGCCCTCGCCGAGCAGCTGGCCACGAACCCGCTCGTACGCGAGGAGCTGGGCCGGCCGATCCCTGGTGACTCCCTGGCCACGGTGGCGCAGACCGCCCAGACCCAGTCCGGCGTCACGTCGGTGACCATCGCCGACGCGCGCGGCGTCGTCGTCAGCTCCACCAACCCGATCCTGGTCGGCGCGCGCATGCCGTTCGGGGACCCCGGTGTCCCGGGTGGCCGCGGCTGGTCGGGCGAGCTCGCCGTCGACGGCGCGCGCGAGCTCGCGGCCCAGGTGCCGGTGCTCGGCACGGCCAAGGGGAAGGTGGGTCGTACCATCGGCACGGTCATGATCGGCGAGGCGTCGCCGACGATCTGGCAGCGCCTGCGTGGCGCATCGTCCTATTTGGGCATCTACCTCGGCATCGCCAGCCTCATCGGCCTGCTCGGCTCGTGGCTGCTCGCGCGCCGGATCAAGCGGCAGACCTTCGGCATGGAGCCACGCGAGATCGCGGGTCTCGCCGAGTACCGCGAGGCGATGCTCTACGGCATCGCCGAAGGCGTGGTCGCGCTCGATCCGCATCAGCGGGTCACCCTGGTCAACGACGTGGCCCGGACGTTGCTCGACCTGCCGGCGCACTGCGTCGGCAGGAGCCTCACCGACCTCGGCATCGAGGGGCGGCTGCGCGACGTCCTCCTCGCCGCCGACGGCGAGCCCGCCGGCCCTGGCGGCACGCGGGACCAGGTCGTCCTGCGCCGCGGCCGGGTGCTCATCATGAACCGGATGGACGTCACCAAGGACGGGCGGCGGCTCGGTTCGGTGACCACGCTGCGCGACCGGACCGAGCTGACCGAGCGGGAACGCGAGCTCGGGTCGTTCCGCAGCTCGACCGAGCTCCTCCGGGCGCAGGCACACGAGTTCGCCAACCAGCTGCACACCATCTCCGGGCTGATCCAGATCGGCGAGCACGACGAGGTGGTGCGGTACGTCGACGCCGTCAGCGAGCGCCGGCAGTCGCTGGACCTCAGCGTGACGCGACGGATCCAGGACACGGCGATCGCGGCCCTGCTGATGGCCAAGTCCGCGCAGGCCGCCGAGCGCAGGGTGACGCTGCGGATCTCCGAGCGCACGTCGCTGGGACGCCTCGACGCGCACGACTCCGCCGATGTGGCGACCGTGGTGGGCAACCTCGTCGACAACGCCATGGACGCGGCCGCGGCCGGCGACGCCACGCACGACGCGTGGGTGGAGGTGGAGCTGCGCCACGACACGTCCACTGTGGAGATCGTCGTGCAGGACTCCGGGCCCGGGGTGGCACCCGAGCTGGCGCAGGAGGTGTTCACCCACGGGTTCACCACGAAGGCCGCGCAGGCCGGTGAGCGCGGCATCGGCCTGGCGCTGACCCGCCACGTCTGCAAGCGCCGGGGCGGTGAGATCGCGGTGACCAACACCGCCGACGGCGCCCTGTTCGTCGCCCGCATGTCGGTGGGCCGGCCGGCCACCCACCCGTCCCCCGTCACTGTCGCGAAAGGACACACGAGATGATCGGCGTCCTCGTCGTCGACGACGACTTCAACGTCGCTCGAATCCACTGTGGATACGTCGGCCGGACACCAGGTTTCCGCGTCGTCGGCGCCGCCCACACGGGGAAGGAGGCAGTCGCCGCGATCCGCGAGCTCGAGCCGGACCTGGTGCTCCTCGACCTCTACCTGCCCGACATGTTCGGCCTCGACGTCGTCACCCGGCTCCGGAGCACCGGCCAGGACTGCGACGTGCTGGTGATCTCCGCCGCCAAGGACAGCCAGGCGATCCGCGCCTGCATCCGCCAGGGCGTCGTCAACTACCTGCTCAAGCCGTTCACCGTCGACGACCTGCGCGAGCGGCTCCAGCGCTACGCCAGCCAGCGCGCCAGCCTCGACGCCAGCACCGTCGACACCCAGGCCGATGTGGACCGGATGCTCACCCAGACCGTGTCCCGCGCGACCACCGTGGTCCTGCCCAAGGGTCTCAGCGTCCACACCGCCGAGCTGGTCGGCCGCGCCCTGCGCGCGGCGACCGGCACCCTCTCGGCGGCGGAGTGCGCGGGCCGGGTGGGCCTGTCCCGGGTGACCGCCCGGCTGTACCTGGAGCACCTGCGCGAGACCGGCCGGGCGGAGGTCACGTTGCGCTACCACGCCACCGGGCGGCCCGAGCGGCGTTACCACTGGATCAGCTGACCGCGGCCGGCCGGTCCGTCCACTGCGGACGAGGTCTGGTCTGCGGTGATCTGGGTAGGGTGGGGAGCGTGCTACGACCGCCGGTCGCGATGGCGTTGGCGCGGGACGAGCGCGAGGTCCCCGGGCCCGACCCCCGCTGGGTCTACGAGCCCAAGTTCGACGGCTGGCGCGCGGCCCTGTTCACCGCGACCGGCGTGGTCCAGTCCCGCCGGGACAACAACCTCGCGAAGCGGTTCCCCGAGATCGCCGCCGCCGCCCGCGGGCTCGGCGACCTGGTCGTCGACGGCGAGCTGGTCGCCCTGCGCGAGGGCCGCCTCGACTTCGGCGCGCTCACCTCCATGCCAAAGCAGCGCGCCGACGCCGGCATCGCCATCTACTTCATCGCCTTCGACCTGCTCGCCGACACCGACACCGACGGCGACGGCCACGAGGACCTCCGCGGCGAGCCCTACCGCACCCGCCGCACCCGCCTCGAGCAACGCTTCGCCGGCGCGCGGCCACCCCTGCAACTGGTCCCCGCCACCACCGACCGCACCGAGGCCATGCAGTGGATGCGGCCCGAGGCTGCCACCGTCGGCATCGAAGGACTCGTCGCCAAGGACACCACCAAGCCCTACCGCGCCGGCCGCACCGGCGACTGGCGCAAGGTCCGCCAGAAGATCGTCGTCGACGCGGTCGTCACCGGCGTCGCCGGCGCCCTCGCCCGCCCCGAGGCCCTCGTCCTCGCCCGCCCCGACCAGGACGGCGTCCTCCAGCACATCGGCCTGTCCCTGCCCCTGCCACCCGCACTCCGCAACGCCACCGCACCCCTGCTCGAACCCACCGGCGAAGCACGCCGCCGGCTCCCCGGCGTCCTCGGCAGCGACGGCACCGAGTACCAGCCCGTCCACCCCACCCTCGTCGTCGAGGTGGAGGCCGAAGCCACGGTCGTGAGCTTCAACGCCCGGCTCCGCCCCCGCATCCACCGCCTCCGCACCGACCTGACCCCCGACGAGCTCGACGACCCGACACCGCGGTGACGGCCCGCCCGCCACCGCGATCGCCGGTTCGCCCGGGTCGTGGTCGGGCACTCCCCCGCCCCGGAGACCGAACGCGGGCCGAGCAAGCTCCTGCACAATGGCCGGCATGAGCTACGAGGCCGACGCGCGGGTTGACGACTACATCAACCGGCTGCCCGAGTGGCAGCAGGACATCTGCCGCCAGGTGCGGGACCTGGTCCACGCGGCGGATCCCGAGGTCGTCGAGACCATCAAGCGCACCGTCCAGCCCTACTTCGTGCTGCAGGGCAACGTATGCGCGCTGCTGGCGGCGAAGAACCACGTGAACGTCTTCGTGTACGACGGCGCCATGGTCGCTGACCCGGAGGGCATCATCACCGCCGGCCACGACAACAAGACCGCGCGGACGGTGTCCTTCCGGCAGGGCGAGCCCGTCAACGCGCCCGCGCTCACCGCGATGTTCCGGCAGATCATCGCGAACAACCGGGCCGGCGGGTGGCGCAAGCTCCAACGCGAGCGCCGACCCGCCGCGCCCTGACTACCGAGCTAGGAAACGGTTCCCGCGGCCCGGCCGGGGCCCGGTGCGCGGCGCAGCGCCACCCCGAGACCGACCATGACGACCCCCAGCACCAGGTGCAGCCAGTTGTCCGCGTTGTTCACGGGAACGAAGTTGGCGGCGCTGCTCTGGTCGATGACGAGCCCGTAGATCCACAGCACCAGGTAGACGATGCCGCCACCGATGAGGAACGACGTCGCGCCGGACACCCTGCGGGCCATCGACAGCCCGACGATGCCGAACAGCAGATGCACGATGTTGTGCAGGATCGACACGTGGAACACGCCGAGCAACATCGCCGTCGACTCGTGCCCGGCGAACGTCATGCCGCCGTAGTTCGTGGTCACCCCGGGAACGAACCCGAGTATCCCGACGAGCAGAAACACCACCGCCACAACGGTGGCCGCGAGTCGCGCCGGGTGCGCGGCGACCGTGTTGGTTCTGGCCATTGTCCTTCTCCCTCAATGCGTTCGTCGGTACGATCGCGGGTGCTTACCCAGGCTCGCGGAACACAAACGGGCGCCGGCCGGTCCACGGGTCGAGCACGGGGCCGATCACCGACGCCGGAATCGCCCGCGCCCTACCGGACCCGAGCACCTGAGGTAGTCAGGTCGCCCGGCGCGCTCTCTGGAGGCCGTCGAGGATGAGGTCGAGGCCGTACTCGAACTCGTTGCCGTAGTCGTAGTCGGGTCGCATGACGTGCTCGACGGCGATCTCGGTGAGGTGCGGGTACTCGCCGGTGGCGAACCGGGCCATGATCGCCTGCGTGACGTCCTTCGTCTCGCCCGCGGTCTCGAACGGCAGGCTCGGCTCCTGCATCGCGAACCCGTAGATGTAGCTGTCCAGCACGGAGTACGCGTGGGCGGCCTGCACGACCGAGAAGCCCGCCGCCCGCAGCGTGCCGAGCACGGCGTCGTGATGGCGCAGGTTCGCGGGACCGGGCGTGCTCCGCGACTCCATCAGCCCGATCGCCCACCGGTGTCGCGCAAGGACCTCGCGGGTCGAGACCGCCCGGCGGCGCATGGTCGTGCGCCAGCCGGTGCCGGTGGGCAGGTCGATCTCGTCGAAGACGCTGTCGATCATGCCGTCGAGCAGGTCGCTCTTGTTGGCCACGTGCCGGTACAGCGACATCGCCTCGACGCCGAGCTCCACGCCGAGCTTGCGCATGGTGAGCGACTCGATGCCACCCGTGTCGGCGAGGGCGATGGCGGTTCGCAGCACCAGGTCCCGGCTCAGTCGGCCTCGGCGCTCAGCACCCGCGTCGGTCATCCTCAGCTCCCCGTCGGACTTGACAAGCTTACATCGTAAGCGTAGAGCTTACATCATAAGCTTACAACGTAAGGAGCGGGCGATGGGTACCGAGCAGCGCAACCGGCCGGCCGAGGCACCACCCGCGGCGGCCGACGTGACGACGATGCGGGCGATCGTCCAGGACGAGTACGGCGAGGCCCAGGACGTCCTGCGGCTCGAGCAGATCGCCCGGCCGGCGATCGCCGACGACGAGGTGCTCGTGCGGGTCCACGCGGCCGGCGTGGACCGCGGCGTGTGGCACGTCATGGCGGGCCTGCCGTACCCGATCCGCCTGGCCGGCTACGGGTTCGGCGCACCCAAGGACCGCGTCCGCGGCCGCGAGGTCGCCGGGCGCGTCGAGGCCGTCGGCAAGGACGTGACAACCGTGGCCCCGGGCGACGAGGTGTACGGCATCGGCGAGGGCAGCTTCGCCCAGTACACCACCGTCCGGCAGGACAAGATCGCCCCGAAGCCGAAGAACCTCACCTTCGAACAGGCCGCCGCCGCGCCCGTCTCGGCCCTCACCGCCCTGCAGGGCCTCCGCGACAGCGCACGGGTGCGACCCGGGCAGCAGGTGCTGATCATCGGCGCGTCCGGCGGCGTCGGCACGTTCGCCGTGCAGATCGCCAAGGCCTTCGGCGCGGAGGTCACCGGCGTGTGCAGCACGGCGAAGGTGGACCTGGTCCGATCCCTCGGCGCGGACCACGTCATCGACTACACCCGCGACGACATCACCACCGGCGACCGGCACTACGACGTCATCCTCGACATCGGCGGCCACCGCTCGCTGACCCACCTCCGGCGCGCCCTCACCCCCCACGGCACGCTGGTCATCGTCGGCTCGGAGACCGGCGGTCGCTGGCTCGGCGGCTTCGACCGCTCCCTCCGCGCGCCGCTGCTGTCGAGGTTCGTCGGCCAGACACTGGTCGCCCTCGCCAACTCGGAGAATGCCCAGGACCTCGTCGCGCTCACCGAGCTCATCGAGTCCGGCAAGGTCACCCCGGCCATCGACCGGACCTACCCGCTGAGCGAGGCGCCCGCGGCCGTCCGGCACATGGTCGAGGGCCGGGCGCACGGAAAGATCGTCGTCACGGTGTGAGGCTCGACCGTGCTCCTCATTCCGGGCGTTGGTTCTGGAACTGGAACTGGACCCGCACCGAGTCGTTCATTCGCACCACCAGCGTCGAGTTGCTCGCCGACCACGTGTTGGGGACGAGGAACATGAGGTCGTTGGCGTGGATGAGCAGCCGCAGGTTGCGGTAGCGGTAGTGGAAGGTCTGCCCTTCCGACTGTTCCAGCGCCTTCTCGTCGATGCCGGGACTTCGCAGGTACAGGCGTTCCTTGGTGTCGAGAATGACGCTGGGCAGCCGGTCGAGCTCGAGGGCCTGCTGTTGGGCCAGGCCGCGGCCGGACCATTGGGCGACGGTCGCGGTCGTCCAGAAGACGCTGACGACGATGACCACCAGGACCAACGCGCGGGCCGACCGGCGCAGCAGCAGGGTGGGGTCCTCGGTCGACGTCCGTTCCGGTCGACGGCGCAGCAGGTCCCGGATCTGGGACCCGTACGCGATGAGCGCGGCGCCCGCGCCGGTCAGCAGGGGTGTCACGAGCGGGTAGAAGGCCCAGTCGCGGAACCGCACGTAGACCAGGAGCAGCACCACCCCCGCGCCGAGGACGACCGTCCCGGCGGTCAGGCAGCCGCGCGCGAGCCGCCGGACGCGCCTGGTCACCGCCGGATCCTCGGCCGCGCCGGGGCCCGCCGCGGTCACCCACCGCCGCGTCTGCGCGAGGAGCGCCAGGATGCCGATGCCGGCCAGGGTGAGCACGAGCATGGGCACGAGAAGCGGTTGGGGGCTGCGCATGATGTAGTCCTGCGTGCCGAGGCCGACCGTGTCGACGTCGATGCCGAAGTACGCGTACCGCGAGCGGGACGAGACGTAGCCGAAGTAGAACAGCAGCGCGCTGAGCGCCGTCGCCGGCGCGACGATGGTCGCGCTGGACCGGATCCAGCGTTCGAGCCGGCCCACCGCGTCGTCGCTCATCGCACTCAGCCCGTGGACGGGGGCGGGCTCTGCTCCGACGGCGGCGGCTGTTCCGCCGACGGCGGGCCGTCGCTCGTCGGCGGGCCGTCAGCCGTCGGCGGTCCGGACGGCTGCCGCAGAGAAATCGATGACCCGCCATCGGCGAGAAGCTCGTCGCATTGTCGTGGGTCGCTGGACACACAATGTCCCGCCAGCCACAGATTTGCGCCTTTCTCGTTTGACGCGGTCGCCGTGATGGAGACCGAGCACGACTCGCCCGCGGCCGTGAAGGCGAACGAGCCGGCGCAGCCCTGGACTCCGTGGCAGCTCGAGCCGTTGATGTCGAAGACGCCTGGCGGCGTGATCCGGACCGACTTCACCTGGACGGAAACTCCGTCGGGTACATCCATGCGCCCCAGCCATGCGACGGTCACGCACTGGCGCACCTCCGAGGAGTCGTAGCTGTCCTTGCCGGCGGGCAGGTCCGGGAAGGAGACGGATGTCCCGTCATCGGACGGCCGCGGCCGTTCCGGGCCGGTGCCTTCGGTTTGCGGGCTGCTGCTGGCCTCGGTGGTTTCGGCGCCCGCGGCCGGACGGCCGCTGCCCTGCGTGTCGCAGGCGGCGAGCGTTACGGTCACGACGCCGGCCAGCAGTCCGTAACGAACCAAACGGGACATGTTCGTGGTCATTCCAGTCACCTCTACCGGGGCAGAGCCCGGAGGGCGGCAAGAAATACACCCGGCTCGCCTGTCGAGGCGCGACCGGGCCGTTCGTCGGTGGGGCGAACCATCTCAGGACGAGGAGCTTCCATGGCACCCATGATCGTCGCGCTGCCCATCGCCGACCGACCGGTTTCGCACGCGTTCTACCGGGACGGGCTGGGGTTCGCGCCGTTCGGCGAGCTCGCGGACGACGGCGTACCGGAACCGCTGCGGTTCGCG
>NZ_DASWSJ010000322.1:0-3944 GCF_036402745.1 Actinophytocola sp. | reverse complement strand
AGATCGACGACGACGAGTGCGGCTCCGCACGCCGCCAGACATCTGTCGACCTGCTCCGGGTGTACCGCATGTGCCGTGGCGATGGGCGTCCACGTAGTAAGTAGCGGGCCCCAGCCGGTGAGCGCCATGGTGCGGGTTCCGGTACCGGCGGAGTGCTGCGTCGCCGACGGTGTCGATCGAGACCCGTGCTGACTGAGTTCCACAGCCAATACTTCGACCCGGGACGCCCACGGGTTGATCTCCCATTTTCGCTGGGTGGCATCGGTGCGGGCGATGGAAGAGCGCGGTCGGCCGGAGGGTCGACCGTGCCCTCCCGTCCTCAGCGGCTGTCGGCGCCGACCCCAGGACGAACGGCAGCGCGATCAGAGCCAGCAACCCCGCGACCGCGGCACCCACCACGATCGCCGGCCGAGCCGCCGCAGGCAGCACCCGCGCCGCGAGCCGTCCGAGGCCGATCCAGACCGGGGCGATCACCAGGTCGTGCAGCAGCGCACTGCCGACGAACCAGGGTCAGCCACGAGCCGAGCGGCACCGGGCTGACCGCGGTGAGCAGGCCGTAACGCCCTCAACCCGACCTCCATGGACGCCACCGGCAACGGCGTCCTGCAGGGCACGACGGTCAAACCTCAGCCCCGAGGCGCCGACCTGCTGAACTCGACGTTCAGCACCACCGCCCTGGCCGGCGGCCTGGTGATCGGCATCGCGACCATCACGGTCCCGACCAGCTGATATCCCGCACGCGAACGGGGCCGGTCGGCAGAGGTGCCGATCGGCCCCGCTGCACGTCCGGGGTCGATCAGCCCGGCGGAAGGGACACGACGCCGCCGTCGGTCGCGCTGCGGCGCGCGGCGTCGAGCACGGTCGCGGTGGCGACGGCGTCGCGCGGGTCGACCGGCACCGGCCCGAGTCCCCGCACGGCGGCGGCGAACGCCGGATAGAACGTGTTCCACGCGCCGGGCAGGGTAGGCGCCACCTCGCCGTCGTCCCCCCGGAACACGCGTCCCCAGCGGTCGGCCGGCTCGGCACCCCACGCCGTGCCCAGCGTCGCCGGCGTCTTCCCGGCGAGCAGCGCGTCCTCCTGCCCGTCGACGCCTCCGACCACGTAGCTGCCCGTCGTCCCGGTGACCCGGAACCGCGGGCCGGGCGCGCCCTGGCTCCAGCTGCCCGACAGGTGCGAGCGCGCGCCGTTCGCGTGGGTCAGGGCGACGAAGACGTCGTCGTCCAGACCGCTGTCCCGCAGCCGCCACTCGGCGTAGACCGACGCGACCGGACCGAGGAGCACCAGCGCCTGGTCCACCAGGTGACTGCCGAAGTCGCGCAGTGTGCCGCCGCCCGAGGCCGGCGGTCCCGGATCGGGTGCGAACCGCTCGAAGCGGGACTCGAACCTGGTCAGCTCGCCGAGGGTCCCCTCGTCGGCCAGGGCCCGGGCGGTCAGGAAGTCGGAGTCCCAGCGCCGGTTCTGGTACGGGGCCAGCGGCAGCCCGAGCCGCGTGGCGAGCTCGACCGACCTGCGGGCGGCGCCCGCGTCGAGCGCGAAGGGCTTGTCGCACACCACGGCGAACCCCAGCCCGAGCGCCTGGTCGGTGAGCGCGCTGTGCGTCGAGGCGGGGGTCGAGATCGCGACCGCCTCGGCGCCGCCGGCGCGCAACGCCTCCAGTGAGTCGAAGGTCCGCAGTCCCGGGTGGTCGTGCTCGACCAGGGCGCGTCGTTCGGAGGAGGAGGTGACGACGCCGACGAGGTCGCACTCGCCGGCCGCCTGCAACAGCGGGGCATGGAACCAGCGACCACCGAAGCCGTACCCCACCAGACCGATCCGGACCGGTTCCATCCCTGCGGCCAGCGTCATGCCCGCATCATGACGCGACCGGCAAATTCTCACTCTCAGTTATCGAGAACGCACCGAAAGCCATTTTGCTGTGAGAGTTCGGTGACAGACATCCCGCTAACGGCCTACCCGGTGCGCCAGCTCCTTGACAGGCGCTCACACACCGTGAACCTTTCGAGCGGACAGCTAGCACGGCGATCGGCGTACGTGCCGGTAGGCGGCCCGACCCGGGCAGTCTCCAGGTGACGCTCGGTCACCACCACGGGGGGTTCGCATGGCGCAGGGCACTGGCATGTGGGGATCCCTCCTTTCCCGTCGGAGCGCACCGCGCGACTCCTCCGCTCCCTCGTCGCTCCGTACCGAAGGTCGTCTGATGTCGTCACTCTCCGTCCGGGGCTCCCGCGCCGGTTCAGCAGCGCTCGCCGCGTTCCTCGCCGTCGGGCTGCTGCTCCTCGGCCTCGCGGTCCCTGGCATCGCCTCGGCGGACACGGCACCGGCCCCCGGCACGCCCACCACCGTCGCCGCCGACCGGCTCGGCACCGTCCAGGTCAACGGCGTCGTCTGGGCGATGGTCACCGTCGGCAACACGGTGTACGCGACGGGCAGCTTCACGCAGGCGCGGCCGGCGGGTGCGGCGGCGGGCACGAGCGAGACCCCGCGGGCCAACCTGGTCGCCTTCAGTCTGGCGAGCGGCGTCATGACGACGTTCAACCACACGCTCAACGGTCAGGGGCGCACGATCACCGCCTCGCCGGACGGCACCCGCATCTACGTCGGTGGAGACTTCACCACCGTCGACGGCGTGGCCCGCGGGCACATCGCCGCGTTCGACGTCGCCACCGGCGCCCTGATCACGACCTTCGCGCCCACCTCGAACGCGGCCGTCTACTCGCTGGCTGCCACGAACACGACCGTCTACGCGGGCGGCAACTTCACCACCGCCGGCGGCCAGACCCGCACCCGGCTCGCCGCCTTCACCGCGAGCAACGGCGCGGTGACCGCGTGGGCGCCCACGGCCAACCACACCGTCCGCGGCATCGCGCTCAGCCCTGACGGCACCCGGGTCAATCTGGCCGGCCAGTTCTCCCAGATCAACGGCGGCCCGGCCGTCGCGGTGGCCAACGTGAACCTCAGCGGCGGCGACACCCGCACCTGGCAGCTGGGCATCACCAACTCCGGCGACGCGGGTGGCGTCTGGAACATGAAGACCGACGGCGTGAACATCTACGTCGTCGCCTACGGCTTCCTCGTGGGCAACATCGAGGGCACGATCGCCCTCAACCCCAACTCGCTGGAACTCGTGTGGATGAACGACTGCCACGGCGACCCGTACGACATCTTCTCCACCGGCACCGTCGTCTACACCGCGGGGCACGTGCACGACTGCGAGACGTCCGGTGGGTACCCCGACCAGCGGCCCACCGTGTGGAAGCGGGTCATCGCCAACACGGTGGCAGTCACCGGCCAGCTGAAGGCCACCACCCAGGTGCCGCGGTACACGAGCTGGGAAGGCCGTCCGCACCCCGGGCTGCTGACCTTCTACCCGACTCTCACGGCCGGCTCCTTCACCGGTCAGGCGCAGGCGGCCTGGTCGGCGACCGGCAACGGCAGCTACCTCGTTCTCGGCGGGGAGTTCCCCACGGTGAACGGGGCGGGGCAGCAGGGCCTGGTGCGGATGGCGACGAGCAACATCGCCCCCAATGACCGGGGTCCGGAGCTCACTGCTGCCCAGATGCGGCCCAACGCCACCTCGACGACGGCCGGCCAGATCAAGGTCACCTGGCCCTCCTCGTGGGACATGGACAACGAGAGCCTGACCTACAACCTGTACCGCAACTCCGGGACGACGCCGCTCTACACGGTCACCACCAGGTCACAGTGGTGGAACCGGCCGTACCAGAGCTGGACCGACACCAGCCGGGCGGCCGGGACGACGGCCTCGTACCGGGTCACCGTCAGCGACGCCTTCGGCAACATCGTGAACAGCACGCAGGGCAACACGGCCACGGTCGCCTCGACGACCGACGCCTACGCCAACCGCGTGCTCGCCGACAGCCCGGCGCAGTACTGGCGTCTCGGTGAGACCACCGGCACGACCGCCTACGACTACGCCGGCACC
>NZ_DASWSJ010000321.1:0-20385 GCF_036402745.1 Actinophytocola sp. | reverse complement strand
CCCGGCTCGCCGTCTGGGTCGCGGAACCCTGGGTCGCCGCCGTCCGGGTCGTCGTGTCCGGGCACGCCGAACGTTCCCCGTTCGCCCCCGGGGCCGCGGAACCCGGGACGCCCGGCCTCCGGCCCGCCGCGGCGGGGGAGGCCGAAGGGGCCGGGGTCGCCGTCGGGGCCCTGGTAGCCGGGGCCGCCTTCCGGACCGCCGTGTCCACCAAAGCCACCCGGCTCGCCGCGACGTCCGGCACCTTCCGGACCGGAATGCCCGCCATGGCCACCCGGCTCGCCGGGGCGTCCGGCGCCTTCGGGGGCGGGCATGCCGTAAGCGTCAGGCTCGACGTCGGGCCCACCGAAATCCTGGCCTTCCGGCCGGCCGGGGCCGGCCATGCCAAAGGCCGCGTCCGGGCGGCCGTTCGCGCCGGCGCGGCGACCGGGGCGATCGGCGTCGTGGCCGAAACCCGGCTCCGCGAAGGCGGTCGCGGCCGGGTCGGCGTCCGCGCGGTGGCCGAAGACAGTCGGGTCGGCGTCGGGGCGGTGGCCGAAGACGGTTGGATCCGCGTCGGGGCGGTGGCTGAACACAGTCGGGTCCGCGTCCGGGCGGTGGCCGAACACGGTCGGGTCCGCGTCGGGGCCGGGGCGTGGCGGTGGGGCCACCACGGTCGGCATCGGCGGCGGCACCTGGGCGCCCCGCTGTCCTTGCCAGCGCTCGGCGTCCAGCAGCAGCTTGCCCAGCAGGAACGCCGACGCGTCCGCCACGTCCTCGAACATCGCCGGCGCGACGAAGCCGTTGTCGAACCAGCCGACCCGCCAGCCGTCGTCCGTCTGGTCCATCGTCCACGCCTGGCCGGCGGGCGGGCCGATGTGGAACGCCGACGCGGGAATGTTCAGGTCCGCCAGCCGCGTCCGCAACGCGTCGACCGTCACGCCGGGCGGGCCCTGCGACGGCAGCGCCGCCGGCGGCATGCCCGAGGCGTCGGGCGGCCGGACCAGCTGCGTCGCCGCGGCCGGGACCGGCAGCGCCCGGGTCGGCGCGGGCCGCGGCGGAGGACCACCCGGACCACCGGGCCCGGCACCATGGCCAGGACCGCCGGGACCACCAACACCAGGACCGGGCCCGGGACCACCGGGGCCAGGCCCAGGCCCACCCAGGAACGCCGCCGCAGCCGACCGCACCGCCTCATCCAGCGACGGCACCTGAAAACCCTGCCGCACGATGTGGTCGACGAGCTCCGGCTCCGGCGGGATGTCGTGATCCCGCAGGTAGTAGTTGACCGCGGCGGGCCAGATCCACGTCCCGTCCGTGTGGAACGCCACCGGCACCGACGGCCGGCCATCCGGGTCGAGCCGGTCGACGTCATAACCCCGCGGGGGCCCGGTGAGCGGCGCCCCGTCGAGGTAGTCGAGCAGGTCGTGCACGTCCACCGAGAGCGGCGGCCGTGACACCGAGGGCCGGCCGTCCGGTCCGGGCCCGTCGAAGATCCGGGCCACCCGGAACCGCGGCGGCGGCGCGGAGGCCAGCCGACGGCGCAGCCACGACGGCACGTTGTCGTCGGTCCGCGGGAACAGCCGCATGTCATCGGGGTACGCCTGCGGAGGTGGCGCCAGGTCCCAGGTCGGCTCCTCCCGGTCGTACTCCAGGTTGTACGACGACGGGTGGTCGAGCCGGTAGCGCGCGTTGAACCACGTCCCGCGTCCCTCGCGGTACATGCCCCCGCGCAACCGCGCGAAAAGTCCCTGCAGATCGGCAGGCATCGTCCACGGCTCGGTGCCGCCGTCCGTGTAGACGACCTGGCCCGTCGACTCCGAGTAGCGGCCCACCGCGCGATAGTCGACGGTCAGCTGCTCCCAGTCGTCTGGCGCGACCCGCAGCATCGCCAGTCCGATCTGCTTGACCAGGGCGTCCTGCTCAGTCGGGGTTAGCTGGGTCGGTTGTGCCACGCTCACATCTTCCCTTGTCGATCCGGCACCGGCTTGGCAAGCCTCGGCAAGCTCTCTACCTGCCCAGTGGCGTACCCCGCAAGACCGTGGGCGAGGATGTCGACACGTGATCTCCTCACCACATCTTCCGCCCGCACGTGTACGGGTGGCGGGCGCCGCCCTCGCCGCGGTGGGCGGGGTGGCGCTCGCCGTTCAGGGCCGGGTCAACGGTCAGCTCGGGCATCTCATGAACGACGGCGTGTTCGCCGCACTCATCTCGTTCGGCATCGGCACCGTCCTGCTGGTCGCGGCCGTTTCCGTCACGCCATCGGCCCGTGCCGGGCTGATCCGGCTCCGATCCAGCGTACGCGGCGGCCGGCTGCGCCCCTGGCAGTGCCTCGGCGGCGCCTGCGGGGCCTTCCTCGTCACGTCCCAGGGGTTCACGGTCTCGATCTTGGGGGTCGCCGTCTTCACCGTCGCGGTCGTGGCCGGGCAGGTCGTCGCGAGCCTCGCTGTCGACAGGGCGGGTCTCGGCCCCGGCGCGGCCGAGCCGATCACGCCGCCCAGGGCGCTCGGCGCGCTCCTCGCCGTCGTCGCCGTGATCATCGCGGTGTCCGACCACGCCGCCATCGGAGAGGCGGGCGGACTGTGGTGGGCCCTGCTCCCGGCCATCGCCGGTCTCGGCCTCGCCTGGCAGACCGCGGTCAACGGCCTGGTCCGGGTCGAGTCCGACAACGTCGTCGTGCCCACGCTCGTCAACTTCTCCGTCGGCACCGGCGCGCTGATCCTCGCCGCGCTCGTCGACCTGGCCATCAGGGGACTGCCGCACGCGCCGCCCGGCGTGTGGTGGTACTACGTCGGCGGCCCGCTCGGCATCGTCGCCATCCTCACCGCGGTCAGCGCGGTCAAGCTCACCGGCGTCCTCCTGCTCGGCCTCAGCTCGGTCGCCGGCCAGCTCATCGGGGCCGTGCTGCTCGACCTGGTCGTCCCCACCGCGGGCGGCGGCCTGTCCACCACCGGCCTCATCGGCACGGCCATCACGATGGTGGCGGTCGGCGTGGCCGCGATCCGGCGGTGAGAGGATGGCGGGCGTGACCGCGACGATCCTGGACGGCAAGGCCACCCGCGACGCCATCTTCGACGACCTCCGCAAGCGCGTCACCGCGCTCGCCGACCGGGGCGTCGTGCCCGGCCTCGGCACGGTCCTCGTCGGCGACGATCCCGGCTCGCACGCCTACGTGCGCGGCAAGCACAACGCCTGCGCCAAGGTCGGCCTCAACTCCATCCGCCGCGACCTCCCCGCGGACACCACGCAGGCCCAGCTCAACGAGGTCATCGACGAGCTCAACGCCGACCCCGCGTGCACCGGCTACCTCATCCAGCTGCCGCTGCCCGGCCAGCTCGACGCCGGCGCCGCGCTCGAGCGGGTCGACCCGGCCAAGGACTCCGACGGCCTGCACCCCATGAACCTCGGCAGGCTCGTTCTCGGCGAGACCGGCCCGCTGCCGTGCACGCCGCTCGGCATCATCGAGCTGCTCAAGCGCTACGACGTCACCATCGCCGGCGCGAACGTCACCGTCGTCGGCCGCGGCGTCACGGTCGGCCGGCCGCTCGGCCTGCTGCTCACCCGCCGCAGCGAGAACGCCACGGTCACCTTGTGCCACACCGGCACCAAGGACCTGGCGGCCGAGGTCCGCCGCGCCGACATCGTCGTGGCCGCCGCCGGCAACCCCGCGCTGATCACCGCCGACATGGTCAAGCCCGGCGCGGCCGTGCTGGACGTCGGCATCACCAGGACCGACCAGGGCCTCGTCGGCGACGTGCACCCGGACGTGCGCGAGGTCGCGTCGTACCTGGCGCCGATGCCCGGCGGAGTGGGCCCGATGACCATCGCGATGCTCCTGGCGAACACGGTGAACGCGGCCGAGCGGGGGCTCGACCAGTGACCACGCCGCAACGTCGCCGGCACCCGGTCCTCTCGCACCTCCCGTTCGGGATGGTGCTCGCGGTGGTCGCGCTGGGCCTGCTCCGGATCGTGCTCTACCACTGGCGGCAGGGGACGGTGCTGATCGGCGCCGCGCTCATCCTGGCGGCGGCGCTGCGCGCGTTGCTGCGCGAGGACCAGGCCGGGTTGATCGCGATCCGCGGCCGCGGTGTGGACGTGCTGACCTACACGGCGTTCGGCTTCTGCATGATGGCCGTGGCGCTCACGATCGAGGGCGGCCCGCTCAACAACTGAGCTGGCACATCACCTGTGACGGTGCGCTCCCACCGAGGCCCCGTGCGTACCTGGTTGCTAGCCTCCGAGCACCGGTTCTCACGTCTCTTTCGGGAGGGTCTTCCCCGTGGCAAGCAAGGCTGCCGTCAAGGTCACCGTCACCGGTGCCGCCGGCCAGATCGGCTACGCACTGCTGTTCCGCATCGCATCCGGCCAGCTCCTCGGGCCCGACACGCCCGTGCGCCTGTCGCTGCTGGAGATCCCACCGGCGCTCAAGGCCGCCGAGGGCACCGCCATGGAGCTCGACGACTGCGCCTTCCCGCTGCTCGCCGGCGTCGACATCACCGACGACCCGAAGCACGCCTTCGACGGCGTCGACGTGGCGCTGCTCGTCGGCGCCCGCCCGCGCACCAAGGGGATGGAGCGCGGTGACCTGCTCGAGGCCAACGGCGGCATCTTCAAGCCGCAGGGCGAGGCGATCAACGCCGGTGCCGCCTCGGACGTGCGCGTGCTGGTGGTCGGCAACCCGGCCAACACGAACGCGCTGATCGCCCGCTCGCACGCGCCGGACGTCCCCGCCGAGCGGTTCACCGCGATGACGCGGCTCGACCACAACCGCGCGCTGTCGCAGCTAGCCGCGAAGCTGGGTGTGTCGGTCACCGACATCTCGAAGATGACGATCTGGGGCAACCACTCCGCCACGCAGTACCCGGACCTGTTCCACGCGGAGGTCGGCGGCCGGACCGCGGCCGCCGCGGTGAACGACGACGCCTGGCTGCGCGACACATTCATCCCCACCGTGGCCAAGCGCGGCGCGGCGATCATCGAGGCGCGAGGCGCGTCGTCGGCCGCGTCGGCCGCCAACGCCGCCGTCGACCACGTGCATGACTGGGTCAACGGCACCGACTGGACGTCGATGGCCGTGGTGTCGGACGGCTCGTACGGCGTGCCGGAGGGCCTGATCTCGTCGTTCCCCGTGCGCTGCGCCAATGGTGAGTGGGAGATCATCCAGGGCCTGGAGATCGACGACTTCTCCCGCTCGAAGATCGACGCGTCGGTCGCCGAGCTCGTGGAGGAGCGCGACGCCGTTCAGGGCCTCGGGCTTATCTGAATCGCCTGGTCAGGCGTTACCGGTGTGGCCCCGCTAACACCGGATCGCGTGAACCTGCGTTCACTTCGCATCACGAGCGAACCCCCTGGTCATCTCACCTTCGACCGACCCGCGCCCAAACGGCGGATCGAAGGAGGAGGGCCAGACATGACCAACGAAGGCATCCACGCAGAGCTCGTGTCGCTCTACGACGGCACCACGCCGGTTCGTTCGCGCTGGTCCTACCGCGCCGACCAGCCGTTCACGGTCACCGCAGCGTTCCAGACGCAGCGCGACCGCTGGGTCGAGTGGGCGTTCTCGCGCGACCTGCTGGTCGAGGGCCTGACGGGCCCCGCCGGCGTCGGTGACGTCCGCCTGCACCCGGAGGCCGAGAACGGCCTGACGATGCTGGTCGTGGAGATCGAGTCCCCCGAGGGCTACGCGGAGCTGGAACTCGACCACGAAGGCGTCGCGTCGTTCCTCTCGGCGACCGAGCAGGTCGTCCCCCTGGGCGAGGAGAGCGCCCACTTCGACGTCGACGCCCTGATCGACGAGCTGACCCGAGTCTGACCGGGCGCGGTCAACGAACGGCGCTTTCCGGCCCTGGACCCCGGAAAGCGCCGTTCCGCCGTATCGGCCCTCTGCCCATCCGGCCGCGAACCCTGGCGGCGACCTCGGGCACTGGCCGCCGTCCGACGACTACCTCGCGCGCCGGCCTCTGGCGACATGCCCAAGCGGCAGTCTCAGGCGGCGGTCCCGGGCCGGACACCACCGCGGCCTCCGGCCCCCCGAAATCTCCCTACGGCTGGCCACCGACAGTTTCCGCCGCTAACGGCTGGCCAGGCCAGCAGTTATCCACAACTCGCCCACTTGTCCACAAGTCGATCTTGCGCCTCTCTTCTGTCGGTACCCACCGATAGACTGGCGCTGAGGGGTGCCCCCGGAGTGGGTGGGGGCTTTACGTTTCTGGCGTTCTGCACGCGCGCGCAGTACGCGCGCACGCGCGTTCGCGCATCGCTCGTTGGGGTGGATGGGCTCGCGTGGCTAGGCGTGTTCGACCACGCAGTCGGGGCCGGGGAAGATCAGGCTCTCGTGGCCGTCCGGGAATCGCACCAGGTAGGGCGGTCCGCCGTCGTCACCTCGGACCTCGACGATCTCTGCCAACTGGTCGGGGTTGCCAACGTTGCGACCGTGGACGTGTAGGCGGTCACCGATTGTCGCTCGCATGAGAACACCTCCCGCCCACACAGGGTAGCTAGGCTGACCGGAATGAGCGAAGAGCCCGTTGTTCTCGACCGGGTCGAGGGGGTCTGCGGCGAGCTCGTCCTACGCCAAGTGGGTGACGACTTCGAGATCATCGCCAACGGCGTGTTCATCATGGACACGCGCAACGGCCGGTCCGAGCGCCTCATGGTCGCCGCCGTCGCCGACCGGATGCCGCCCGGGCGGCTGCTCGTCGGCGGGCTCGGTGTCGGCTTCTCGCTCCGGGCCGCGCTCGACCACCCTCGGGTGAGCGAGGTCGTCGTGGTCGAGCGGGAGGACGCCGTGATCGCGTGGAACCGCGGCCCGCTGAAGTCGCGGCACGGCGACGCCCTCGCCGACCCGCGCGCCCGGTGCGTCGCGGTCGACCTGCTGACCTGGCTGCCGGCCTCCGGCGAGCGGTTCGCGGGCATCTGCCTGGACATCGACAACGGTCCTGATTGGACGGTCACGGAGGGGAACGCCGCGCTCTACGTCGACGCGGGCCTCGACATGCTGGCCGGCGCGCTCGAGCCCGGTGGTGTGCTGGCCGTGTGGAGCGCGGGTGTGAGCTCGGCGTTCGCGGCGCGTCTGGCCGCCCGGTTCGGCCCGGTCGAGACGCTTTCGGTGCCCGTTCCGCGCGGCGAGCCGGATTTGGTTTTCGTCACCCGCGTTCCGTTAATAGCATCGAAATCGCCGACACGGTAACTAAAAGCCGGAGTGTCGCGACTGATCTGCATATCGGATCTGGAGGTGCCGCCGATGCTTCGACGCCGCCCGCATCCGCACGTGCGCACCGTGCTGTTACACCCTGCGCTCGCTTGGCTTGCCCTGGCCGCGCTCTACCTCGCCGGCGCGGTGCTGAACTTCATGCTCGCGCTGAGCACCGCCCGGATGTGGCCACTGGTGCTGGCGGTCTCGCTGATGGTGATCACCGGACTGTGCGTGACGGCGGCAGCCCGAAGCCTGCGCCGCTGACGGCTTGGCCTTCGGCCCCCCGGAATCCAGCGTACTGGGCATCACCGACAGTTCCGCGCGACTCGATCCGCACGGAACCCGGTTATCCACAACGAATCCAGTTGTCCACAGCCCGACCACAAACGCCGTTTTCGTCGGTACCAACCGATAGACTGGCGTTGAGGGGTGCCCCCGGAGTGGGTGGGGGCCTGCGTTTCTGGCGTTCTGCACGCGCGCGCGTACGTGGGGTTTCGGTTTCGTGCATCGCTCAGACGGGTGGTTGGGTCAGTCGTGGCACAGCAGGTAGGGCTGGCCGTCCTTGCCGATGCACGGCGTGTAGCCGTCGTCGGCCAGTTCGGCGCGGGCGGTGCCGCTGTGCAGGTAGTCGATGAACGACGCCAGCAGCGTGCCGGCCGCGGGCTCGCCGTTCGTGTACAGGTACTCGATCGTCCAAAAAGGATAGCCCGCGGAGATGCTGCTGACGTCCGGGTACTGCGTGCCCAGCCGCAGCACGGTCAGCGGGCGCTTGGCCACCTTCGCCTCGTTCGCCGACGGGAGGTCGACGTAGCCGAGGGCGCCCGGCGTCGAGCTCACCTCGTCGAGCACCTCGGCCTCCGTGCCGCGCTCGCACAGGATCGTCGGCGACGTCGGGCTGCGGTTGGCGGTCTCGCACGAGTCCGACGTGAGCGCCCCCTCGGGCAGGCCGCCGAGCATCGTCTGCTCGAACGTCTTGCGCGAGCCGGACTCCCCGCCGCGGCCCACGATCCGGATCGGCAGCGACGGGCCGGGCCGCAGCTCGTTCCAGTTGCGGTAGCGCCCCGCGTAGATGGCGCGGATCTGGTTGTCCGTCAACCGGTCCAGCCCCACCGAGTTGTTGACCACCATCGTGTAGACGATCACCGCGATCGGTTGCGGGACGAGCTCCGCGGTGGCCTCACCGACCTTGCCGTCGGACAGCGCCGCCTTCGTGTGCCGCTGCGCCGGCTCGACCCCGGCCACCTCGCGGACGCCGTTGATGCTGCCGGTCGGCGTCACGGTGATCGCGGCATCGCCGCAGGAGCGCGTGTACTCCTTGGCGATGCTGCTCATGCTCGGCGCGAACGCGCTGGAGCCGACCACGGCCAGCTCGCCGGACGCGCACTCGACGGCCGGGCCCGCCACCGTTCTCGCGTTGATGAACACGTTCGCCGCCACCAGCACGCCGGCCACGAGCACCCCGAGCGCCGCGGTGACCAGCGGCCAGGTGGCCCGCCGGACCGTCCGCTCGTCCTTGATCCGCTTCTTGCCGGCCGGGCCGGTGACACCCTTCGTCAGCTCGCCGCTCGGGTTGCCCGGCGGCTCGTGCAGGACGACGACGAGCTTGAACTTCTCCTTGGCCTGTAAGGAAAGCGTGGCCTTGAGGAGGATGCCGGTCGGCGCCGGCGGCGGTGGTTCCGGCTCGGGGTCCGGCACCGGCGCTGGCTCGGTCGGCGAGCTGCGGATGGCCTTGAGGATGCGCTGGGGGAGCGTGCCGCGGACGTTGGGCAGGGTCGTCGGGACGGTCGGCTTCGGCTGGCCGCCGTTCGTGGTCTGCGGTCCGCCGGCCGGGGTGAACTCGAGGCTCGCGACCAGGGCCTCGCGGTGCGTGGGCTCGCTCGGGTCGGAGATGCGGGCGTTCCAGATCTCGCGGGCGCCGAAGGTGAACTCGACCGGGCCGTCGAGGTCGGCGAGGGAGACGTCACCGCCGGAGTTGCGGATTCGGATGACGACGATCGTGAGCTGGTCGACGAGGCGGGCGATGTCGATCAGCTCCTCGTGGGCGTGCTCGTCGGCGTCGTTGACGTCGTGGAGGTCGAAGCTGAGGCCGATCTTGGAGTCGTGCTGGACGCGGTAGAGGACACGCTTGCGGTTGGCGACGTAGCGCTGGACGACCGGGGAGAGGATCGCGACGACCGCCGCGATGCCGAGAATGACGGTGCCCTCGCCCGAGAGCAGGATTTCCAGCAGGGTCTGCGCCAGCTGACCAATGCCCACAGTGACGTGCCTCCGCTAGGTGATCTTGTAAGTCTAGGAGCGCGGCTCGGGCACGCGGCGCGGATTTCACGTTCGTTCATCTCGGGTTCAGCTGCTTGTCGCCGACGGGCACGGGCTAGACCGAACGGGTGACCTTTTTGCAATTTGCACATCATTGACCAGGGCGGGTGGAGCGGTGCGACCTGCGCATGTGCAGATGCACGGGCGATTTCACCCGTCCGGATGATCAACACCGCGTTTACTCTGCTGTCGGTGCGTCGCTACTCTGGGTCGGTCCGTGGAGTTCGTGGGTTGTGAGGTTTGCGATGTCGGAGACCGCGTCCAATTACGACGCGCCGAGTTCGGTGCCCGTCGGTGTCGACCCGACGAGGGCGAGCATCGCCCGGGTGTACGACGCGGCGTTGGGAGGCAAGGACAACTACGACATCGACCGCGAGGTTCTGGCGCAGGTGCGTCAGGTCGCCCCGGAGGTGAACGACCTCGCGTGGTCGAACCGGAACTTCCTCACCCGGGCCGTTCGGTTCCTCGCCGACCAGGGCGGGATTCGCCAGTTCCTCGACTGCGGCTCGGGTTTGCCGACCGCCGAGAACACGCACCAGATCGCGCAGCGGATCGATCCGGAGGCGCGGGTCGTGTATGTCGACAACGACCCGGTCGTGATCGCGCACGGCCAGGCCTTGCTGACCGACAACGACTTCACGCATTTCGTGTCGGCGGACATCTTCCAGCCGGCAGAGGTGCTGAACAGCGAGTTGGTGCAGAAGCACCTCGACTTCTCGAAGCCGATCGGGCTGCTGCACGTGGGGACGCTGCACCATTACACGGCGGACAACGGTGCCGAGCTGATGAAGGAATACATCGACGCGCTGCCGTCGGGCAGTTTCGTGGCGGTCTCGCATTTCTTCGACCCGGAGACTCCCGAGCACTCGGCACTCGCTCGCAAGATGGAGAACGTGTTCGTCCACAGCCCGATGGGTTCGGGCATGTTCCGGACGCGTGAGCAGATCCTGGCTTTCCTGCCTGGGCTGGAGATCATCTCGCCAGGGCCCGGCAAGCCGGGTGGCCTGGAGCTGTCGGACATGTGGTGGCCGGACGGGCCGAAGCTGCGGCCGCTGAGCCAGGTCGAGCAGTGCAGCGCCGCCGTGGTCGGCCGCAAGCCCTGACCCCCGCTTCGGTCAAGGCCCCGCCGTACCGGGCGTGGCCTTGTCCTTTGTGGACGCCAGCACGTAACCCAGCGGGGGCCTCTCCGTGCCGTCACTCTCGCGCACGACCGTGGCCCACAGATCGAAGCCGGCGTCGCGCAACAACTGGACGACCTCGTCCGGCCGCTGCCGGTACCAGTCAAGGGCGACCGGCTTCCCGAAGGCCTCGTCGCGGTGACCCTGCTCGTCGCCGATCTGGAAGACGAGCATCAGGTACCCACCCGGCGCGAGCACCCGGTGAAACTCGGCAAAGACCTCGGGTCGCCGCTCCCACGGGGTGTGGATGATCGAGAAGTAGGCGAGCAGCCCGCCGAGGGAAGCGGCCGGCAGGTCCAGGGCGAACATCGACCCCACCTCGAACCGCAGCTTCGGATGCGTACGCCGGGCAAGCGCGACCATCCCGGGCGACAGGTCGATGCCGAACGCGTCCAGCCCCAGGCGGTCCAACAGGATCGTCACCCGACCGGGCCCGCAGCCGACATCGGCGACAGGGCCGTTACCGCCGGCGCGCACCAGCTCCGCGAAGACGGCCAGCAGCGCCCGGTCGAGGGGCGCGTCGTCCAGGTGTGAGCTGACCATGTCGGCGTACTCGACGGCCACGGCGTCGTAGGCGTCCCGGGTGGCGGCGAGAAACGGTGCGTCGGCCATGGCGATGGAGAGTAATGGCCAGGTCCGACAGCCGCGGCCCGTGATCACGGGCTCAGCTGGGCGGCGCGGTGCATCAGGTAGTGGCGTTCCGGGACGCTCGTCGTTCGGTTGGCTGCCAGGCGGTACTGCGCCACCGCGGCCTCATGGTCGCCGGCCATCTCCAGCAGGTGGGCGCGGACGGCGTGCAGGCGGTGGTGGTTCGCCAGGCGGTCGGTCAGCGTCTCCAGCAGGGCCAGGCCGCGGGCCGGGCCGTGGACCATCGCGGTCGCGATCGCCTGGTTCAGGGTCACCATCGGGTTGTCGGTCAGGCTCTCCAGCACGCCGTACAGGGCCAGGATCTGCGGCCAGTCCGTCTCGGACGCGTCGGCGGCCTCGTCGTGCACGGCGTTGATCGCGGCCTGCACCTGGTACGGCCCGACCGGACCCTTCGGCAGCGTCTCGGTGATCAGCGCGACGCCCTCCGCGATCAGCGCCGGGTCCCACCGCGACCGGTCCTGCTCGGCCAGCGGGACCAGCGTTCCGTCGGCGCGGGTGCGGGCGGGGCGGCGCGCGTCGGTGAGCAGCATCAGCGCCAGCAGGCCGGCCACCTCGCTGTCGTCGGGCAGCAGGCGGCGCACGGCCCGCGCCAGGCGGATGGCCTCGGCGGACAGCTCGACCCGGTGCAGCGCGGCACCGGCGGACGCGGTGTGGCCCTCGTTGAAGATCAGGTACAGGACGTGCAGCACCGTGCGCAGCCGGGCCGGATGCTCGGCGTCGGTCGGGAGCTGGAACGGGAGGCCGGAGGACTTGATCTTCTGCTTCGCTCGGCTGATGCGCTGCGCCATCGTGGCTTCCGGGATCAGGAACGCGGTCGCGATCTCGGCGGTGGTCAGGCCGCCGACCGCCCGCAGGGTGAGCGCGATCGCGGCCGCCGGTTTGAGCGCGGGGTGGCAGCACATGAAAAGCACGACGAGCGTGTCGTCGGTGTCCGGCACGACCGCGTCGGACGGCGGCTGCGTGGCGACCAGGTCCTCGCGCCGCCGCCTGGCCTGCTCGTTGCGCAGCTGGTCGGTCATCCGCCGGGACGCGACCTGGATGAGCCAGCCGCGCGGATAGTCCGGCACGCCGTCGCGCGGCCACTGGCCGGCCGCGGCGATCAACGCCTCCTGCACGGCGTCCTCGGCCGCGGCGAAGTCGTCGTAGCGGCGCATCAGCGCGCCGAGGACCTGCGGCGCGAGCGCACGCAGCAGGTCCTCGGCGCGGGTGTCGGCAGCGGTCACACGTCTCCGTCAGGGCCGGACATCACCTGGCGCACCTCGATCGGATGGTTCAGCTTCACCCCATGGGGTCCGGGCGAGGCGGACGCCTCGGCGGCGATCTCGAGCGCCCGGTCCGGGCTGTCGACGTCGACGATCCAGTAGCCGGCGAGGAACTCCTTCGACTCCGGGAACGGGCCGTCGGTGACCGCGGGCGCGGCGCCGTCCCGCGCGGTGACGATCTTGGCGTGGTCCGGCATGGCCAGGCCCTGGCCGTCGACCAGCTCGCCGGACGTGACGAGGCTCTGACTGAACTCCCGCATGAACTCGATGTGCGCCTTGACGTCCACCGGGTCCCACTGGGTGATGGGCGGGTGGCCGATGTCGGTGGTCATCATCAGCAGCATGTACTTCACGGCGTTCTCCTCACGTGGTGGCGCCCCTCGTGGCGCCTTCGTGGGGACGTCGAAGCACGCTACGCGTCCTCTACAGTTTCGCGCAGTTTTTCGCGGCTTCCACGATGACCTCGCATGCCGCAGCCAGGGGGCCTCGTCGGTGGCCTGCGGCGAGGTGGTGACCCGCTCCGCGCCGGCTGCGCGGCGGCGAGCGTGGTGATCGCCTCGAGGGTGGGCATGCCGGTGCCGGTCCGCACATCGGGGACCCAGATCGACTCGAACCCGAGCTGCTCGAGCTCGCGCGAGGCGCGGGACGTTGGGCACACGGGCCGACCGGGACGCGGCATGGTGGGCAGGCTGATCCCGATCTTGGTCGGCACCTTGCCCAGGTGTGATACCTCGACCATTGTCGAAGTCAAGCGCCGGGAGAACTTCAGTCGCTTGTGGACCACCGAGAGGGCAACGCTCGCGCGCGTGCGCCCACACGACGGCAGCCCCCGCCCACTCCGGGGGCACCCCGTGATCCAGTCTACCGGTGGGGGGCGGTGGAGGGGGGTTGCAAGATCGACTTGTGGATAGGTGGGTGGGTTGTGGACAACTCGGCTCTCGCGGGGCTTTGGCGGGGAATCCGTTGGCGTCGCTCGTTATCTTCGGGGTATGAGTCTTTCCGCGATCCTTGATGCGCGTCTCGGGGCTGCCTTGGGGGCGGTCGTCGGTGAGTCGGTGGATCCTGCGGTGCGTCGATCCCAGCGGGCGCACTTCCAGGCCGATGGCGCGTTGAGCGCCGCGCGCCGGGTCGGGCGGGCGCCGCGGGACGTGGCGGCCGCCGTGCTCGCGCACGACGACCTCGCGGATCTCTGTGTGACGGCGGAGGTCGCGGGGCCCGGGTTCATCAACCTGACGATCCGCGACGACGTTCTGTCCACAATGGCCGGTGCGATGTCGGGCGACGGCAGGCTCGGGGTTGCCGCCACGGACAGCCCGGAGACCGTCGTCGTCGACTACTCCGGGCCCAACGCCGCCAAGGAGATGCACGTCGGCCATCTGCGGTCCACCATCATCGGCGACTCGATCGTCCGGGTGCTCGACTGGCTGGGGCACCGGGTCATCCGGCAGAACCACGTCGGCGACTGGGGCACGCCCTTCGGCATGCTCATCGAGCACCTCGTCGACACCGACGACACCGGCCGATCGATGGGCGACCTCAGCGAGTTCTACCGCGAGGCCCGGCGCAAGTTCGACGGCGACGACGACTTCCGCGACCGCTCGCGGCGCCGGGTCGTGGCGCTGCAGTCCGGCGACGAGCGCACCCGGCAGCTGTGGCGGGCCCTCGTCGACCGGTCCGTCGCCTACTTCGACGACGTCTACACCCGCCTCGGCGTCCGGCTCACCGACGCCGACATCCTCGGCGAGAGCGGCTACCACGACCAGCTGGAGCCGGTCGCCGGCGAGCTCGAACGGCTCGGGCTGCTCCGGGAGAGCGACGGCGCTCAATGCGTCTTTCCCAGCGGGTTCACCAACCGGGACGGCGAGCCGCTGCCGTTGATCGTCCGGAAGGGCGACGGCGGATACGGCTACGACACCACCGACCTCGCCGCTATCCGGTACCGGATCCACGATCTCAAGGCCACGCGGCTGCTGTACGTCGTCGGATCGCCGCAGCGGGAACACTTTCAGATGGTCTTCCGCACCGCCCGGGAGGCGGGGTGGCTCACCGACGGTGTCCGGGTGGAGCACGTCGGGTTCGGCTCGATGCTCGGCGCGGACGGGAAGATGCTGCGCACCAGGGCGGGCCGGACCGTCAGGCTCACCGAGCTGCTCGACGAGGCGGTCGAGCGCGCGGCGGCCACCCAGCGGGTGAGCGACCACTCGGTGGCCAGGGCCGTCGGCATCGGGGCGGTCAAGTACGCCGACCTGTCCACCGACCGGCTGCGGGACTACACCTTCGACTACGACCGGATGCTCGCGTTCGAGGGCAACTCCGGCCCGTACCTGCAATACGCGCACGCCCGCATCCAGTCGATCTTCCGGCGCGCCGGCCCGGACGCCGAGCCCGGCCCGATCCGGGTCACCGAGCAGGCCGAGCGGGAGCTCGTCCTCACCCTGCTCGCGTGGCCGGACGTCGTCGTCGAGCTCGGCGACACGCTCGAGCCCCACCGCTTATGCACCTACCTGTACGGCCTGGCCACGGCGTTCACCGGCTTCTTCGAGCGGTGCCCGGTGCTGCGGGCCGAGCCCGAGGTGCGCGCGAGCCGGCTCGCGCTGTGCGCGCTCACGGCTCGGGTGCTGGTCCTCGGGCTCGACCTACTGGGCATCGAGGCCCCGCCACGCATGTGACGGGTCAGCCGCCCTGGATCACGGACAGGATGTTGCCCGCCGGATCGCGGAACCACGCGATCAGCGGGCCCGTCTCCCGGGCGATGCCCTTGGCGTCGACGAAGTCGTACTTCTCGAACTCGACGCCGCGGGCGGCGAGCTCGTCCACCGCCGACTCGATGTCGTCGACCGGGAAGTTGAGGATCGTGAACGCCGCGGGCGTGTGGTCCGGCTTCGGGTAGATCAGCGTGTCCCGGTCGCCGGCGATGTGCAGCGTCAGCATGCCGTGGTCCTCCGACACCCGCAGGCCCAGCGTCTCGCCGTAGAACCGCCTGGCCGCCGGGATGTCGTCCACGGAGAAGCCGCTGAACGCCCTGGTCTGCTCGAACATGGTGGTCTCCTTGTCTCGGTTCCTTCGTACCTGACGTAGAAGCCGAGCCGCCCAATTCGACATCCCGGTGAGAGGATCTGCCAGTGAAGTACCTGATCCTGATCTACAGCAACCCCGAGTCGCGGGCCATCTGGGACACGTTCTCCCCGGAGGACCGCGCCGCGGGGCTCGGCGCGTACGAGGCGCTGGACAAGGAGCTGGTCGAGTCCGGCGAGCTGGTCGCGTCCGAGCCGCTCGACGACCCGGCCACGTCGAAGCGGGTGCGGGTCACCGAGGGTCGGACGCTCACCACCGACGGCCCGTTCGCCGAGGTCAAGGAGTACCTCGTCGGCTTCTACCTGGTCGAGTGCGCGAGCGAGGAGCGTGCGGTGGAGATCGCGGCGAAGGTGCCGGAGGCGCAGCTCGGGCTCATCGAGGTCCGGCCGGCCATCGACCTCGCGGCGCTGGCCTGAGCCATGGAGACGTTGCTGCGGGAGCTCGCGCCGCAGGTGCTCACCGCGCTGGTGCGCCACCACGGCGGCTTCGACACGTGCGAGGACGCCGTGCAGGAGGCGCTGCTCGCGGCCGCCATGCAGTGGCCGGTCGAGGGGCTGCCGGACAACCCGAAGGCCTGGCTGATCACGGTCGCGTCCCGGCGGCGGACCGAGCTGTGGCGCAGCGACACGGCCCGGCGGCGCCGGGAGGAGACGGTCTTCGCGCGGTCGGTGCCCGACGTCCCGGAGGTCTCCGCCGTCGACGACTCGCTGACGTTGCTGTTCCTGTGCTGCCACCCCGCGCTCACCGAGGCGTCGCAGGTCGCGCTCACCCTGCGGGCGGTCGGCGGGCTCACCACCGCGGAGATCGCGCGCGCGTTCCTGGTGCCGGAGTCGACGATCGCGCAGCGGATCAGCCGAGCCAAGGCGCGGATCAAGGCCGCGGGCTTCGCCATGCCGCCGCCGGCCGAGCTGCCCGAGCGGCTGCGGGCAGTGCAGCACGTGCTGTACCTGATCTTCAACGAGGGCTACACCGCGTCGGCCGGCTCGTCGCTGCACCGGGTCGAGCTGTCCGCGGAGGCCATCCGGCTCACCCGCCAGCTACGGGCCCAGCTGCCCGACGACGGCGAGGTCGCCGGCCTGCTGGCGCTGATGCTGCTCACCGACGCGCGCCGGCCGGCCCGCGTGTCCGCCGACGGCACGCCGGTCCCGCTCGACGAGCAGGACAGGGCGTCGTGGAACGCGGCGCTCATCGCCGAGGGCGTCGAGCTGATCACCGGCACGCTCGCCAGCGCGCCCATCGGCCCGTACCAGCTGCAGGCCGCGATCTCGGCGGTGCACGACGAGGCGGCACACGCGGGTGACACCGACTGGGCGCAGATCCTCACGCTGTACGAGCTGCTGCGCACCGTGTCGCCGGGCCCGATGGTGACGCTGAACCGGATCGTCGCGGTCGCCATGGTCCGCGGTCCCACCGAGGGCCTGGCCGAGCTGGACGTCGCGGTGGCCGACCCGGCGCTGGCGGACCACTACCGGGTCGACGCGGTCCGCGCGCATCTGCTCGCGCTGGCCGGGGACCGTGCCGCGGCACGCAAGCACTACGAGCTGGCCGCGCGGCGCACGCTGAGCCAGCCCGAGCGGCACTACCTGATCTCGAAGGCGGCGGCCATGGGCTGACCGGCGCCGAGGCCGGCTACCTCGTGGGTGCCAGCCGGGCCGCGGACATCACGTGGTGCATCAAGGTCACCAGGACCTGCTTCGTCGAGTCGCGCTCGCGGGCGTCGCAGAGCAGCACCGGGACGTGCGGGTCCAGGTCGAGGGCACCGCGGACCTCCTCCGTCCCGTACCGGTAGGCGTCGTCGAAGCAGTTGACGCCCACCACGAACGGGAGGCCGCGGCGCTCGAAGAAGTCGACGGCCGGAAAGCAGGAGTCCAGCCGGCGGGTGTCGGCGAGCACGACGGCGCCCAGCGCGCCGACGGCCAGCTCGTCCCACATGAACCAGAAGCGGTCCTGACCGGGGGTGCCGAACAGGTAGAGGATCAGCTCGGGGTTGATGGTGATCCGGCCGAAGTCCAGGGCCACCGTGGTCGTCGTCTTGGTCTCCACGCCGGCCAGGTCGTCCACCCCGGTCGACGCCTCGGTGATCAGCTCCTCGGTGCGCAGCGGTGGCACCTCGCTGACCGAGCCGACCAGCGTGGTCTTGCCGACGCCGAAGCCACCGGCGACGACGATCTTCACCGCCCTGCTGGTGAACCGTCGGTCAGAGCTTTCTGATGCCATCGAGAACCGCCTGGAGAACGTGTTGGTCCGGAGTTTCGTGCGCGGGCGTCGCGGAGCGGAAGATCATCAAACCTCGGGTGATCAGGTCGCTCAGCACGACCTTCACCACCTGCAGCGGCAGATTTACCAGCGCGGCCACCTCCACCACCGAGATCGGCTGCTGGCAGACGTGGAGGATCTGCGCGTACTCGGACTGGAGGTCGACCACCTCGGCGGGCGCGCGCATCGCCACCACCAGCGTGATCAGGTCCAGCCCGAGCGTGTTCGACCTGGTGCGCCCGCCGGTCACGGCATACGGCCGGACCAGCGGGTCGTCGAACCAGGCCTCCGTGCCGGCACTCATGGCACCGGACGTTCCATGACCTCGCGCGGCTTGGCGGTCAGCACCGCGCCGACCCGCTTGACCATCAGGTTCATCTCGTAGGCGATCATCCCGACGTCGGCGGACTCCTCGGCCAGCAGCGCGAGGCACGCGCCGTGCCCGGCGGCCGTGACGAACAGGAACGCGTGGTCCATCTCCACCAGCGTCTGGCGCACCTGCCCGCCGCCGAAGTGCCGGCCGGTGCCGCGCGCGAGGCTCTGGAACGCCGACGCCACCGCCGACAGGTGCTCGCCGTCGGCCTCGGAGAGGTTGCTGGACCTGCCGATGAGCAACCCGTCCGCGGACAGCACCACGGCCCGGTCCACCCCGGCGACGCGCTTGACCAGATCGTTGAGCAACCAGTCGAGCTCACTCACTGCGGTGTTGGCCATTGCGCACGCTCCCCACACTCTTCTCGCCGCTGGAACTGGTCTCGCCGGTCGCCGGCTCCTCCCGGCCCCGACGCGTACCCCGCTGGAACGCCGAGAGCCGACTGCGCGCCTCGTCCGGCGAGTCCTCGCGGGAGTCCTCCTCCGGCCACGCCGTGGCCGGCTCCTCGCGCAGCTGCGGCGCCAGGTTCTGCTGGCGACGCCGCTGCGGCAACGGCGGCCTGCCCGGGGCGAGCTGACCGACAGGCTCCGGTGGGCGTACCGGCTGGGGGGCCGGCACCGGGAAGTGCTGCTCGGTCGGCGCCTCGTGCTTGGCGTGGGCACCGCCGTTGGTGCCGGTGCCGTTGGTGCCGTTGGTAGGGGAGTCGCCGTTGGCATGCGAACCGTTGCTCCCGTTCGCGTGATCGGCCGGCTCCTCGACCGGGCGCTGCGGGCGGAACAGGTCCTCGCCCGGGCGCGGGGCCACCATCGGCAGCGGCGGCAGGTCGGTGATCGGGATCGGGAGCTGGACCGTCGGCACCGGGGTCTGCGGAACGGGCGAGAACCGGGGCGCCGAAGGGGAGTCGGCGGCCGGCTCCGGGCGGTCGCCGGGCACCTCGCCGAGCAGGTCGGCGCGGACCAGCACGATCGCCCGGGTGCCGCCGTAGGCCGACTCGCGCAGCGACACCGAGATGCCGTGCCGCGCGGCCAGCCGGGCGACCACGAACAGGCCCAGCCGCGGCTCGGTGGACAGCGCCATGATGCCGAAGTCGGGCGGGTTGGCGAGCAGCGTGTTGAGCTCGTCGATGCGCTCGCTCTCGATGCCCAGGCCCTGGTCCTCGATCTCGAGCACCACGCCGCGGCCGACGACGTTGCCGCGCACCTCGACCCGGGACTCGGGCGGGGAGAACGACGTCGCGTTGTCGATCAGCTCGGCGAGCAGGTGCACGAGGTCGCCGACCACCGGGCCGTTGACCGCGTGCTGCGGGAGCTTGGCGATCTTGACCCGGGCGAAGTGCTCGGTCTCGGCGGCCGCGCCGCGGGCGAGCTCGGTGAGGCTCACCGGGTTGCGCCAGCGCCGGCCCGGCTGGCCGCCGCCGAGGATGATCAGGTTCTCGGCGTTGCGGCGGGCGCGGGTGGACAGGTGGTCGAGCTGGAAGAGCATCTCCAGCTGCTCCGGGTCCTCCTGCCGGCGCTCGGCCTCGTCGAGCACCTTGAGCTGGCGGTGCACGATGACCTGGCTGCGGTGGGCGATGTTGAGGAACACCGCCTTGGTGCCCTCCCTGGTCTTCGCCTCGTCGATGGCGGCCGCGATGGCGGTCTGCTGCGCCTTGTTGAACGCGTCGGCCACCTGGCCGATCTCGTCGGTGCCGTGGTCGAGGAAGTGCCCACCCTCTTCGAGGTCGACGGGCTCACCCGCCCGGACCCTGGCGACCAGCTCGGGCAGCCGGACCTCGGCCGCGTCGAGGGTGTCCTCCCGCAGCCGGTGCAGCCGGCCGATGAGCCGGCTCGACAGCCGGACGGCGACGAAGACGACGAAGACCGCGAACAGGACCGCGATCACGCCGGCGATCAGCGACTCGGTGAACGTCGAGTCGGCGTCGTCGATCGCGGCCTGGCTCGCCTTCGCGCTCTGCGCGACGAAGATGCCCATCAGCGCGTCACCGACCTGGCGGGCGGCGGTCCGCCACTGGTCCTGCGCCACGGGCAGCTTCGACAGGTCACCGCGCAGGAAAGCGGTTTCGACCTGGGTCACCGTCTGCCACGGCTGGCTCGCCAGCAGCTGGTC
>NZ_DASWSJ010000320.1:0-23252 GCF_036402745.1 Actinophytocola sp. | reverse complement strand
GACGGTCCCCGACCCGGACGACGACGCCACCCGGCTGCCGCCCGGGGACCAGTGGCAGGGCGGAGCGGAGCTCGACTGGGGCGGCGGGGTGGCGGTGACGGAGCGAACGGCGGTCGAGGAGTCCAGTGTGGACACCGCAGCACCGAAGCCCGCGACGCCTACGCCCGCCGAGCGGCCGGCGGCTGCGCCGGAACGGCCAGTGGCTGCGCCGGAACGGCCGGTGGCTGCGCCGGAACGGCCGGTGGCTGCGCCGGAACGGCCAGTGGCTGCGCCGGAACGGCCGGCGGCGGAGCCGGAACGGCCGGCGGCGGAGCCCGAATGGCCGGTGGCTGTGCCGGAACGGCCGGTGGCTGAGCCCGAGGAGCCGGCGGCCGCGCCCGCGCAGGTGGCGCGTGAGTCGAGCGCTGCGCCCGAGCAGGCGCCCGCGGCGGAGCCCGAGGCCGCTGCGGAGCCCGAGGCAACGGCGGAGCCCGAGGCAACGGACAGGACGGGCACGGCGACGGTGCCGAGTTGGCTGGCCGACATCATCGAAAGCGGAGGGCCGAGCAAGCAGCCGAGGCCCACGCCACCCGCCGGCACGCCGGCCGTGGCGCCCGGGTGGTGGAACCAGAACCCGCGCCCGAACCCACCCGGCGCGGATCGGGGCCAGGAGCCGGAGCGGTCGTCGGCGCCGACCGCGCGCCATCGGGTCCCGAGGCACCAGGCACCGACGGAGCGGCTGTCCCCGGCCATGCCGCCGGCCGGGCAGCCGGCACAGGCACCACGCGGCCAGGGACCACAGGGCGCGGCGCCGCAGGGCCAGGGGCCACAAGGCTCAGCGCCGCCGGGGCCGGGACAACGGTCATCGCCGCAGGGCCAAGCTCAGGTGGACTCGTCGTCTTCGGCGGGGCGGGGGCTCGCGGTCGCGGGGGGTGCGCTGGGGGCGGTGGGCACCGCGGGGGTCGTTGTCGGGGTGGGGGTCGGAGGTGCGGTGCCCGTCGCGTTGATGTTCTTCTTGACCGTGCTCGGGGTGTCGCTCGGCGGGATTGCCGTTGCCAGGCGGGCGCCTGGGGGGCGGGCGGCGATCGCGGTCGCCGGGGTGGGGCTGGTCGTCTCCCTTGCCCTGATCATGATCTGGTGAGCTACTTCCACACCGCGAAGCCGATGACCGCCGCGATCGCCGCCACCACCAGACCGACGAGCACCGCGCCGATGCCCGGCACCGCGGTGAGGATCATCAGCATCGCCGTCAGGAAGCCCAGTGCCAGCGCGATTCCCACGATCAGGCCCGCCGGCCCCCGCGTCGGCTGCCGGGTGGCGTGCACCTCCGGGTCCTTCCACCAGTCGCTGCCCGGCTGCCGCGGCCGGGGCGCCCCCGAGCCGGACGCCGGGCGAGGCGCCCCGGAGCCGGACGCCGGGCTGCGCGGCCACGGCACCGGACCCGCCTGCCCGGGCGGCGGCATCGGCCCCAGCGGACCCAGCGGCGGCGGCGCACCATGACCCGCCGCACCAGGCGAACCGGAGACCGGCGAACCCGGAAAGCCGGAGACCGGCGAACCCGAGCCCGGAAAGCCGGACACCGGAGAGCCAGAGCCAGAGTCAGAGCCCGGGGCCGGATAGCCGGCGGCCGGCGACGCGGGCGGGCGCGGTGACGGCACGGCCGCCGGTGTCCGCTCCCACCACGGCATCGTCCTCGGCACGACCAGCTCACCCAGCCCACCCGAGGCCACCCACCCCGGCCCGCAGCACTGGATGATCCGCATGGCCAGCTGGTCGAGCCGCCGGTCCCCGATGGCCTGCAGGTGCGCCCACGCCGCCGTGTCGAACGGCGGCTGGTAGTCCTCCCTGCGGAACAGCAGGTTCTCCCCGGTGTTCAGCTGCGGCCACGGCGCCGGGTTCTTCGACAGCGCCACCAGCGACGTGTAGATCACGAGCCCCGAGAACGTGTCCATCCACCGCCCCCACGGCCGCACCTGCGGCTGGTAGTTCCGGTGCCCCGTCTCGGCCGGCGCGGGCCACCCGGCGAACCGCGCGATCCACGAGCAGTCGAAGTCCACCAGGCGCAGCCGGCCGTCGGGGGACACCAGCACGTTGCCGTGCTGCAGGTCGCCATGGGCGAACTCGGCCTGCTGCAAGCGAACCACGAGCTCCAGCCACGCGTCCGCCAGCACCCCGAGCGCCCGGGTGTCCTGCCGCGCCACCAGCTCGTCGACGTGCTTGTTGAGCGGGTGCCCCTCCACCCACTGCATCCGCACGACGGGCCAGGACAGCCCGTTCACCGTGATGCCGTCGTGCACCCATCGCGCCATCGCGACATCGCCGACGAGGTCCCGCGCGGCGAAGTGCTCCTGCAGCGCGTCGTAGCGCTCGCTGCTCCACGAGTCGTCCCGGGTGAAGAACCGCAGCGCGGCCACGTCACCGTCCACAATGGCCTTGAACACCACCGCGCTCGTGCCCGCCGCCGGCATGGGGATCTGGTACAGCGGGTGCGGCACCAGGTCCGCCCGGCGCAGCTCCTCGGTGGTGAACGACTCCCGCCGCTGCACCGCCTTCATGTAGTCCTCGGGGCTCGGGTAGCGCATCACAGGCACACCACCAGGTACGCCGGCGCCGCCACCGCGACCTGCGCGCGCAACAGCGTCACGTCGTCGTTGCCCAGCTCGCCGGCCGCGCGCCGGTCGGCGACGAGCCGGCGGAACGTGTCCGGATGGCTCAGCGCGTTCAGCACCGACCACACCGCCGGGCCCCGCTGCGTCACGAGCCACTGCGCGAGCGCGTCGGTCGCCAGGTACAGCACGTCGCCGTCGGCCAACTCGCCCTCGGCCACCAGGAGCCGGTCGACGACCGAGCCCAGCGTCTCCGGCTTGGTCGACACGCCGTCCGGGTTGTACCCGAAGTCGGCCGCCGCGAGCGGCGGAAACTGGCCGACCGGCTCGCCGCCGCGGACGTGGAACAGCACGGTGTCGCCGAGCGCGACCGCGGTCCAGCGCGGCCGGGGCCCGTCGACGATCTCGCAGCCCAGGAACGTCGCGAACGACCCGACCCGCGCCAGCTTCAGCCGCTCCAGGTCCGACGCGCCCGCGAGCACCGGGTCCTCGCGCCACCGGGTCCGCATCGTCTCGAACCAGCCGCCCAGCGCCGCGGGCGCCACAGCGGGCGCCGGCCCGTCCGCGCCGACGAACCCCGCGACCAGCTGCTGGGCCCACCGCGCCGAGCCGAACCCGGACGTCGCGCCGTCGGCCACCGCGAGGCGCGGCCCGCGGCCGGAGCCGGGGGAGAAGGCGCCGCCGTCCTCCCACTCCGCCTCGGCGTTGCCGTGCTTCGGGGCGTAGTAGACGACGGTCCGGACCTGCACCACGGCTATACCGGGCGGTCCGGCACGCGGGTGCCGATCTGCAGGACCTTGAGCAGGGTGGACCGGCCGACGTTGAACGCCAGGCCGCGGGCGCCGGGCCGCACGTCGTAGCCGTCCACCCGGGCGTTGTCGATCATGGGCTGGGGCAGGTCGCTGCTCAGCGCGAACAGGTCCGGGCCGGGCTGCGGCAGGCCGCTCGGATCGGCCGGGAACACGATCTCCGCGGACTCGGCCGGCGACAGGAACACGTTGAAGAACAGCGTCGGCCCGTCGTTGGTCTCGATCGAGGTCATCCGCTTGACCCAGTCCTGCAAGGTCGCGCCCTCGTGCGGGCTGTCGGTGACCATGCCGTCGGTGATGTTGATGACGATCGGCGGGAAGGAGTTCGGGTGCGCCGCCGCCCAGTCGAAGACGTGCCCGCCGACCAGGGCGATCGCCTCGCACATGGGGGTGCGGTAGCCGTGCACCGGGTCGACCCAGACCGGCATCTTCGCGCTGACCGCCATCAGGTCGATCGACGGCTCGGTGCGCACGGTCATGGGGTGCTCGGCGAGCTCGGGCAGCGGGACCAGGCCACGCCCGGCGAGCGGGCCGCCGAACGCGGACTCGACACCCTCGCCGGGGGTGAGCAAGCGGGCGCCGTAGCTGAACACGCCGACGTCGAAGTAGGGCCGGACCGGCGCGTTCACCTCGGCGGTCGCCTTGATGCACATGTCCAGCAGGATGTTGTTGACCGCGAGCGCGGCGCCGTCGGCGAGCGTGGAGTTGGTGCGGGCCCAGGAAAGCTTCATCGAGTCCGACCGGTCGAGCAGGATGACGACGCATCCCGGATCGGCTCGCGACACGGACTGGCGGTACATGTCCATCTCCTCGTCAGCGGTCGTGGCTCGGTTCGCCGGTCAGGTTGCGGCGCACGACCACGGGCGGCCAGGGCGTGCCGGGTGTCCACTGCCACTCGTGGCCGCAGCGCGGGTTGCGGCAGCGGAAGGCGAACGCGGACCCGCCGCCGCGCACGTCGATGCGGAAGTCGCCGCAGTTCGGGCACTGCGCGACGAGCACGGCCCCCTTCGCCACGTAGCTCGGCAGGTCCGGGAGCTGGCTGGGCCGGCTGTTCCGCTCGGTCGCGGTGTTGGCCTCGGTGTTGGTCGCGGTGTTGGTCTCGGTCCACCACTGGCGCGGGCCGGCGGCCTCCCCGGGCAGCGGCAGGACGACATGGCCAGGCGGCGACGGAGGCGGCGACGAGGTGGGGGCCGGGCGGCTCCGGCTCGCCGTCTGCTGGTGCCAGGCGGGTGGGGCCGCCGGGCGTAGGTCTGGTGCGACCTGCGGGCGGGGCCGCACCCGCGGCGCGGGCGTGTCCCGGGTGAGCAGGCCGAACGCCACCGCGGTCGCCACCGCGGCGCCGCCCAGCCACATCCAGACGTCGACGTGGAGGAACCGGCCGGCGAGCAGCCCGCCGGCCACGCCGCAGACGATCGTGACGACCAGGAGCCAGAGCTGGCGGTCCGCGTTTCCCGGCGATGCCATCAGCTCACCTTCCGGACCTTCAGCTCGATGTCCCCGCGCGCGTCCGGGTCGAACGGGCCCCAGCAGGTGAGGTCCGACGTCGCCAGCTGCACCCCGTTGCTCGTGGTCCAGCCCGGGTCGAGGACCGCGCAGATCTGGAACGGCGCCGCCGGCTTCAGCGACTCGAGAGCCTTCTGGTCCTTGATCGGGACCTGCCGGCCGCCGGAGACGAGGACCGCCGACCGGGCGGGAAAACCGGCCGGAACAAACCCGATGGTCGGGGTGGCGGGCGCGGCCTTGTTCGTGCCGTCGTCCGTCGCGAAGGCCATGCCGAGCAGCAGGACGACCACGAACGAGATGACGAGGGCGTAGACGGGCGCCACGTACCGGGTCCGCCATCCATCGGCCATGACTGCCTCCGCGCGAGTGGCATCCGGGCACTCGCCGTGTACATCGACCGACGGCACGCGGACGTGTCGCCCTTTCGGAAAAGAATTCTCCGGAAGGTGGTTACTCGCCGTCCTCGGTGTCCGGTTTGCCGTCGAAGGGCAGCTCGACCACCAGGCACGGCCCGCCGACGAACACGCCGCCGTCGACGCCGAGCGCGCGGCCGTCGGCGTAGGAGTAGGGCCCGTCGATCTGGTCCGGGGGGACGCCGAGCTGGTCGGCGATCACGCTGTGGCCGTGCACCACCTGGTCGCCGCCGAGGACCGTGAGCAGCTCGCCGGCGACCTCGGCGCCGGCCGGGCCGCGGAAGGCGTGCCGGGTGGTGAGCCTGCGCCAGACCTCCCACCACTCCACGATGTCGTCGGAGTGCAGGACCTCCTGGATGCCGGCGTTGATCTCCTCGATGTCGCCGCCCCAGACGAGGTACTCGAGCGTGTCGGAGTGCATGAGCAGGTGGTCGCCGACGAGGGCGAGCGCCGGCCGGCTCGACAGCCACTCGATGTGCTCGTCGGTGACCGCCTCCTGGTCGGTGGTCTGGCCGCCGTTCATCTCCCAGCTGCGGGCGAAGCTGCGCGGGCCGAAGTCCGACGGCACCTCGGTGTCGCCGAACCGGTGCATGCCGAGCAGGAGGATCTCGTGGTTGCCGAGCAGCGCCTCGACGTGGCCGCCGCCCTCCGCCGCCTCCGCGGACAGGCGCATGACCAGGTCGATGACGCCGATGCCGTCCGGACCGCGGTCCACGAAGTCGCCGAGGAACCACAGGTGGGTGTCGCCGCCGGACCAGTTGGCCTCGTCGTCGACCAGCCCGGCGTCGGCCAGCGCGCCGAGCAGCTCGTCGAGATGCCCGTGCACGTCGCCGACCACGAATGTGGACCGCCCGTCCTCCTCCACACCGCGACAATATGCCAGGTCGCTCAAGGCCGCCGCAGCCCTCTTAGCAGGCTTGCCCCAAACCTTGCCGGTGATCGTCCCGCGCGGCCAGGACCGCGACCGCGCCAGGGCGCCGGCTCGTTTCGGCCAGGCCTCTCAGATCACCGCCCAGGTGTGCACCGGCTGGTTCGTCGCCGCCAGCTCGATGTACCGGCGCAGCATCCCGACCAGCGCGGCGTCCCTGTCCAGCCCGCGGTCCTCGAGCCGGGTGACCGTCTCGCGCTGCCAGGACGACCCGGTGCGCTGGGCGAGGCAGCGCTGCTCGATCACCCCGAGGTAGCGCTCGCGCGCGGCGTCGGACACCTTGAGGTCACGCAAACCCTCGTGCGCCATGGGAAGCAGCCGGCGCAGCACCAGCTCGTCGGGCGGCACCCAGCCGATGCCCGGCCAGTACAGCTGCGCGCCGAACGCGTGCCGCGCGCCCGCGTAGAGGTTCTCCTCGGCCGCCTGGAACGACATCTGGCTCCACAGTGGACGCTCCTCGGCGGCCAGCGCCCGCTGCGCGCCGTAGAAGAACGCGGCGTTGGCGATCAGGTCGACGACCGTCGGCCCGGCCGGCAGCACCCGGTTCTCCACCCGCAGGTGCGGCACGCCGCCGTAGACGTCGTACACCGGCCGGTTCCACCGCCAGATGGTGCCGTTGTGCATGCGCAGCTCGGACAGCTTCGGCGCGCGGCCCTCGTCCAGCGCCTCGATCGGGTCCTCGTCGTCGATCTCGGGCAGCAGACCCGGGAAGTAGCGGACGTTCTCCTCGAACAGGTCGAAGATCGAGGTGATCCACCGCTCGCCGAACCACACCCGCGGGCGCACCCCCTGGTTCTTCAGCTCGACCGGCCGGGTGTCGGTGGCCTGCTGGAACAGCGGGATCCGGGTCTCGTGCCAGAGCGCCTTGCGCAGCAGGAACGGCGAGTTCGCCGCGATCGCCACCTGCACGCCGGCCAGGCACTGCGCGGCGTTCCAGTTGGGCGCGAACTCCTCCGGCGGCACCTGCAGGTGCAGCTGGGCGGACGTGCACGCCGACTCCGGCAGGATCGAGTCGGCCCGGCTGCGCAGGCGCTCGCTGCGCTGGCCCGGGATCGCCGCGCCCTCCATGTGCAGGACCATGTCCTCGCCGCGGGCGGCGAAGATCCGGTCGTTGAGCAACGAGTAGCGGGCGTTGTTCGACAGCCACCGCGCCTTGAAGTGCTCCTCGCGCAGCGTCGGCAGCATGCCGATCATCACCAGCCGGGCGCCGGCGTCGTGTGCCTTGGTGTCGGCGCTGGCCAGCGCCGCGCGCAGCTCCAGCTCCAACTCGCTGGCCTGGTCGCCGGACAGCGGCCGCGGCCGCACGTTCAGCTCCAGGTTGTACTGGCCCAGCTCGGTGGTGAACGAGGGGTCGTCGAGCTTCTCGAGCACGACGCTGTTCGCCATCGCCGGCCGTAGCCCGTCGTCCACCAGGTTCAGCTCGACCTCGAGGCCGATCTGCGGGGGTGAGGTGGAGAACCCGCCTTCGGTGAGCATCCTGGCCAGCGCGTCCAGGCATCGCTGGACCTTCATCCGATAGCGCTGGCGATCCGAGCGGTCGAACGTGTCGGTCGCTGCATCCTGTCCCATACCGGCCCTCCCCAGCCGGACGTGCGGAATCCGGCGCGCGCGGGAGGTTCAACCGTGACATACGGCAAAGGGCGTTGCTAGGGGCCAAAAAGGTGCTCTGCCGCACGCGGAGTGTTACGCAGTGCGAAGCGCCCGACGCGCGTCCGTAACATGCCGGCGGGTACGCCGGGGCTGTGGGAGCATGCGCGCGTGATCGAGGTGCGGGACCCCGGCGACGGGCGGCTGGCCGACTTCCGGGCGCTGACCACCGCCGACCGCCGGCCGGACCGGCCGGGTGGGAAGGGCCTGGTGATCGCCGAAGGTGTGGTGGTGGTCCGCCGGCTGCTGGCCTCGCGGTACCCGCTGCGGGCGGTGCTGGGCGTGCCGCGCCGGCTCGAGGAGCTGTCGGCGGATCTCGCCGGCCGGGCCGCGCCGGTGTACGCGGCGTCGGCCGAGCTGATGGCCGAGGTCGTCGGGTTCCACCTCAACCGGGGCGTGCTGGCCGTGGCCGGCCGCCCGCCCGCGCCGTCGGTCGACGGCGTGGTGGCCGGCGCGCGGCGGCTGGCGGTGCTCGAAGGCGTCGGCGACCACGAGAACCTGGGCGCGCTGTTCCGCAACGCCGCCGCGCTCGGCGTCGACGGGGTGCTGCTGGGCGCGGGGTGCTCGGACCCGCTGTACCGGCGCAGCGTGCGGGTCTCGATGGGGCACGTGCTGGCCGTCCCGTTCGCGCCGCTGACGCCCTGGCCCGATGGCCTGAACCTGTTGCGCGGCAAGGGCTTCCGGGTGCTGGCGATGACCCCGTCGGCGTCCTCGGTGCCGCTGTCGGACCCGGCCGTCTCCGCCGGCGGCGCCGAGCGGGTCGCGGTGCTGCTGGGGTCGGAGGGTCCGGGCCTGTCGGCCGGGGCGATCGCCGCCGCCGACGTGGCCGTCCGCATCCCGATGGCCAGTGGGGTGGACTCGCTCAACGTGGCCACGGCCGGCGCCGTGGCGTTCTACGCGCTCGGTACTTTCGGCCGGTAGTTTCCGTGGGCAACGATCTACGCGTGGAGGGAGCCGCGGTGCAGCTGCGCGCCAACGGCGAGCGTGCGGTGCTGGTCGGCCACGACGGGGTGGCCGAGCGCGAGGTCGACCCGCGGCGGCTGCCGCTGGGCACCGAGCTGACCGACGCGTTGCACGAGTGGGCGAGGGTGGCGAGCGCCGTGCGGCGCAGCGACCCCGACACCAGCGCGGCCGCGAGTGCCGTCGTCACCCGCCGCGGCCTGCAGCTCGCCGGCCGGGTGGCCGCGTCCATGGGCGTGCCGGTCGGCTACCTCGACCCGCTGAGCGGCGAGGAGTCCGTGGTCGAGCCGCCCGAGGACGCCCGCCCGGCCCGGCCGACGCGCCCGCCCGAGCCCGTGCCGTGGCTGACCGGCCTGACCGTGGCCGCGGCGAGCCTGGCCCTGGTGCTGATCACCATCCTGAGCCTCGCGGTGACCCTGGCCGACACCCACGTGCTGCTGGCCCTGGCCTCGAACGCCGTGGTGACGGCCGGGCTGCTGCCGTCGCTGTGGCTGATCCGCCGCCAGCCGATCTGGCGCTGGGTCGCGCTCGGCGTGGCGGTGGCCATCGCGCTGGGCTGGCTGGCCCTGCCGTTCATCGTCCTCTGACCGGCCCGCTAGCCGGGGTGTAGTGCCCGTTCCGCGATCCGCTGGACACGGTGCCGGGTGATGCCGGTGCATTGCTCGACGGCGAGCGGATGGTCGGTCGGCTCCAGCTCGACGAACGGGCGAGTCCCGACCGGACGCGTGTGCAGGTTGGTCTTGAGGTCGAGAGTGGACGGTGCGTACCCCGCCAGGTCGGTGGAGAGCCAGCCGAAGTAGGGCGCGTCGTTCGCCCGGTCCTCGTCGTGCCACCGCGTGGACGCGTGGACGAAGCTCTCCTTGCTGAGCGAGACCCACACGCCCCAGGCGAAGACGTCGTCGGAGCCGATGACCGGCAGCTCGACGAGGCCGCGGACGAAGAAGTGCTCCCCGCCGATGACGCACTGGTCGGTGCCCAGCTCGCTGCCCGGGTCGTCGGCCAGGTTCGGGGACCAGTAGGCAGGCGCCCCGGCGTGGTAGGCGAGCGGCGGCGTCGCGTGGTGCGCGCCGCAACCCGAGCAGGTGAAGCCGGACATGGCGGCGAGCCTAGTGCTCCGCCGGGAACCGGTCGCGTCCTCCGGCCGGCGCGAGCGCCGGCTCGTCCGGCTCGACCGCGGCCGCGCCCGGCAGCGTCACCGTGACCACCAGACCACCGCCCTCCCGCGGCTCGGCGTGGACCTCGCCGCCGTGGGCGTGGGTCACCGCGCGGACGATCGACAGGCCCAGGCCTGCGCCGGAGCTCGCCAGCCGGTCCGCGGCCAGCCGGTGGAACGGCTCGAACAGCGCCGGGATCTCGTAGCGCGGCACCACCGGTCCGGTGTTCGCGACCACCACCTCCACCCGCCCGTCCGGCCGCGTGTCGCTGGTGACGCGGACCCAGCCGCCGTCGACGTTGTGCCGCACGCCGTTCTCCACGAGGTTCTGCACCAGGCGCTCCAGCAGGACCGGGTTGCCCATCGTCGGCGCCTCCGCCGGGACGGCCCCGACCACCGGATGCTGGGCGGCCACGTGCGTCACCACGTCCGCGAGGTCCACATAGGACCGTTCGGCCGGGGTCCGCTCCGCGCCGGCCAGCACCAGCAGGCCGTCGATCAGCCGCTCGTGCCGGCCGTTGATCTCCAGCAGCGTCTCGCCGAGCTGGCGGACCTCGCTGGAGGAGCCGCGGCGCTGCACGGCCACCTCGATGAGCGTGCGGTTGAGCGTCAGCGGCGTCCGCAGCTCGTGCGAGGCGTTCGCGATGAACCGGCGCTGGCCGTCGAAGGAGTGGTCCAGCCGCTCCAGCATCACGTCGAAGGTGTCGCTCAGGCGCTTGATCTCGTCCGGCGGCCCGGCCAGCGCGATCCGCTCGTGCAGGCCCTCGAACCCCGGCGCGTCCGCGATGCGCCGCGCGGTCTCGGTCACCCGGTCCAGCGGCTGCAGCATCCGGCCGGCGATCAGCCAGCCCAGCGCGGTCGCCGCGGCGGCCACCACGGCCAGCGCGATCCCGCCCTGGGTCAGCAGCGCGGTGAGCGCGTCCTGCCGGGTGCTCTGCGCGACCTGGTCCATGCGCGCGTCGGCCTCCGGCGGCGGGCTCGAGTGCGTGGTGGCGCTGCCGTCCCCGCGGGTCACGGTGAGCCCCGGCTCGCCGGGCACCTGCTGGGAGACGAGGGCGTAGGTCACCGCCAGCAGCAGCACGCCGGCCAGCAGGAACAGCCCGCCGTACACCAGCGTGAGCCGCGCACGAATCGTCAGTCGCCTCATGAGATCCGGTACCCCACTCCCGGGTCGGTCAGCACCACGGCGGGCTCGCCGAGCTTGCGCCGCAGCTTGAGGATCGCCATCCGGACGGTGTGGGTGAACGGGTCGGCGTACTCGTCCCACGCCTTCTCCAGCAGCTGCTCCGCCGACACCGCGGCGCCGTCGGCCCGCAGCAGCTCCGCGAGCACCGCGAACTCCTTGCGGGACAGCGGGACGTAGCGCCCGTCCCGGTAGACCTCGCGCCGGTGCGGGTCGAGCCGGACCCCGGCCCGTTCGAGGACCGGCGGCGCCGCGGGCCGGGACCGCCGGCCCAGCGCCACCACCCGCGCGGCCAGCTCGCGGAACGCGAACGGCTTGGGCAGGTAGTCGTCCGCGCCGAGGGCGAGCCCGGCGACCCGGTCGTCGATCTCCGCGGCGGCGGTGAGCATCAGCACCCGCACGTCGCCCTCGCGCGACGCGACCGCCCGGCACACGTCGTCGCCGTGCACCACCGGCAGGTCCCGGTCGAGCACCACCACGTCGTAGTCGTGCAGCCACAGCCGCTCCAGCGCGGCACCGCCGTCGTGCACCACGTCCACCGCGTGCGCGTCCGCGCGCAGCCCCTCGGCCACCGCGTTCGCGAGCAGCGGCTCGTCCTCGACCACCAGGATCCGCATGCCCCCATGGTGACCCCCGGCGATGTCAGCTGGGCGTCAACGTTCGCGAAGACGGCCCGATGACATCGCCCCCGCTCTACTTCGCCGGGTGGCCGGGACTCGCCCGGCCACCGACGAGGGAGCGACACATGCGCGTCAGGACAGCACTCGTCCTCGGTCCGCTGCTGGTCATCGGGCTGGCCGGGTGCGGGGGATCCGCCGGGGACGGCAAGGTGGCCACGGCCGGGGGACCGGCAAGCACCAGCAACAGCGCCGCGGCCGGGCAGTCGGACAAGGCGGCAGCGCTGAAGTTCTCGCAGTGCATGCGGGACAACGGCGTGCCGAGCTTCCCGGACCCGGAGTTCGGCGCCAACGGGGAGGTGCGGCTCGGCACGCCGGACGGGGTGGACCGGACCAAGGTCGACGCGGCGCAGAAGAAGTGCCAGCAGTACCTGCCGAACGGCGGTCAGCCCCAGCCGCTGGACCCGGACAAGCTCGCGCAGGTCCGGGAGTACGCGCAGTGCATGCGGGACAACGGCGTGCCCAAGTTCCCCGACCCGGACCCGAACGGCGGCATCAAGATCGACAGCGGGCCCGGCCTCGACCCGATGAGCCCCGAGTTCAAGGCGACCGACGAGAAGTGCCGCGCGAAGCTGCCCGGCGGCGGCGGTGGCGGCTCGGTCAACTCCCAGAACGGCGACGGGTCCGGGGGGCAGGGGTGACCAAGCGCACCGTGGTGATCGTGGTGGCCGCCGTGCTCACGACCGGGGCCGGCGTGGTGGCCGCGACCGGGTTCGACTGGGGCGCCGCGCCGGCCGCGGCCCCCGCGCCGGTGCCGTCGACCGCGACGGTGACCAAGCAGACGCTGGTCGACACGCAGAGCTCCGCCGGTGAGCTGGGCTACGGGACGGCGACGTCGGTGCCCGGCAGGCTCGCCGGCACGGTGACCGCGCTGCCGGCGGTGGGGTCGACGGTCGCGCGGGGCCAGGCCCTCTTCCGGGTCGACGACCTGCCGGTGGTGCTGCTGTACGGGACGTTGCCGGCCTACCGGCCGCTCGCCGTGGACACCAAGGGCGCCGACGTCGAGCAGTTCGAGAAGAACCTGGCCGCGCTGGGCTACTCGGGTTTCACCGTCGACGACACGTACTCGGCGGCGACGGCCACCGCGGTGAAGGAGTGGCAGGCGGACCTGGGCCTGCCGGAGACGGGCACGGTCGAGCCCGGCCGGGTCGTCTACGCGGCCGGGCCGGTGCGGGTCGACACCCAGGAGGCGGCGGTCGGGGACCCCGCCCAGCCGGGCACGGCGCTGCTCACGTACACGGGCTCGACCCGGGTGGTCACGGTCGACCTGGAGGTGGCCGACCGGCGGCTCGCGGTGAAGGGCGCCGCGGTGACGGTCACGCTGCCCGACGGCCGGACGCTGCCCGGCAGGGTCGCGGCGGTGCGGACCGTCGTGACCCCCGCGGACGGCGCCGGCGGGGGCAGCGCCGCTCCGACGACGACCATCGAGGTCACCGTCACGGTCGCCGACCAGAAGGCCCTCGCCGTCCTGGACGCGGCGTCGGTGCAGGTGGCGTTCACCGCGTCGAAGCGCCCCGACGTGCTCACCGTCCCGGTGGCGGCGCTGCTCGCGCTGGCCGAGGGCGGCTACGGCGTCGAGGTCGTCCAGGGCAGGTCGACCCGGATCGTGCCCGTGCGGACGGGTCTCTTCGCCGCCGGCCGGGTCGAGGTCTCCGGCGGCGGGCTGGCCGAGGGCATGACGGTGGGGATGCCGTCGTGAACGCCGTCGTCGAGCTGGACCGGGTCAGCAAGGCCTATCCGGGCGGGGTCACCGCGCTGCGGGACGTCTCGCTCACCATCGGGTACGGCGAGCTGGTCGGCATCGTGGGCCCGTCCGGGTCGGGGAAGTCGACCATGCTGCACCTGATCGGCACGCTCGACCGGCCGTCGGCCGGGACCGTGCGGATCGACGGGCACGACGTGGCGACGCTGTCCGACCGGCGGCTCTCGGCGCTGCGGGCCCGGCGGCTCGGCTTCGTGTTCCAGCAGTTCCACCTCGCGCCCGGGCAGTCCGCCGTGGACAACGTGGCCGACGGCCTGCTCTACGCCGGCCTGCCGGTCGGGGAGCGCGCGCGGCTGGCGGAGGACGCGCTGGTCCGGGTCGGCCTCGGCATGCGGCTCGACCACCGGCCGCACCAGCTCTCCGGCGGCGAGCGGCAGCGGGTGGCGATCGCCCGCGCGGTGGCCGGCGCGCCGCCGCTGCTGCTGGCCGACGAGCCGACGGGCAACCTCGACTCGGTGTCGGGCGCGGGGGTGATGGCGTTGCTTCGCGACCTGCACCGGACGGGCACGACGGTCCTGGTGATCACGCACGACCGGGAGATCGCCGCGGGCCTGCCCCGCCAGGTGCACCTGCGTGACGGGGAGGTGGTCCGATGACGCTGCGCGCGGTACCAGACATCTTCGCCCCGGCCCGGCTGCGGCCCCGCGACGTGCTGCGCGTCGGTGGCGCGGGCCTGCGCACCCGGCCGCTGCGGGTCTTCCTCTCCGCGCTCGGCATCGCGATCGGGATCGCCGCGATGACCGCCGTCGTCGGGGTGTCCTCGTCCAGCAGGGCCGAGCTCGACGCGCGGCTGGCCGCGCTCGGCACCAACCTGCTCACCGTCGCCCCCGGCAACACGATGGCCGGCGGCGCCGCCACGCTGCCGAAGGAGTCGGTCGACATGATCGCCCGGATCGCGCCGGTCCAGCGGGTGACCGCCACCGGCACGGTGCCCGACACGACGGTCTACCGCACCGACCGGATCCCCGCGGTCGAGACCGGAGGCCTGTCGGTGCGGGCCGCCGACCTCGACCTCCCGCGCACGGTCGGGGTGACGCTCGCCGACGGCACCTGGCTCAACGCGGCCACCGCCCGCTACCCGGCCGTCGTGCTCGGCGCCGCGGCGGCCGGCCAGCTCGGCGTCGGACCGGGCATGGAGGTCTACCTGGGTGGCACGTGGTTCACCGTCGTCGGCGTGCTCGACCCGGCGCCGCTCGCGCCCGAGCTCGACTCCGCGGCCCTGGTCGGCTGGCCCGCCGCCGAGTCCTACCTGGGCTTCGACGGCCACCCGACCACCGTCTACACCCGCGCGGCCGACAACGCCGTCGAGGCGGTGCGGGCGGTGCTCGCCGCGACCGCGAACCCGCGGGCGCCCGGCGAGGTCGAGGTGTCCCGGCCGTCCGACGCACTGGCCGCGCGCCAGGCGACCGACCAGGCGTTCACCGGCCTGCTGCTCGGCCTCGGCGCGGTGGCGCTGCTGGTCGGCGGCGTCGGCGTGGCGAACACAATGGTGATCTCGGTCCTCGAGCGGCGCGCGGAGATCGGCCTGCGCCGCTCGCTGGGCGCGACCCGCGGCCAGGTCCGGCTGCAGTTCGTGGCCGAGTCGCTGCTGCTGTCCGCGCTCGGCGGGGTGGGCGGGGTGCTGCTCGGCATCGCGGTGACCACCGGCTACGCGGCCCTGCAGACCTGGCCGACCGTGGTGCCGGCGTGGGCCCTGTTCGGCGGCATGGGGACGACGCTGGTGATCGGCGCGCTCGCGGGCCTCTACCCGGCGATCCGCGCCGCCCGCCTCTCGCCGACCGAGGCACTCGCCGCGCCGTAGCGCCGAACCGGCCGGCCCGCCCGCGGCTGGGCGGGCCGGCCGGTCAGGCCAGGGACTCCAGCCAGGTGCGGTGCAGCGCGGCGAACCGGCCGCCGGACGGCTCCTCGATCAGCTCCGCCGGGGAGCCGTCCTCGACGATGCGGCCGCCCTCGACCACCAGCACCCGGTCGGCGATCAGCACGGTCGAGAGCCGGTGGGCGATGATCAGCGCGGTCCGGTCGGCGAGCACCGACTCGAGCGCCCGCTGCACCGCCCGCTCGGTGGGCACGTCCAGGCTGGACGTCGCCTCGTCGAGCACCAGCACCGCGGGGTCGGCCAGGAACGCCCGCGCGAACGCCACCAGCTGCCGCTGCCCGGCCGACAGCCGCCCGCCGCGCTTGCGCACGTCGGTGTCGTAGCCGTCGGGCAGCGCCGCGATGAACTCGTTCGCGCCGACCGCGGCCGCGGCCGCCTCGATCTCCGCGCGGGTGGCGGGGGGCCGGCCGAGGCCGATGTTGTCCGCGACCGACCCGGCGAACAGGAAGTTCTCCTGCGTCACCATCACCACGTTGTCGCGCAGGTCGGCGTCGGCGACGTCGCGCAGGCTCACGCCGTCGAGCGCGACAGTGCCGGCGGCCGGGTCGTAGAACCGGGCCACCAGCTTGGCGATCGTCGACTTGCCCGCACCGGTGGCGCCGACCAGCGCCACGGTCTGCCCGGCCGGGATGGCCAGGTCGAACGCGGGCAGCACGATCGGCCCCGCGGCCGAGTAGCGGAACTCGACGCGGTCGAACGTGATGGCGCGGCCGCTCTCGGCGTCCGGCAGCGCCACGGGCTCGTCCGGGTCGACCACGACCGGCCGCTCCTCCAGCACCCCGGAGATCTTCTCCAGCGCGGCGATCGCCGAGGTGTAGGAGTTCGCGAACATCGCCAGGTCGTCCAGCGGGTCGTAGAACCGCCGCAGGTACAGGGTGAACGCGGTGAGCACGCCGAGCTCGAGCCCGCCGCCGACCACCCGCACCGCGCCGATCGCGAGGACCAGCGCCAGCGACAGGTTGCCGACGAGCCGCACGGTCATCGTGAACGTGGCCATGACGTTCAGCGCGTTCTTGTTGGCCCCGCGGAACCGGTCGTTGAGCTCGGCCATGATCTTCTCGTTGCGCGACTCGCGGCGGAACGCCTGCACCGCGCGCATGCCGTTCATCGACTCGACGAACTGCACGATGATCTTGGCGATGGCACCCCGGGTGTTGCGGTACGCGTGCCGCGAGCGCAGGTAGAACCACCGGGTGACCACGAGCAGCGGCACGAGCCCGGCGAGCACCAGCAGCGCCAGCGGCGCGTCGAGGATCAGCAGCATCACCCCGATGCCCACCACCGAGAACAGCGCGGTGAGCAGGCCGTCGAGGCCGTCTTCGAGCAGGTCGTGCAGCGAGTCGACGTCGCTGGTGAGCCGGGAGATCACCTTGCCGGACGTGTACGACTCGTGGAAGGACAGCGACAGCTTCTGCGCGTGGTCGAAGATGCGCCGCCGCAGGTCCAGCAGCACGTCCTGGCCGAACCGGCCGGACACCTTGAGGAACGCGAAGCGCAGCCCCGCCGAGCCGAGCCCGGAGGCGACGTAGCCGCCGACGCACCACGCGAGCACCGCCGTGCTGCCGCCGACCGCGTTCGGGATGCCGGTGTCGATGGCGACCGCGATGAGCACCGGGCCGGCGAGCGTGAGCAGGTTCTCGCCGATGACCAGCGCCAGCGCGAACAGCGCCGTGCCGAGCCGCGGGCGGACGAGCGAGCCGAGCAGCCGGCGCGACCGGGCCTGCAGCCGGGTGCCGACGTACTGGTCGACCTCCTCGACGTCCTCGGCCGCTACGCCCCGCCACTCCTCCTCGGTGGCCTGGGTTTCCGTCGTCGTGGTCACGCGACCACCTCGTCCCTGATCTCCTCGTCGTCCGCTGAATCTGCCGTGGCCGCTGTGTCCATTGTGGACAGCAGGCGGCGGTACTCCGCGTTGCCGGCCAGCAGGTCGGAGTGCGTGCCGACGGCCGCGATCCGCCCGTCGACGAGCAGCGCCACCCGGTCGGCGAGCTGCACCGTGCTCGGCCGGTGGGCGACCACCAGCGCGGTGACGTCGCGCAGGACCCTGCGCAGCGCGTGCTCGACCTCGGCCTCGGTGTGCACGTCGAGCGCGGACAGCGGGTCGTCGAGCACCAGCACCGAGGGCCGGCCGACCACCGCGCGGGCGAGCGCGAGCCGCTGGCGCTGCCCGCCGGACAGCGCCAGGCCCTGCTCGCCGATGCGGGTGTCGAGGCCCCACGGCAGGTTGTCCACGAACTCCTCGGCCGCGGCGACCTGCAGCGCCTGCCGCACGTCGGCCTCGGTGAGGTGCGGCGCGCCGAGCGCGACGTTCTCCCGCACGCTGGCCGAGAACAGCACCGGCTCCTCGAACGCGGTGGCGACGACCGTGCGCAGCTCGTCGAGCGCGAGGTCCCGCACGTCGACGCCGTCCACGGTGACCCTGCCGCCGGTGACGTCGGCGAGCCTGCCGACCAGCGCGGTGAGCGTGGTCTTGCCGGAGCCGGTGGCCCCGACGAGCGCGACGGTCTCGCCGGGCCGCACGTCCAGCGTGACCCCGCGCAGGACCTCCTCGGCGGAGCCGGCGTGGGCGAAGCGCACGTTCTCGAACCGCACGTACCCGCGCACGTGCTCCGGCAGCCGGCGCGGCCGCGGCGGGTCGGTGATCGTCACCTCGGCGTCGCGCACCTCCCAGTAGCGGGCGGCGGCGGTGGCGGCCTGGTTCAGCTCGGCGAGCAGCCAGCCGATCGAGTCGGTCGGCCAGCGCAGGTAGGTGGCCACGGCGACCGCGGCGACCAGCGTGCCGATCGTCATCGTGCCGTCGGCGATGGCGAACGTGCCGTAGAGCAGGTGCCCGCCGATCGAGATCTCCGGCAGCATGATGATCGACGCCCAGAGCAGCCCGACGATGTGGACCTTGCGCAGCTCGAGCCGGCGCAGCTCCTTGGCCTGCTTGGCGAACATCGACGCGAGGTGCGGGCCGCGGCCGAACGCCTTGAGCACCCGGATGCCGAGCACGGACTCCTCGACCGTGGTGGCGAGGTCGCCGTTCTGGTCCTGGGCGCGCCGGGCGAGCACCGCGTACTTGGACTCGTACAGCGTCGAGATGAGGATCAGCGGTGCCGCGCCGGCGATGGAGATGATGCCGAGCACCGGGTTCAGCACGACGAGCACGACCAGGCCGAGCACCAGCGTGAGGCTGTTGACGACGAGGAAGATGAGCGCGAACGCGATGAACCGGCGCAGCGTCGACAGGTCGCTGACCGCACGCGAGAGCAGCTGGCCGGACTGCCAGCGGTCGTGGAACGCGATCGGGAGTCGTTGCAGGTGGTGGTAGAGGTCGTCGCGTAACTCGGCCTCGACCTGCGTGCTGGGGCCGGAGATGAGGCGGCGCCGGGTGAAGAACAGCATCGCCTCGGCGGCGCCGAGCAGGCCGACGATGCCGATCAGCCAGGCCAGCCCACCGGTGTCGCCGGTCGCCACCGGGCCGTCCAGGATCCGCTGGATCATCAGTGGGATGGTGAGTCCGGCGACCATCGAGCCGAGCACGGCGGCGCCCGAGCCGATCATCCGGCCGCGAACCGGTCTGAGGTAAGGGGAAAGCCGCCGCAGGGCATGGATGTTCCTGCTGCGGGCAGGCGGAGGTGCATCCTTGATGTTGGTCATGATCTCCCCACGAGGTGCCATCCGACGGTAGGTGATGACGGTCGTCGGGGGCATCTGGTTTTCCGGGTCGATCGTGCGACCTCGAGTGCGCTGGATGTCAAGCACGCGGGATCATTCGGGCATGACGCGACCCGAGCCCGTGCGCTTCCTCCGCACCGAGTCGACGATGGCCTACCCGGACGGCCGCCTGTTAGCCCTGCGGGACGGCGTGATGCACGTGCTGGCGCCGGACGGCTGGACCCGCCTGCGCTCGAACCGCCCACCCGGGACGACCTGGCTGTCCCGGGAGGAGGCCGAGGACTGGTGCGAACGCGAGGGCTGGGACCTCCACCTGCTCGACAAGGTCCCCGCCGCGGCCGTCTGAGCACGGCCGTCTGAGCACGGCCGAGCGGCGGCCCGGCCGTGCGGCCAGGCCGCTGGTTACCTCTGCGCGGGGCCGGTCAGCGGTTGGAGCGGGTGCCGAGCAGGACGTCCTCCCACGACGGGACGGTCGGGCGGGCCTTCTTGCCCTTGCCGCGCCGCGCGGGAGGCTGGGCGGCCGCCGGCTTGGCCGGCTCCTCCTTCGCCGCGGCCGGTGCCGGGGTCTGCTCGGGCTCTGGTTCGGGGGCTGGGGCGGGTGCCGGCTCCGGCTGAGGTGCCGGTTCTGTGGCGGGTCGGGCCGCGGCGGGCTGGCGAGGCGGTGCCGCGGCGGGTGGGCGGGGATCGGCGGGCAGGGTATTGGGCGGGGTGCTGGGCTGCTGAGGCGCGGCGGCGGGTGGTGCGGCGGCGGGTTGGGCGGCAGCGGCCGGCTGGCGAGGCGGGGCTGCTGGGCGCGACGGGGCGGGCGCGGGCTCGGGGGCCGGCGCGGCCGGCGGCTCTGCCGGCGAGGCGAGGCCGACGGCGGTGTCCGGCTCGTCGGTGAGCTCGATGTCCTGCACGAACTCCTGCTCGCTGCGTGGCTCGGCGTCCCCGCCGGAGCGGCGCGGCGCCTCGCCGACGGCCTGCCGGTGCTCCACCTGCTGGCGGTGCTCGGCGGGCTCCTCGTCCGGCTCGTCGGCCGGCGGCGCGACGGGCTGCACGACCCGCTCGACGGCCGGCCGCTCCACCTGCAGGGCCTGCGCGGCCAGCTCGGTGACCGGCCGCACGGTGCGCAGCTGACGGTTGGGGTTGGGGTCGAGCAGGTCGATGGCGTGGTCGTCGAGCGGGGTGACGGTGCCGCCGTGCGCGCCGGGGTGGAACGACCAGTGCGCGCGGTTGTGCGAGCGGCCCGCGGTCCAGGTGAGCTGGACGACCCACTTGCCGTCCTCGCCCTTCCAGGAGTCCCAGGTGGCCGCCGTGTAGTCCTGGCCGCGCGCGGTGAACGCCAGCGCGACGACCTCGCCCAGCTCCTGCACGTCCGGCCCGTCCTCACGGACCGGGTGCGCGCGCTGGGCGAGCTCCGCGGTGCGGGAACGCTCCAGCAGCACGGGGTAGGCGAACCGCTCGACGCGGTTCGCCGGTACGCCGGCCGCGGCCGCGACCTGCTCTACGGACTCTCCCGCACGGATGCGGGACTGGATCTCACGAGGACGCATCTGGCTCTCCAGCTCGATTGCGATCTGGCCGAGTCGGGTGATGTCGCCTCTGGCTGCCGCACGCAACCGCTCGTCCGCAGGAATTTGGAAACGCTCGCCGCGGTCCGACTCGCAGATGACGATCTTGCCGTCCTCCCCGAGTCCGACGACCCGCAGCGCACGCATCGCGGCCTCCTCTGGACCTGAAACAGACCTCACCTCGCCAGCTGCCCACGGTAGATCGGCGGGTCGCCTTGACGTGCGAGGCGCGCCGAGTACCGTGCCTTCGATCCATTTCGATCATGCCTGCTGGCGGTCACCGGCGCCAGACCGTGCCGGTGATCTTCTCGTAGGCGTCGACGTACCGCGTCCGGGTCGCGGCGACGACCTCCGCCGGCACCTCGGGCGCCGGCGGCTTCTTGTCCCAGCCCGTGCCGGCCGCCCAGTCACGCACGAACTGCTTGTCGTAGGCGTGCTGCGGGCGGCCCGGCGCCCAGTCGCCGGCCGGCCAGAACCGGGACGAGTCGGGGGTGAGCACCTCGTCGGCCAGGGTGAGCGTGCCGGCACTCCGATCGCCGTCGGCGAAGCCGAACTCGAGCTTCGTGTCCGCCACGATGATCCCGTTCGTCGCGGCCCGCTCGGCGCCGCGCCGGTAGATCTCCAGCGTGAGGTCCCGCAGCCGGGCCGCCGTGCCGGCGCCCACCGCCGCGGCGACCTCGTCGAAGGTGGCCGGCGCGTCGTGGCCGCCGTCGGACACCTTCGTGGTGGGCGTGAAGATCGGCTCGGGCAGCCGGCTGCCCTCGACCAGCCCGGGCGGCAGCCCGACCCCGGAGATGGCGCCGGTCGCCTGGTACTCGCGCAGGCCGGAGCCCGCGAGGTAGCCACGCGCGATGCACTCGAACGGGACCATCTCGAGCCGCCGGCAGCGGATGGCCCGGCCTGCGAACTCGGCCGGCACGTCGGTGGCCGAGACCAGGTGGTTCGGCGCGACGTCGGCGAGCCGGCCGAACCACCACACGGACAGCTGGGTGAGCAGCGCGCCCTTGTCCGGGATCGGGGTCGGCAGCACGACGTCGTACACCGACACCCGGTCCGAGGCCACCAGCAGCAGGTCCGCGCCGTCTTCGTAGATCTCGCGGACCTTGCCGCTGTAGACGTGCTGCATCTAGACGCGCTCCACCAGCCAGTCGACGCACCGGGTGAGCGCGGTGACGTCGTCCGGCTCGACGGCCGGGAACATCGCCACGCGCAGCTGGTTGCGGCCGAGCTTGCGGTAGGGCTCGACGTCGACGATCCCGTTGGCGCGCAACGCCTTCGCGATCGCGGCCGCGTCCGTGCCGTCGGCGAAGTCGATGGTGCCGACGACCTGCGAGCGGCTGGCCGGGTCCTGCACGAACGGCGTGGCGAACTCGCTCGCCTCGGCCCACTCGTACAGCCGAGTGGAGGAGTCCTTCGTGCGCGCGGTGGTCCAGGCGAGGCCGCCGTTGCCGAGCATCCAGTCGATCTGGTCGGCGAGCAGGAACAGCGTGGCCACGGCCGGCGTGTTGTAGGTCTGGTCCTTGAGCGAGTTGTCCAGGGCCGTGGTGAGCGACAGGAACTCGGGCACCCAGCGGCCGTTGGCGCCGATCTCGGCCACCCGCTCCAGCGCGACCGGGCTCATGAGGGCGAGCCAGAGGCCCCCGTCGGAGGCGAACGACTTCTGCGGGGCGAAGTAGTAGACGTCGAAGTCCTCGGCGTTGACCGGCAGGCCCGCCGCACCGGAGGTGGCGTCGATCGCGATCAGGGCGGGGTCGGAGCCCTCCGGCCGGCGCACCGGCACGGCGACACCCGTGGAGGTCTCGTTGTGCGCCCAGCCCACCAGGTCGCAGCCCTCGGCGTAGGTGATCTCCGGGGCGGTGCCCGGCTCGGCCTTGACCACCACCGGGTCGGCGAGGAACGGCGCGTCCTTGGTGACCTTGGCGAACTTCGAGGAGAACTCGCCGTAGGTGAAGTGCTGGGCGCGCTCGCGGACCAGCCCGAAGGCGGCGGCGTCCCAGAAGGCGGTGGTGCCGCCGTTGCCCAGGAGAACCTCGTACCCGTCGGGGAGCTGGAACAGCTCGCGCAGACCCGCGCGGACGCGGCCGACCAGGGACTTCACCGGCTTCTGTCGGTGCGAGGTGCCCATCACGGCGGAACCTTCGGCGGCCAGCCGGGCGAGCTGCTCCGGGCGGACCTTGGAGGGACCGGACCCGAACCGTCCGTCGGACGGCTTGAGGTCGGCGGGCAGCACCAGCGTGGTCGGGTCGGTCGAGGTCGGTGACTGCGTCATGTGGCGGCGCCTCTCGGCAGTGCGGTTCGCGGATGACCGGCGCCGTTGCCGGGACCCCAGTCTCTCTCATCCGCCTGCGCCGCTGGTCAGCCCCCCGGCCCGCGGCCCGAGTCGTCCCCAACGTGTGCGTTCGTCCAGCGCCGATGTGTCGTGTCATGCAACCGATACTGCCGCCGCCCCCCGACCCGAGGACCCGCGCGGACCCCAGATCGGCCCAGTTGTCCACAACCCACCGGGTTGTCCACATGTCGATCTTGTACCCCCCTCCCCAGCC
>NZ_DASWSJ010000319.1:0-25405 GCF_036402745.1 Actinophytocola sp. | reverse complement strand
CGGTGGCGGTGACCGCCTCGTCGAGCGCGGCGTAGCCGGTGGTCCGGCCCTCCTCCCAGGCGGTGAGCCCCTCCAGGTCGAGCAGCGGCCGGACCTCGGCGTCGGCATAGGACATCGACGCCAGCAGCGTCCAGAACAACGCGACCGCCTCCTCGGCCTGCCCGTCGACGACCGTCAGGTTGCAGTGGTCGAACGCGGCCGTCTGGGCGAGGATCCGGGTGGCGTCCGGCGCGAGCGTGCCCTCCTTCGCGAACGCCAGGTGGTTGGCGTCGATCATGCAGGCCGCGTCGACCTCGCCGGCCACCAGCGCCAGCGCCGCGTCCCGCTCGCCGCCGATGTGGTCGCCGTGCAGCCCGACGCCGATGTCGAAGCGGCGCACCGTCGGTGTCACCCCGGCCGCGCGCAGGTGCGCGAGCGGGATGAGTGTCGCTTGTGGACTGTCCAGCGCGCCGGTCCCGACGACCTTGCCCGCCAGGTCCTCGACCCGCTGGACCGGCGAGTCCGCGCGGACCACGACCACCGAGGTGAGGTCGCGGTCGGTGTCGCGCATGGCCAGCGCCCGCACCCGCTTGCCGGCGGCCCCGGCGAGCCGCTCGGCACGCAGCCAGGCGAGCGGTGAGTTCCACGCCGCGTCGATGCGCCCGGCGACGAGGTCCTCGACCTGGCGCTCGTAGTGGGAGTAGAGGACGAAGTCGAAGTCCAGGCCGCGGCCGGTGAGCCAGCCGCGGAACCCCTCCCAGATGGTCACCACCTTGGGGTCGTAGGCGACCGCGCCCATCAGCAGTGCTGGCGTCACCGGTTCGCCTCGTCCAGCAGCGGCAGGCCCGTGGACACCCGGCCGACGAAGTCGTACAGCGCGTCGGTGGTCGGTGCCATCACCCGGGCCGCGCGGGAGTCCCGGAACCGGCGCTCGAGACCGAGCTCCTTGCGGAACGCGCTGCCGCCGCAGAGCTGCATCGCGCCGTCGGTGACGTCGGTGACGGTGTCCCCGGCGAGCGCCTTGACCTGCAGCACCCGCAGCGTGGCGTCCTCGCGGCCGGTCTCCAGCGCGGTGAGCGTGTCGCCAAGGAACGCGCGCAACGCGTCGGTGCGCACCTTCAGCCGGGCGAAGTCCCGCCGAGCTACCGGCGCGTCCCGCAGCGCCGCGCCGGTGTGCGTGAGCGTGGTGGCGGTGAGGTGCCGGCCGGCCTCGGCGAGCGCGCTGTCCGCGAGTCCCAGGCAGAACGCGGCGTTGAGCACGAGGAACCACGGCAGGGGCACGGTGAGCGCGATGTCGAGGCCCGCGCCGTCCGCGCCGAGCAGCGCGCCGGCCGGCACGGTCACGCCCTGCGCGGTCATCGGGCGCGAGCCGTTGCCCCGCAGGCCGAGGCCGTCGAACTCGCCGGACACCGACAGCCCCGCGGTCCCGTTGCGCACCAGCCACAGCGTCATCGGGCCGCCTGTGTTGTCCCCGCCCGACATCGGCAGGCTCGACCACACGTAGCTGTCCGCGCGGCCGGCCGAGGTCACCCAGCTCTTGCGTGCGTCGAGGACGACCGTGTCGCCGGTCTTGCGCGCGGTCCCGAGCGGGGCCCAGAAGTGGCTGCGCGAGCCGAACTCGGAGAACGCCAGCGTGGTCAGGTGGTGGCCGGCGGCGATCTCGCGCCGGACGTCGTCGGGGCCGTGCGCCTCGATCGCGGCGACCGCGGCGTAGTGCATGAGCACGACCATCGCGGTGGACCCGCACTCGCCGGCCAGCCGCTCGATCACCTCGGCCGCTGCCCGCATGCCCTGCCCGCCGCCGCCGACCCCGGTCGCGCTGGTCAGCCCCAGCACGCCGGCCCGGCCCAGCGCGTCGAGCGCCTCGCGGGGGAACGCACCCTCGCGGTCGATCCGCGCGGCGTCGGGGCCGACGATGTCGGTGAGGATCGGGTCGAGCGCTTCCTTGGTGTCCGGAACCGTGGCCGTCATCGGCGGGCCCTTTCTTCGGAGTCTGGGCAGGGATCGACTGATAATATATGGTATGACGGCACCTTGTGCGAGGTCACAGGCTTGTGACCCCGTGCGACCCGGCGATGGCGACGGAGGCTGCTGGCGTGGCGATGACGGTGGAGGGCAAGGACGTTGCTCCGGCGGTGACCGCCGCCGGTGACCGGCTGGAGGACCGCGACTCGTCGACGGGCCGCTCGACGCTGACCGTCGGGCTCCTGCGGCTGGCGGTGCTGGTCGTGGCGCTCGTGGCGTGGCAGTTCATCGCCGGCGCGTTCGACGTGGAGTTCTTCATCAGCAAGCCGACCGAGATCTGGGCGCAGCTGTGGGACTGGGTCACCACAGGCTACCTGCTGGAGAACCTGGGCGTGACGCTGCAGGCGACGTTGTACGGGTTCCTGCTGGGCGCGGTGTCGGGGATCGTGGCGGGCTTCGTGCTGGGCCTGGTCCCGCTGCTCGGCCGGCTGCTCGACCCGTTCATCACGGCGGTCTACAGCCTGCCGAAGCTCGCGCTGGCGCCGCTTTTCGTGCTGTGGTTCGGCATCGACCTGGAGATGAAGGTCGTGCTCACCGCGGTGATCGTGTTCTTCCTGGTCTTCTGGAACACCTACGCCGGCGTGCGCGAGACCGACGAGGAGCTGGTGGACGTCCTGCGGGTGATGGGCGCGCGGCGGCGGGACATCATCCGCAAGGTGGTGCTGCCGGGCTCGCTGACCTACATCTACGTCGGCCTGAAGCTGGCGATCCCGTACGCCCTGACCGGCGCGGTGGTGGGCGAGCTGATCGCGTCGAACAAGGGCCTGGGCTACATCCTGATGTCGGCGGCGGGCGCGTTCAACACGGCGGGCGTCATGGCCGCCCTGGTGGTCCTGATGCTGATCGCGACGATCATGAACACGCTGCTGAACGTCACCGAGAAGTACGTCATGCGCTGGAAGCTCGCGGGCCACTGAGCCGGCCGGCATCCGCGCACTCGGCGAGCTTCAGCCCGGACGGGCGAACCCTCGCGAGCGGCGGCCCGGACCGGCCGCCGCGGTGTGGGACGCCGAGGGCTAGGGGAACGCGCACGCGCTCAGCAGGGAGTCCAACGCTGGCTACGCTGGCTACTGGGCTTCGGCCGTGACGGCCGGTTCCTGTTCACCGGCGAGGAATCCGGCTGCGCCACGACCCGCGGCGTGCCCACCCCGGACCGGCGGGCGCGGCACATCCCGCAGCTCGCCTACGCCCCACCGGGTGCCTGATCCCGGGCACGCGGCCCGGTGGGGCTAACCGATCGCCTGCTTGACGAGGTCGGAGGCCACGGCCTTGTCGTAGTCCACGCCCAGCGGCTGGCCGCTCGTCTCGGCGAAGTCGGACAGGGACTTGAAGACCTCGGGCGTGATCAGGGGCGAGTCCGGCACGGACTTGACCGTGTACTCGTAGGCCGCGTCGAAGGTCTTCTGGTCCAGGTCGGGGAACTCCTTGCGCAGGCAGGGCTTCCCGGCTTCGGGGTTGTCGCGGAGCAGCTTCATCGCGTCGGCCATGCCGGCCACCAGGGCCTTGAGCTTGTCCGGGTTCTGCGCCAGCTCGCGGGTGTTCGCCGAGCCGACCAGGTACGGGTAGTTGGCCAGCTCCGTGAACTCGTCGCCGGAGAACAGGATCTTGCCGATGCCCTGCGACTCCGCCTGGTTGCCGTTGGGCGGCGAGCCGGCGAGCGTGCCGATCTTGTCGATCTTCATCGCGGCGAACATGTTGCTGTAGTTGTTCAGCGCCAGCATCCGGATGTCCTTGTCCGGGTCCATCCCGTACTTCGGCAGCACGAACCGCAGCAGCTGGTCGATCGAGTCGCCCGGGTTGAGGATCGCGACGGTCTCGCCGCGCAGCGCGTGCACGCGGTCCTCGAGCGAGGAGTCCGGGGTGATCTTCTTGGCCGCGACGAGCTTGTTGCTGCCGACCACCTGCACGCCGTAGCCGAGGCTGGCGTTGAACAGCATCTGGACCGGCGCGCCCTCCCGGATCGGGCTCACCGCGGCCGGCGCGCCGGTCATCGCCGAGAGCGCGTCGCCCGAGACCAGCCCCGCGATGGCGGAGGTCGTACCCTGCGGGGAGACGGTCAGGTCGACGTTGAGGCCGTGGTCGGCGAAGTAGTTCTGGCACACGGCCACGTACGCCGCGGCCCAGGTGATCACCTTGCCGCCGAGCACGATCGTGGCCGAGCCGAGGCCGGTCTTGCCGGACCCGCCGGCCGCGGCTCCGTCGCCGCAGGACGTGAGACCGAGGACGAGCGCCAGAGCGGCGGTCGCGGCGCCGATGCCGCGATTCGAGCGAGCCATGTCACGAACCTCCATAGATGATATATCATCGTAAGATGCACCCGGAGTGCTGTCAACGGCGCCAACTCTCACTTTGGGTGACGACTCGCGCGGACTTGAGCGTTTTTCAAACCGGGGCGAGTCGGCTATATCGTTTAGTTCACCCTGCGTACACTGAGGCGTACCGCAGCGCGAGGAGAGGTCATGGCGGGCACATCGATCATGAGCAGTGAAGGCAGACCGGATGGTCTGCAGGACTTCGTCGCGCGCCGGCTGGCCAAGGCCATCGCCTCCGGTGACCTCCCGCCGGGCACCCGGCTCTCGCCGGCCCGGCTGGCCGAAGACCTTGGCGTGTCACACATCCCGGTCCGCGAGGCGCTCGCCGCGCTGGAGGCGGTCGGCCAGGTGAAGCGGATCCCGCGGGTCGGGTTCTTCGTCGCGGAGCTGTCCACCGACGACATCGAGGACATCTACCACTGGCGCCAGGTCCTCGAGGACGAGGCGCACCGGCTCGGCGTGCCCAAGCTCGAGGAGGCCGACCTCGCCCGGATGCGCGAGATCAACAGCGACATGCTGAAGGCGGTCAACGAGCGCAACACGCCCGCGTTCGTCGAGCTGAACCGGACCTTCCACTTCGTGCCGTTCGAGCGGGCGGGCAGCGAGCACCTCATCAGGTTCATCACGCACCTGTGGGACGCCGCGGCGCGCTACCAGAACACGATGGCCTACGTCCGGGTGCCGAAGTCGCTGCTGCAGGAGCACCACGACGCGCTCATGCAGGCGTTCGAGGCCCGCGACGTGGGCGCGGTCAACGGCTGGATGGCCAAGCACCGGGGCATCACCCTGGACGCGATCCGCAAGATCCACGCCGCGGCGGCGGAGTCGGAGAAGGCCGACCAGAAAGCGTGAGCGAGAGCGACGGAGCGTTCGCCGTCTGGACTGACGAGCGCGCGCAGGCGCGTCAGCGCCGAGCACGCGAGGAGGGAAGACGGCGAGTAGCGGAGGAGCGAAGCGAACAATCCAACACAGGGCGTTCGCCGTGTGGACGCGTGAGCGGGAGCGCCGGAGCGTTCGCCGTGTGGACTGACGAACGCGCGCAGGCGCGCACGGAGGAAGACGGCGAGCAGCGCAGGAGCGAAGCGAACCGTCAACACAGCCCGCTACATCTCGCCGCCCTCGAGCATGTCGTCCTGCAGGATCGCCCACAGCTCCTGCTGTAGCTCGCGGAACCGGTCGTGGAACCGGACGTTGAACACGTCCCGCGGCCGCTCGATGTCGATGGTCTTGATCGTGCGCATCATGCCCGGCCGTGACGACACCACGACCACCCGGTCGGACAGCGTCACCGCCTCGGCGAGGTCGTGGGTGACGAACAGGATCGTCGTCCCCGCGTCCGCCCACAGCCGCAGCAGTTCCTGCTGGAGCACGAGTTTGAGCTGCGCGTCGAGGGCGCCGAACGGCTCGTCCATGAGCAACGTCTCGGGCTGGTAGATCAGCGTGCGGGCGAGCACGACGCGCTTGCGCATGCCGCCGGAGAGCTCGGCGGGGTAGTGGTTGCCGAAGTCGGTGAGGCCGACCTTCTCGATCATCTCGTCGATGAGGCCGGGCCGCTCCGCGCGCGGGTGGTGGCGGATCTCCAGCGGGACGGCGATGTTCTGCCGGACCGTGCGCCACGGCAGCAGCGTGTCGGCCTGGGTGACGTAGCCGACGCTGGTGTTCACCGCGTCGACCGGCGCGCCCTTGTAGCGGACGTTGCCGGTGGAGGGCTTCATCAGCCCGGCGGTGATGTTGAGCAGGGTCGACTTCCCGCAGCCGCTGGGCCCCACGATGCTGACGAACTCGCCCGGCCGCACGTCGAAGTGCGCGTCGCCGAGCGCCTGGAAGGGCTTGCCCTTCTTGAAGAAGCGCTTGCCCACGTGGTCGAAGGAGATCATCGGCGCGGGCTCCGCATCCGCCTGCGCCTCGTCGAGCACCTGTGTCTCCTGCCGCATCGAACTCCTCCTACGCCGTTGTACCCGGTCCTCACGTCAGCTGTTCCGGCGCCGCAGCGACCACATCTGGGAGCCACGCTCCAGCTCGAGCGCGGCCGGCCACGACACGCCCGGCGGGTCCAGCTCGCGGCGCAGCGACCCGAGCACCCGGCGGGCGAGCTCCGGGTCGCGGGCCGCGGTGGCGGCCAGCTCGCGGGCCCGCGCGTCGACCTCGGCCGCGTCCACCGCCTCCCAGGCCAGCCCGAGGTCGGCCGCCCGGGTGCCGGACACCTCCGCGCCGAAGAGCCCGATCGCGGCCGCCGCCTCGCGGCTGACCACCCGGCCGAGGAGGGTGAAGTGGCCGCCGCCGGGGTGCAGGCCGATCTTGGTGAAGCCGGCGATGATCCGCGCGTCCTTGGCCACGATCCGCAGGTCGGTGGCCAGCAACAGGTTCACCCCGGCGCCGACCGCGGCGCCCCGCACGGCCGCGATCGTCGGCACCGACATGTTCCCGACCCGGACGAACGCGTCGTAGATGGAGCCCAGCTCGGCGAACCGCACCGGGTCGGCCGGGTCCTCGCCCGCGCGGGCGAGGACCTCGCGCTCGGCGCCGGAGCAGAACGTGCCGCCCCCGCCGCGCACGATGACCGCGCCGACCGACGGGTCCGCGTCCACCTGGTCGCACACCTCGACGAGCCGCCGCGACGACTCCGGGTTCAGCGCGTTGCGGGTCTTGGGGGAGTCGATCGTGATCGTGGCGATCCCGTCGGCGACATCGACGTCGATGGTCATCGGTTGGCTCGGGCCTTTCTAGTAGCGGAACTCCAGGACGCTCTTGACGGGCGTGCCGTCCTTCAGGGTGATGGGGCTGACCGGCACCATCGTCGCCTCGCCGAAGCTCGGCGAGATCACCGAGTGTGGCCCGGCGCCGCCGGCCACGACGATGTTGATCTCGCCGGGGCTGTCCGCGAGCGGGATGCCCGCGTCGGGGTGGTCGGAGAGGTAGCGCTTGGGCCGGCGGTGGCGGACCATGCCGTTCAGCGTCTCCGGCGGGAAGTCCGACACCCGCACCCGGGCGTGCTCGTAGAGGAACTCGCGGACGTCGGTCTTGCCGAACCCGCCCTCGGACAGGATCTGCGCGTGCTCGGGGCAGAAGATGATCAGCGGCCCGCCGCCGAGCTGGACGTTCTGGTGGCCCACGGTCGCCGCGGCCGAGGCGAAGGTGCGCAGGATCCCGACCGCGCTGCGGCTCGCCAGGTCCAGCACGTTCTGCGTGCCGGTGACCGAGAACAGCGACACCGCGCTGGTCTCCCGGTCGTGCCCGCGCTCGACGTGGAACGGCTCCCAGGGCGACTCGGCCTCGTTCTCCGCGATGCACATGCCGTACTTGCCCGGCTGGCCGTGGGTGGCCTTGTCCATCGTCTGCGGGGCGCCGCCGCCGATGTTCATCATGCAGAGCCGCACCGCCCGGCCGACCGTGGCGTTGGCCCGGAAGCCCTGGCCGAGGCAGTTGCCCTTGCCGTTGAAGCCGAGCTCGTCGGCGATCGGGCCGTTGACCATCACCATGACCGCCACCGGGTTGGTGGTGGCCTGGATGCCGTAGGTGTTGAAGTCCGGGTGCGCGAGGCCGCGCACGGCGGCGAGCACGACAGGCAGGTACTCGGGCTTGCAGCCCGCCATCACCGCGTTGACCGCGACGGTGTGCACGGTGGCCTCGGCCCGGGTCGCCGGGATCCTGCCCAGCGACTCGTGCGGGTCGAGGTCGGTGTACTCGAGCGCGGCCGCGACCGCCTGCTCGGTGGGCGGCACGATCGGCAGGCCGTCGGTCCAGCCCTGCTCGGCGTAGTGGTCGAGGACGTCGGCGAGCTCGCCCTCGACGGTCAGCAGCTCGGGCATCAGATCACTCCGTCCGCGCGCAGTGCCGCGATCGTGGCCTCGTCCAGGCCGAGCTCGGCGAACACCGAGGCGTTGTCGGTGCCCCTGGCCGGGCCGGCCCGGTCGACGGTGTGCGCGCGGCCGGGGAACTTCGGCACGACGCCCTGCATCAGGACCGGGCCGAGCACGTCGTCGGGTACCTCGATGAGGTCGCCGCGGGCCTGGAACTGCGGGTCGGCGACGATGTCCGCCGCGGAGAACACCTGTTGGTGCACCGCGTCGGCCTCCCGCAGGCGCTTCTCGAGCGTGGCGTAGTCCCACTCGGCGGCCCAGGCGTGCAACAGCGCGTCGCACTCGTCGAGGAACTCGACCACCGCGGCCGGGTCGCTCATCATCACACCGGCGTCGACGCGGGCCATCTGCGGCACGGCCTCCGCGGCGAGCAGGATGCGCCGGATCGCCGCCGGGCCGACGGCGCTGACCACGAACCACTTGCCGTCCGCGGACCGGAAGAGATTGCGCAGCACGCCGTGGCTGGTGAGCTTGTTGCCCGGCCGGTGCGGGGCGGCGCCGAACTGGTGGAAGGTCGCGATCTGGGTGGGGATGATCCGGAACAGGCCCTCGAACAGCGCCATGTCGACGACCTCGACGCCGGTGGCGGGCCCGTTGTGCCCGCGGCCCCACAGCGCGGCCATGACGCCGAACGCGCCGAAGGTGGCCGCGACGCCGTCGGCGAGCGTGGTCGACGGGAAGGTCGGCGGGCCGTCCGGCTCGCCGTTGAGGTGGGCGAACCCGCTGATCGCCTCGGCGATCGTGCCGAAGCCCGGCCGGCCGCTCAGCGGACCGCTCTGGCCGAACCCGGAGATCCGCAGCATGACCGCGTTGACCCCGGCCGCGGTCAGGTCCGCCGGGCCCAGGCCCCACTTCTCCAGCGTGCCGGGGCGGAAGTTCTCGCAGATCACGTCGGCGCCGCGGGCCAGCTCGACGGCCAGCTCGCGGCCGCGCCCGGTGTTGATGTCGAGCGTGATCACCCGCTTGCCGCGCTGGATGACCGACCACCACATGGACTGCTCGCCCTTACGCGGCAGCATCGTCCGGATCGAGGTCTTCGTCGGGTGCTCCACGGCGATCACGCTGGCGCCGAGGTCGGCGAGGAAGCTCGCGGACAGCGCGCCGGAATACTGGTGGGACAGGTCGAGCACGCGCAACCCGGCCAGGATCGGGCCGTCCGCGGGCCCAGTGGTCGACTCGGTCGTCGTCATCTCGCCGCCTCCACCCTCGCCACCACGCCGGCGTCCACCAGCGCGTCGATGCGCTCCCGGTCCAGCCCGAGGAGCTTGCCCAGCACCTCGTCGGTGTGCTCGCCCATCACCGGCGGGACCGTCGCCGGGCCGGGCCGCCACCGGTCGGACCCCACCGGCAGCTTGATCACGTCCAGCTCGGCGCCGGGCTGGCCGGGAACGCTGAGCCGCTGCACGATCCCGTTGTGCACGGCCTGCTCGGAGGCGATCGCGTCGTGCAGCTCGAGCACGGGGCTGTTCGGCACGTCCGCCTCCTCCAGCGCGGCAAGCCACTCCTCGCGGGTCCGGCCGCGAAAGATCTCCTCCAAAGTGGACATCAGAATCTCGCGATGCGCCAGCCTGTCGGCGTTGGAGGTGAACCGCGGGTCGTCCTTCCACTCCGGACGGCCGACCGCGTCGCACAGCCGGCGCCAGAACCCGTTGGTGAACGCGCCGACCATCACGTACTGCCCGTCCGCACACAGGAACGCCTGGTACGGCACGATCTGGGCGTGCCCGCGGCCCAGCCGGGGGATCGTCTTGCCGAGCGTGGCGACCGACGGGATGTAGTTGGCCATCATCGCCATCGACGCGTCGAGCATCGCGATCTCGACGTGCTGGCCCTCGGGCAGGGCGTCCCGGCGGTGCAGCGCCGCGAGGATGCCGGCCAGCGCGAACAGCCCGGTCGCGTAGTCGGAGATCGGCGCGCCGATGCGCACCGGCCCGCCGCCCACCTCGCCGGTGATGCCCATCAGGCCGGACACCGACTGCATGATGATGTCGTTGGCCGGCCGGTTGCGCCACGGCCCGGTCGCGCCGAACGCCGAGATCGAGCAGTAGACGAGGCCCTCCCGCACCTTGCGCAGGTCCTCGTACCCCAGCCGGTGCCGGTCGAGCACGCCCGGCCGGAAGTTCTGCACGACGATGTCGCACGTGCGGGCCAGGCCGGTCGCGAGGTCGCGGCCGTCCTCAGTGGACAGGTCGATGAGGACGGACTTCTTGTTGCGGTTGAGGCTCAGGTAGTAGTCGGACTCGATCGGGCCGAGCATCGGCTCGCCCATGTACCGCGCGCCGTCACCCCGGCCCGGCTTCTCGACCTTGACCACCTCGGCGCCGAGGTCGGCCAGGAACATCGTCGCGAACGGCCCGGCGGCCGCGTGCGAGAAGTCGAGCACGCGCAGGCCGTCCAACGGCAGGGTGGTCTGCGCCGGGGTGCTTGCCACAAGTGGTTCCCTCTCTGGTCGGCCGGCCGGGCCGGCGTCAGCGGGAGAAGGTGGTCCTCGGCGTGACCGACTCGCGGTACGCCTCCGCCACCTCCTCGGCGGGGTGGGTCAGGCCGAACAGGACCTCGTCGTAGGCCTGGTCGGTCAGCGCCCGCATCTCCTCGTCGGAGATCTGCCCGATGGGGTGGGGCAGGATCTGGATCGCGACGGTGCCCAGGCCCAGTGCGGTCACCTCCGCCCTCGCCTTGAAGCCGAACGGCTCGGTGATCACCGAGACGGTCGGGATGCCGAGCTTCTCCAGGGTCACGCCGTCGTGGACACTCCACGAGCTGCACGAGCCTCAATCGCCGAACGCGGTGACGACCAGGTCGCAGGTCCGCAGCTCGGCCAGAACCTCGGGCTCCATCGGCTTGCTGGCCGTCGGCTTGGCCTGCCAGACGAACTCGACGCCGGGATGCCGGTCGACGATCAGCTCCTGGAGGCGGTGCAGGTAGATGTCCGCGTTGACCTTCGCGTTCCACAGCAGACCGATGCGCTTGCCGTCGAGCGAGTCCGGCCGCCGCGCGAGCCCGACGCCGCCCGCCGGCGCGCTCTCGGGCTTGTCGGGGGTGGGGCGATAGACACGGTACGTGGCCACGAAACTGACCTCCCGGCGAGGTTAATACTATATATCAGAGCCTAGGTCGTCGGGTTGCGAGTGTCAATGAACCGGTGCTGACCTGGGGAGTTCTGTTCGGTCAGCGGTGCACGATCGTCCACCGCTCGGTGCGCCGCGGGCCGTCCTCGGCGCGGTACTCGGTGGCGGTGGTGACGAGGAGCATCGGCCCGTCCCTGCCCTGCTTCTCGGTGACCGACTCGAACGTCGTCACCGCCTCGATGGTCTCCCCGGCCCGGATCGGCGCGTGGAACTCGACCGCGCAGCCGCCCATGAGCCGCCGCCGCAGGGCCGGGTGGTCGATGACCACCTCGTCGGGCCGGCGGCGCCGGCCGTCGACACCGACCTCGCCCCCGACGGCGAACGGCGGCAGGAACAGCGCGGGCGCCACGGTCGGATCGGCGGGCCGAGGAAGGCCGACCGCCTCGGCGTAACGCAGGATGTCGGCCGCGTGCACCTCGACCCGGGCGGGCGCCCAGGCCTGGCGGCCGACGAGTGCCTCGACCGTGCGCAGCGCGTCGTCCCAGCTCATGTCCGCTCCTTCAGGTGGTCGAGGCGAGCGCGGCCCGGTAGATCTCGATGGCGCGGTCCTCGCGGGCGTAGTCGAAGCAGTGCTCGCCGAGCGAGCGTTCCTCCGCCGACCCGCGAGTCACCGGGTTCTCGGCCAGCCACCGGGCCGCGCGCCGGGTCGCCTCGCCCACGGGCAGGACGTCGCGGTAGCCGAGCGCGCGGATCGCGCCGAGGTCGAACACGGTGTTCTGGCGCAGCGCGAACGGGTTGCCGCACGGGCTCGCGGACAGCGGCACCGGCACGACGTCGAAGCGGTGGCCGAGCGCGTCCGCGACGGTCTCGGCGATCGCGGCGACGCTCAGCACGTGCTCGTCGCCGACGTTGAACGTCCGGCCCGCCGCGCCCGGGTGGGTCATGGTCAGCAGCACCGCCTCGGCGAGGTTGTCGGCGTACCCGCGCTGGGGCAGCATCAGCCCGTCGCCCTCGAGGGCGAGCGCCCGCCGGCCGTCGAGCACCCGGCGCACGAAGTACCACTCGAACGGGATGTAGGCGTACGGGCCGTAGACCATGGTGTAGCGCAGGATCGCGGCCTCGAACGCGCCGCGGGCCTCGGCCTCTGCCACCAGCCGTTCGTTGCGCCGCACGCCGGCGGTGAGCGTGTCGCCCGGCAGGTCGGCGAGCGGCCGGGCGGGTGGGTCGCCCTCGCGCAGGGGGAGCGGGTAGCCGGTCCGGCCCACCGGCACCTGCCAGCCGACGTAGGCGGGCAGGCCGGTCACCGCGACCAGCCGCCCGACCCGGCCGGCCAGCACGGTGACCACGTGCCGCAGCCGCCCGGAGGTGCTGACCGCGACGTCGAACTCCCGGCCGGCCACGGCCCCGCGCAGGCCGGGAAGCGAGGCCGGGTCGGCGTGCAGGTGCTCGACCTCGCCGCCGAAGTCGACCTCGTGCGCGCCGGTGTGCAGGATCGTCACCCGGTCGCCCCGGGCCAGCAGCCGGCGCACCACGGCGTACCCGGTCGGCCCGGTGCCGCCGACGACGAGCACCGACCTCATGGGCGCACCCGGGCCGAGCCGCTGACGACCGTGGTCCCGGCACCGTCGCGGATCCACAGCCGGGCCTCGCCTCCGTCCAGCGTGCCGCCGCAGACGAGGTCGGTGTCGACCGGCACGACCGCGTGGTTGCGCCAGGCCAGGTGCTCCAGCCGGCCGGCGCCGTCGAGCAGCCGCGCCAGGTAGGTGCCGAGCAGCGGCCCCTGCACGATCGCCCGGTCGAGGCCCTCCGCGCGGGCCCGCTCGTGGTCGAAGTGCAGGAGCTGGAACTCCCACATGGCCGCGGCGTAGCGGACCGTGTCGAGCAGCCCGGGCCGCAGGCGAAGCTCCGGCAGGTTGTCCACCCTGGCTCCTTACTTCAGGTACGGGTCCCAGCGGTCCTGCAGCCCGTCGCCGAGCATGTTGGCGCCGAGCACGAGCGCGACCAGCGCGATGCCCGGGAACGCCGGGTACCACCAGGCGAGCGCGAGGTAGTTGCGTGAGTCGCTCAGCATCTGGCCCCACGACGGGGTGTTCGGGTCGACGCCGAGGCCGAGGAAGGACAGCGAGGCCTCGGTGATGATGAACCAGGCGAAGTTGAACGTCGTGATCACGATGATCGACGAGCGCACGTTGGGCAGGATGTGCCGCAGCAGGATCCGGGTGTGGCCGGCGCCGAGCGCGCGGGCGCCGTCGACGAACTGCCGCCGGGCGATCGACATCGCCTCGCCGCGCACCACCCGGGCGAACAGGATCCACCCGCCGACGACCAGCACGGCGACGATGTTGCCGACGCCGCGGCCGATCGCGGCCACCACGACGATCGCGAGCGCCAGGAACGGGAAGGACTGCTGGATCTCGGCGATCATCGTGACGATCGAGTCGAGCACGCCGCGGAAGTAGCCGGCGAGCAGCCCGATCGTCACGCCGAGCAGGCCCGCGCCGAGCACCGCGAGCCCGCCGACGATCAGCGAGATGCGGGCGCCGTAGATCACCCGGCTGAGGAGGTCGCGGCCGAGGTGGTCGGTGCCGAGCACGTGGTTGCTCGTGCCGGTCCCCGCCCAGGCCGGCGGCGCGAGCCGGTGCGCGAGGTCGATCGCGTTCGGGTCGTGCGGGGCCAGCAGCGGCGCGAACACCGCCACGAGCACGATCGGCAGCACGAGCACGACGCCGACGGCGATCTGCAGCCGGCCGGCCCTGCGCACCCGCCGGGTCTTCGCCGCCGCGGTGGGCACCCGGATCGCGAGGTCGGCCATCAGGTCCTCCGCAGCCGCGGGTCGAGGAAGGTGTAGGCGAGGTCGAGCAGCATGTAGGTGATCACCACGACCAGCGCCACCATGAACACCGCGCCCTGCACGACCGGGAAGTCGCGGGAGAGCACGCCGTCGACCATCAGCCGGCCGACGCCGGGCCAGGCGAACACCACCTCGGTCACCAGCGCGCCGCCCATGAGCGTGGAGAACATGTACGCGGTGAGCGTGAGGATCGAGATGCCGCTGTTCTTCAGCGCGTGCACGCCGACCACCCGCGTCGTGCGCAAACCCTTGGCGTGCGCGGTCTGCGTGTACTCGGCCGACAGCGACTCGATCATGCTGGCGCGCGCGATGCGGGTGGTGTTGGCCAGCGAGAACGCGCCGAGCGTCACCGCGGGCAGGATCAGGTGGGTGAGGCCGTCGCGGCCGGAGGCGGGGAACCACTTCAGCGTCACCGCGAAGATCAGGATCGCGATGATGCCGAGCCAGAACGTCGGCACCGACTGGCCCACGAGCGCGCCGCCGACCACGACCTTGTCCGGCCAGCGGCGGCGCATCCGCGCGGCGAACGAGCCGAGCAGCGTGCCGCCGACCGTCGCGATGAGGACGGCGGCGCCGGCCAGCTCCAGCGTGGCCGGCAGCCGCTCGAACACGATGTCGGCCACCGGCCGCTGCTGCAGGTAGGACTGCCCGAAGTCCAGGCGCGCGAACCGGCCGAGGAACAGCAGGTACTGCACCAGGACCGGCTTGTCCAGCCCGAGGTCCGCGCGGACCGCGTCCTGCTGCTCCTCGGTGGCGACGTCCGGCAGCATGAGTGCCACCGGGTCGCCGCCGAGCCGCTGGAGCAGGAAGATCACGGTCAGCGCGCCCCAGACGACCACGGCCATCCGGGGTATCCGCCGGAGCAGGTAGCCGGCCATCGCTCAGCCGGTCCGCTTCGCGTCGAACAGGTTGAGGTAGGTCGACGGGAGGAACTCCACGCCCTCGACGCTCGGGTCCACCGCGTAGAGCCCGGGGTCGGAGTGGAACGGCACGAAGTAGGCCTGGTCCTGGACGTAGGCGGCGAGCTCGGTCAGGTACTTGCCGCGCTCGGTGATGTCGGTGATCGTGAAGCTCTTGTCGAGCATCTGGTCGAGCCTCGGGTCCGCGTCGATCTTGCGGATGTTGTCGCTGCGGAAGATCTCCAGTGTCCAGGACAGGTCGTAGGCCGGCGCGTCCTGAATGGACCAGTAGTTGATCGGGCCCCAGCTGCCGGCGTAGAGCCGGTCGAGCCAGGCGCCGCTCTCGAGCGGGTTCTGCTTGACCGTGATGCCGACCGCGTCGAGGTAGCCCGAGATCGCCTGCGCGATCTCCTTGTCCCGGTAGTACCGGCCGAGCGAGTAGTCGAAGGCGAGCGTGACGCCGTTGCCGTAGCCGGCCTCCTTCAACAGTTTCTTGGCCTTGGCCGGGTCGTAGGGCCGGCCCTTGAGGTGCGGGTCGTACCCGACGGAGTCCTTGCCGACCACCTGGCCGCCGAGGTCCTTGCCGTAGCCCTGGGTGATGGAGTCGAGGAGCGCCTTCTTGTCGATCGCGTAGTCGATCGCCTGGCGGACCCGGACGTCCTTGAGCGGGGTGTCGGTCGTGGTCTGGAAGAAGATGTTGGCGCTCTGCCCGGACGGGACCGAGATCAGCTTCTTGCCGCCGGCCTTGACCTGGTCGGCGAAGTCGGGCAGTACCCGGTAGGCGACGTCGATGTCGCCGGCCAGCAGCGAGGAGACCCGGGTGGACTCCTCGGGGACCGAGCGCAGCTCGACCCGCTTGAGCTGCGGGATGGTGCCCCAGAAGCCGGCGTTGGGGGACAGGACGGCCTTCTCGCCGGGGGTGAAGCTGTCGAGCTTGAACGGGCCGCTGCCGATCGGCTTGGTGACGAGCGCGCCGGGGTTGTCCTGGGTGTACTTCGGCGGGACGAGCCAGACCACCGAGGTGCGGGTGGGCCAGTTGCCGACCGGGGTGGAGAGGAAGAAGTCGATGGTCAGCGGGTCGATGATCGTCATCTTCTGGAGGGCCTCGATGCGCACCCGCCACGGCGTCTTCTTGTCGTCGAGCGCGCGCTGGAAGGTGTAGCGCACGGCCTCGGCGTCGAGCGGCTCGCCGTTGGTGAACGTCATGCCGGCGCGGAGCTTGAACCGCCAGTGCTTGGCGTCGATGGGCTCGAACGACTCGGCCGCCCACGGCTCCGGCGGGCCCTTGTCGGTGCTGACGAGCGTGTCGTAGACGAAGCGCCAGTAGGTGTAGTCGGCGGTGGCCGTCGCGCTGATGGGGTCGTAGTTCTGGGTGACGTGGTCCATGCCGATGATCAGCGACTGGTCGGCGCTTCGGCCCGAGGCGTCCCCGCCGCCCCCACCGCACGCGGCCGCGACCAGCGCGACAACGGTGGTGAGCACCAGTAGCCGGACGACCGGACCGTTGTTCCGCCGCCGTACACGTGGAAATTGCACCGCTGCCTCCTTTGCCAGCGTCAGGAGGGCATCGCGCTCGCACCAGCAGGAGTTCCGCGTGCGTTGCCCGGGTGCTGAGGAGACTATATATCGTCTATCATAGTGTCCAGTGTTTCCCGGGAAGGGAGATCCGGTCGTGAGGCACACCGTGGTGCACGTCCCCGGGGACGGCATCGGGCCCGAGGTCACCCGGGCGGCCCGCCGGGTCATCGACGCGACCGGCGTCCCGGTCGACTGGGTCCAGGCCGACGCCGGTGCGGACGTGTTCGCCGCGTCCGGGGTGACCATTCCCCCACGCACGGCCGAGCTGGTCCGCGAGGTCGGCGTGGTCCTCAAAGGACCGATGGCCAACCCGGTCGGGCACGGCTACCGCAGCCCCAACATCGCGCTGCGCCAGGCGGCCGGGGTGTACGCCAACGTCCGGCTCGCCTGGGCGCTGCCCGGGGCGCGGACGCACTTCCCCGGCGCCGATCTCGTGGTGGTCCGCGAGGTCACCGAGGACGTGTTCACCGGGGCCGCGCAGCACGTCGGCCCCGATGCGGCGATCGCGGTGAAGTGGGTGACCCGAGCGGCCACCCACCGGGTGACCCGGTTCGCGTTCGAGTACGCGCGGCGGCACGGGCGGCGCCGGATCACCGTGGCGCACAAGGCGGCGACCCTGAAGGAGACCGACGGGCTCTTTCTCGCGGCGGCGCGGGAGATCGCGCCGTCCTACCCCACCGTCGTCCTCGACGACTGCCTCGTCGACGCGCTGGCGATGCACCTGGTGCGCGACCCGTCGGGCTACGACGTGTTGCTGGCGCCGTTCCAGTACGGCGACATCCTGGCGGACCTGTGTGCCGGGCTGGTCGGTGGGCTGGGGCTGGTGCCGGGTGCGTCGTTCGGCCCGTCGGCGGCGTTGTTCGAGGCCGCGCACGGGAGCGCGCCGAAGTACGCGGGGCGCGACGTCGTGAACCCGGCCGCGCTGGTGCTCTCCGGCGCCCTGCTGCTCGACCACCTCGGCGAGCGCGCCGCCGCCGCCCAGGTGCAGGCCGCGGTCGCCGTGGTCGTCGCCTCCGGGCCCACGACCTACGACCTCGGCGGCACGGCCACCACGACGGAGATGACCGAGGCGATCATCGCGGCGCTGCCCGGCGTCGGGGAAGGAAGTGCGGCATGAGGTTCGGTTTCGGCGTCAGCCTGGTGTGCGATGACCTGGCGGCGTTCCCGGGTTGGGTCCGGACCGTCGACGAGTGCGGGTTCGACGTCATCGGTCTGACCGACTCGCCGGCGCTGTACCCGGAGACGTACGTGACGGGGGTGCTGGCCGCGCAGAACACCTCGCGCGTCCGGTTCGGCCCGCGGGTGACGAACCCGCTGACCCGCCACCCCATCGTCGCCGCTTCTGCCATCGGCTCGCTCGACGTGCTCTCGGGTGGCCGGGCGCTGTTCGGCATCGGGGCCGGTGACAGCGCCGCGCACACGGCGGGTGCCCGTCCCGCGCGCGTGGCCGACATCGAGGAGTACCTGCTGACCGTGCGCGGCCTGCTCAGCGGTGCGGAGGTTCGGTATCGCGGCGCGCCGCTGCGGATGTTCTCCCCGCCGCGGCACGTGCCCATCTATGTCGCGGCGGCGGGCCCGAAGATGCTGCGCATGGCCGGCCGGGTCGCCGACGGGGTGATCATCGGGACCGGCATCATCCCGGAGGTCGTCGAGCACACCCTGGGGCTCATCCGTGCCGGCGCCGAGTCGGCGGGCCGTTCACTGTCCGATTTGGACCTGTGGTGGCTGTGCGGCGCGCGCCTGGCCGACAGCAGGGCGGAGGCCGAGGAGCGGATGCTGACCCTGTCGGCCGCGTTGATCAACGCCCACGGCCAGGTGACGCTGGGCGGCAAGCTCATCCCCGACGACGTGCTGCCGGAGGCGCGGTATCTGGTGGACCACTACGACTTCGACGCCCACATCAAGCACGGCCGTTCCCCGAACGCCGACCTGCTGCGGTCGCTGCCCCGGCTCCGCGAGCACGCGTCGCGGCGGTATGTGGTGGGTGGGACGCCGGCCGAGTGCGTGGCCCAGATCCGGGAGGCGGGGGAGGCGGGCGCGAACCAGTTCTGGTGGACGGTGTCGTTCCCGGACAAGATGTCCTTCGTCCGCCAGTTCTCGGCGGAGGTGATGGCGCCGCTGCGCTCCCCTGAACCGGTGGTGTGAGGGCCGCTGGTTCGGGCGGTTGTCCACAAGCGGGGTCCGCGGCGTGCCGAAACCGTCGGTGTTCGTCGCTACGCTGGATGTCGGGGGCCGGCGGCCACGGCGCGTACCGCGTCCACAATGGACTCGTCAGCGTCCTCGGGCACGGCCAGCAGGTCCAGCAGACACGCCCCACCGGCCACCCGGCCCACCACCGGCCGCGCCCCACGCCGCAGCCGCTCGGCGAAGGACTCCGGCAGCCGCACCGCCGCGCTCGGCAGCTCCACCCCCGGCGCCCCGCCGCCGCCCACCGTCGCCGTGCTCGGGGTGGCGACCGCGTCGACGCCGTGGTCGCGCAGGGCGAGGGCGATGCGGTCGGCGCGCGCCAGCAGGTCCGGCTGCCGCGCGGCCAGCGCCCGGGCGGTCGGCGTCGGCGGCACGCGCAGCGTCGCCTCCAGCGCGGCCAGTGTCAGCTTCCCCACGCGCAGCGCTCGCGCGAGCGGGTGCCGGCGCAGGCGGTGGACCAGGTCCGCCCGCCCGAGGATCAACCCGCACTGCGGCCCACCCAGCAGCTTGTCGCCGCTCGCGATCACCAGGTCCGCGCCCGCGCGCAGGGCCGTGGCCGCGTCGGGCTCGGCCGGTAGCAGCGGGTGCGGCGCCAGCAAACCCGACCCGATGTCCGCCACCACGGGGACCCCGAGGGTCGCCAGCTCGGCGACCGGCACGTCCGCGGTGAAGCCCGTGACCACGAAGTTCGACGGGTGCACCTTCAGCACGAATCCCGTCGGCTCGCCGATCGCGGCCGCGTAGTCCGCGCGGGCGGTGCGGTTGGTCGTGCCCACCTCGCGCAGCGTCGCGCCGGTGCTGGTCAGCAGGTCCGGCAGGCGGAAGCCGTCACCGATCTCCACCAGCTCGCCGCGGCTGAGCACGATCTCGCGCCCCGCCGCGAGCGCGGTGGCCGCCAGGACGAGAGCCGCCGCGCCGTTGTTGACGACGTGCACCGCCTCGGCGTCCGGGACCGCCGCGGCCAGCGCCTCCCGCATGCCCAGTCCGCGGCCGGACCGCCGCCCGGAGCCGAGGTCCAGCTCGACCGCCGTCGGGCCGGCCGCCGCCACCGCGGCCTCGGTGGCCGCGGCCGACAGCGGGGCCCGGCCCAGGTTCGTGTGCAGCAACACCCCGGTGGCGTTGACGACCGGACCGAGCGAGGACCCGCGCGCGGGCAGCGCCGCCACCGCCGCGTCGGCCACCGCCGCCGGGTCGATCTCGCCCGCGCGCGCCCGGTCCTGCGCCGCGACGACCGCGTGCTTGACCGCCGGCCGCCCCACCCGCGCGACCGCCTCGACAAGCCGCGGATCGGCGAGCACCTCGTCCGTCCGGGGGATCAGGCGCCGGCGGTCTGCGGCCAGCGGACCAGGCATGTTCACCGCGCCAGCCTACCGTCGGCACCCCGGGAGACCGGAGGTCCTAAGGTCCCGGGCGTGCCCTATGCGCTCACCGCGGACGATGTCGCCATCCACTACGCGGTGAGTGGGCGGGGGGACCGCACGCTGGTCCTGCTCGCCGGGCAGGCCAACAACCGGCACTGGTGGGATGTCGCGCGGGGCGACTTCGAGGGGGAGTTCCGGGTCGTCACGCTGGACTGGCGGGGGACCGGGGAAAGCGACAAGCCCGACAGCGACTACGGCACGCGCGGGTTCGCCGGGGACGTCGTGGCGGTGCTCGACAGCCTGCGGGTCGAGCGGGCGCACGTCTACGGGACCTCGATGGGCGGGCGGGTCGCGCAGTGGCTCGCCGTCGACCACGCCGCGCGGGTGGAGCGGCTCGTGCTCGGGTGCACCTCGCCCGGTGGGGTGCACGGGGTCGAGCGCGGTGCGGCGGTCCGGCGCTCGCTCGCGCAGCGGGACGCCGCGGCGGCGCGGCGGGCGCTCATGGACCTGATGTACACGCCTGCCTGGCTCGCCACCCATGACGGGCCCTTCACCACGCTCGGCGATCCGGACATGCCGCCGCACGCCCGGCGCCGGCATCTCGCGGCCAGCGCGGAGCACGACTGCTGGGACGCGCTGCCGTCGATCACCGCGCCGACGCTCGTCGTGCACGGGACCGAGGACGTGTTCAACCCGGCGGCGAACGCGCCGCTGCTCGCCGGGCGCATTCCGGGGGCGCGGCTCGAGCTCATTCCCGGCGCGCGGCACGCGTACTTCGAGGAGTTCCGCGCGGTCGCCGGCCCACTCGTGCTCGAGTTCCTGCGTTAATTGACGGAGTAGTCCCGATACGGCAAATGGCGGCTCTTTCACCCGGATGCCGTCCGCGGGGATCACGCCGCGTACTAACGGAGGATCTCGGGTCCGCCGGGTGGTGGATTGCCGTGCCCGGTCGGCTGGGGAATTCTGTTCCGGCCATCCGGAACCAGGTCGGCATTTCGCTGCGACGAATTCCAGGTGGCTCCTGACCGTCCCTGGGGAAGAAATCATGAGCACTCTCGAAATGATCAGGGCCGAGGAGATCATTGCCGCCTGGCGGGCTGGCGAGTCCGATGTGGACAGCCCGGCCGGCCCGCTGTGCACCGGCGGGCGAAAGGACACCGGATGACCACGGCCATCACCGGCGAGCAGTTCGACCGGACCGTCGAGACCTTCCTCGGCCCCGCCCTCGACCGGCTGGCCGCCGGGCTCGCCGCCACCGCCGGGCTCGCGGACGCGGAGCGGGCGGCGATCCACGCCGGCGCCGCGACCGCGCTGCGGGAGACCGTCCTGCGCAAGGTGAGCCGGGTGCTGGTGCTGGAGCTCGACGCCGCCCGGATCACCGGCACGCTCACCGCGCCGCACAGTGCCGGCCGCTGGGCGGAGTTCGTGGACCGGACCTGCGACCCGGCCTACTGGGACGCGCTCGCCGAGCACTACCCGACCCTGCCCGCCCGCCTCAGATCGATGGTGGACAACCGGGTGTGCGCCGCGGTCACGCTCGCGGAGCGGTTCGTCGACGACCGAAAAGAACTGTCCGAACTCGACAGAGAACCCGGCGAGCTGGTCGAGGTGCGCTTCGGCGCCGGGGACGGCCACCGCGGTGGACAGACCGTCGCGTTGCTGCGCGGCACGACCGGCCGCCTGGTCTACAAGCCGCGCTCGGTGGCCGTCGACCGTGCCCTCGCGCGGTTCCTGGGACGCGTCGTGCCCGACGAGGAGGACCCGATCCGGGTCCCGCGCGTCCTCGCCCGGGACGGCTACGGCTGGGCCGAGCACATCGGCCACCGGTACTGCGCCGGCGACGAGGAGCTGCGCCGCTTCCACCGCAACCTCGGCCGCTGGCTCGCCGTCATGCGCCTTCTCGGCGGCACCGAACGGCACCAGGCGAACCTCATCGCCGCCGGACCGGTGCCGGTCGTCGTCGACTGCGACACGCTGTTCACCCCGCACCCGCCCGCCCCGCCCTCGGGCTACGGCGACGCCGTCGACCGGGCGCACGACCTCGTCAACGGCTCCGTCCTCGGCACGGGCCTGCTCCCCGGCCGCGGGCTCGTCCCCGGCCGGCGCGGCGCCGGCTCCTCCGCCATCGGCTCGCTGCCCGGCCGGCGGCCCACGCCGGAGGTCCCGGTGATCGTCGCCGCCGCCGACCGCGCCCGGGTCGGCCTGGCCTGGGCGCCGCGCCCGCTCGCCGCCAGCCGCCCGAGCCCCGAGCCGGTCCTCGGCCGCTACCGGGACACCGTCGTAGCCGCGTTCACCGAGCAGGCCGACCGCCTGCACGGGTTCGACCGCTACGGCGACCTCGCGCGCTGGCTCGCCGACTTCGCCACCACACCCGTCCGCGCGGTCCTGCGTCCCACCGAGACCTACGCCGAGCTCGGCCGCATGCTCTGGCACCCCGCCTCGCTGCACGACCAGGCGCCCGCCGTCGCCAGGGCCGAGGACCTGCTCGCCACGCACGCCGCCGGCGCGCCCGGCGCGCCCGGCGACCCCGCGGTGATCGCGGCCGAGGTCGCCGAGCTGCTCGGCGGCGACCTCCCGTTCTTCACCACTACGCCCGCCGCCGGCACGCTCACCGGCCCCGGCGGCACCACCTGCGGCACCCGGGAGGACCTGGTCGCCGCCGCGCTGCACCGGTGGCGCGCCACCGACACCGGCCTCGAGCGCCGGGTCGTCCAGGCCGCGCTCGTCAGCGCCTACCTCAACGAGGGCCGGCTCCCGGCGGCCGTCCGCCGCCTTCCCTCCACTGTGGACACGACGGACCTGGACCACCGGCGGCGCTCGCTCGCCGCCGGCATCGTGGGCCAGGTCGTGGCCACCGCGATCACCGCGGCCGACAGCTCGGTCAGCTGGGTCGCGCCCGTTTTCGACTCCACCGGCTGGTCGGTCCAGCCGCTGCGCAACGACCTCTACAGCGGCACCGCGGGCGTGGCGGTCCTGCTCGCCGGCCAGCTGCGCGAGCAGGAGGCCGGCCGCGCCGAGGAGGTGCCCGGCGTCGAGACGCTGCTCCGCGCGGCCGTGCGCACCATGCGCCTCGCCGACACCGCGGCCGGGCCGCTGCGCCCGGAACCACCCGGCGGCTACGTCGGCCTCGGCTCACGCATCTGTGGCTGGCTGCTGCTGCGCCGGCTGGGCGTGGTCGGCGACGACGCGCTGGAGTGGGCGGGCGCCCTCGCCGGCCGGCTCCCGCGCGCGGTCGCCGACGACCCGGCCTACGACGTCCTCGCCGGCCGGGCGGGCGCGATCGTCCCGTTGCTGCGCCTCGCCGAGCACACCGGCGAGCGGCGCTGGGTCGAGCTGGCCGGGACGCTCGGCGACCAGCTGGTGGCCGAGGCCACCCCGGCCGCGACACCGTCCGGTGTGGACACCGTGGCCTGGCCCAACCGCGATTTCCCCGAGGGCATCGGCGGGTTCGCGCACGGCGCCACCGGCATCGGCTGGGCGCTCGCCCGGCTGGCCGAGGTCACCGGCGACCCGGCGCACGAGGACACCGCGCGGGCCGCGTTCGCCCACGAGGACACGCGCTACGACCCCGGCCTGGCCGGCTGGCCGGACCTGGGGCACGAGCGAAACGCCGGCGCCGCGTGGTGCCACGGCTCGGTCGGCGTCGGCCTCGCCGAGCTGGACCTGCTGTACCGGGAGGGCGACCTCAGCCGCCGGGAGACCGTCCGGCGTGCCGCCGAGTCCGCGTGGGACCGCGGCAACGGCTGGAACCACACGCTCTGCCACGGCGACCTCGGCGGGTGGGAGCTGGTCACCGGGGCCGTCGCGCTCGACCTCGGCCCGCCCGGCCTCCTCCGGTCCACTGTGGACGCCCAGGTCATCAGTGGCCTGGAGTGGTTCGGCGTCGTCACCGGCATGGCCGGGGACTGCTTCGTGCCGGGCCTGCTCCCCGGCGCCGGCGGCATCGCCTACCAGCTGCTGCGGCTGCATCCCGACTGCGACCTGCCGTCGGTGCTGCTGCCCGACCCCGGGCCGGTGACCCCCTGACCGCGCCTGCTGGAGCTGAACGCGCCACCGGCCGGATCGGACGGCCTTCGCAAGTCGATGTATCAGAGGCCCGCTGAGCTCATCAGACAGCCGACGACATCGGTATACGGCGGACGACCGCCGAGGGTCCGTACCGGTGCGAGCGGCAGGAGATGTCAGCGATGGCCAAGAGTCAGAACGGGTTCCCCGCGTCGGCGAACCGGGACGAGATCAACGTGCGGACGTTCGGCGTCAACGGGACCGCCGTAAAGCTACCCATCCGCGCCGACGTTGCGCCGCGCCTGCTGGAGATGGCGCACTGGTTCCACGTCCACATCGAGCCGTTGCGCGCGGGGGAGTGCTTCGGCTACGCGTTCCGCCCGATCAAGGGCTCGACCGTGCTCAGCAACCACGCCAGCGGCACGGCGATCGACCTCAACGCGCCGTCGCACCCGATGGGCAAGCACGGCACCGTGCCGGCCGCCAAGCGTGCCGCGATCTCGGCCAAGGCCCGCGAGCTGGGCCTGCTCTGGGGCGGCGACTTCCAGGGTCGCGTGGACGAGATGCACTTCGAGTGCCTCGCGAACGGCCACGCCGGGGCCGCCCACCCGACCATCAAGCGCGGCGCCCGCGGCGACGCGGTGCGTGAGGCGCAGGGGATCCTCAACCGCAAGCAGGCCGCGGGCCTCGCGGTGGACGGCATCTTCGGCACGCTGACCGACAAGGCCGTGCGGGAGTTCCAGCGCCGCGCGGGCCTGGAGGTGGACGGGATCGTGGGGCCGAAGACGTGGGCCCGCCTGCTCTAGTCCGCCTCCCCGGGATTTAAAGTGTGTGTTGCGTTCCGGCGGATGGTGTGGGTGTCGGGGTGGGTGGTGGCTGGGTGTCGTCACGGTCCCCTGAGGTTGCGGTGGTCGGCGCAGGACTTCACACCACTCTCTACGAGACAGGCCCTTGGCTGCCGGACCAGTTGGGTTGGAGGCCCGGTCTTGCGCGGCGGGCCGCCCCTAAGGCACCAACAGGATGCGACCCAGCTGGGCGCGGTCGTCGAGGAGCTGGTGGGCCTTCGCCACCTCTGCCAGGGGTAGCCGGGCGTGGACCGTCGTGTGCAGGCGGCCCGTCACGAAGTGGTCGGTCAGCTCGGCCACCGAGGCCGCGGCCTCCTCCGGCTGCCCCGCGCGCCACGCCATCAGCGAGAACCCCGCCGCCGCGCGCATCTGGAACAGCTTCGCCAGCGGCACGTCGATCAGCTCGCCCGACGCCATCCCGTAGGCGACCAGGCG